>DASVNF010000221.1:0-21436 GCA_036384015.1 Burkholderiales bacterium
AAGTCCGAAGCGCGTGGGGCACGCGGCAACGCGGAACGAGCGTACCCCGCGCCCTGTCCCGTGCGTCGCCGTCGGGCGCATCCCGCCGCGCCCCGCCTCCCCTGCATTCGGACAGCCGCTCCGGTTCAAGCGACTGCATCGCTTGCGGCTCCAATCGCGGATTCCTTTTTCCAGCATCGCTTTTTCTTTTATTTTGAGAACGGCGCCGTGCGCGCGCCTTTGCGGACACTTTCCTCGCGATGCGCCAGGTCTGTCAAATCTATCAAAGTGATAGGTTCGCCCTTTTATTTTTTAAGATCATGGGCTTGGCGGAAATTTCCGCCCGCAAAACGGGCGCAAAATTATCCCGGCGACATGCAAACAACACTCGCCGGACCGGATTGCCGGCGGGCGGAATTTTCGGCGGGATCATGATCGGAACGCGGCGATTACCGTGCCGCAATAGTTCAAGTGCTAAACGCGATGCAACCAATTCGCATAAACACCTTTCCAACCTTCCGGAGCCGTGTGGCCCATACCAATGCCGGGCGTCCGACATACAAATATGCTTTCATACGGCTTTTCCTCCAGGAACGACCGACGTGTCGCCGACAGACGGCATCCGCCTGCCCTTTCGCTGGGAATTCATTCCGACCGAGCGGCCGCTCGACGGAGCGATCACCTGGACATGGCGCGCGTACACGCAGACGGGGAACCTGGCATTGGAGTCCAAAACTTCGTTCGACAGCCTGAGCGAGTGCAAGGACAACGCGCGGCTGGAAGGCTACGAAGGCCACTGAGACCATGGTCGACCCGCTGATCTACAAGGCCCTCGTCGACCAGGCGAAGGATTATGCCCTCTTCGTCCTTCACCCGGACGGGCGGATCAGGACATGGAACCTGGGTGCCGAGCGCATCAAGGGCTATGCGGCCGACGAGATCATCGGCCGCCACTTTTCCATCTTTTACACCGCCGAAGCCGTCAACAGCGGCTGGCCGGCGCAGGAACTCAAACTGGCCACCGCTGAGGGCCGCTTCGAAGACGAAGGCTGGCGCGTCCGCAAGGATGGCTCCCGCTTCTGGGCCAACGTCGTCATCACCGCCTTGCACGACGACGCCGGCAAGCTGATCGGTTTCTCCAAGATCACGCGCGACCTGACCGAACGCAGGATGCACGAAGAGGCTTTGCGCCAGAGCGAGGAGCGCTTCCGGCTGCTGATCGAAGGGGTCACCGACTACGCGGTGTTCATGCTGGATCCGGAGGGCATCGTGACGAGCTGGAATGTCGGAGCGGAGCGCATCAAGGGCTACGGCCGGGAAGAGATCATCGGCAAGCATTTTTCCATGTTCTACATCACTGAAGACCTCGACAGCGGCAAACCCTCGGAACAGCTCGCGACGTCGCGCCGCACCGGCAGGGCCGAGGACGAAGGCTGGCGCGTCCGCAAGAACGGCGAGCGGTTCTGGGCAAGGGTCATCCTCACCGCGCTGCACGACGCGGAGGGCCGCCTGCGCGGATTCGCCAAGGTGACGCAGGACCTCTCGCAGCGCCGGCATCTGCAGCAACTCGAGCTGGCCACCAAGAACGTAAACGAGTTCATGGCCGTGCTCGCCCACGAACTGCGAAATCCGATTGCCCCCATCCGCTCCGCGGTGCAGGTCATGGGCAAGCTGACCCCCGGCGATCCGACCTACGAGAAAATGCGCCAGGTCATCGACCGGCAGAGCGCGCAGCTGGCACGCATCGCGGACGACATGATCGACATTTCGCGCATCAGCCGCGGCATGCTCGACATCGAGCGCGTGCCGGTCGACATGAATGAGGCCGTGCGCCGCGCCATCGAGACGGCGGGCCCGCTGATCGAGGCCGGCCGGCACACCCTGGAGGCCGACCTGCCCGCGGCGCCGCTGCTCGTGCAGGGCGATGTTCACCGGCTGACGCAGCTCCTCACCAATCTCCTGAACAACGCCGCGCGCTACACCCCTCCCGGGGGACGGATCACGGTCGCGGCGGCGCTGGAAAAGAGCTCGGTCACCGTGAAGGTTCGCGATACCGGTCGCGGGATCGAACCGCAGATGCTGGAAAGGATTTTCGGCATGTTCGTGCAAGGCCGGGCGCCGGAGCGACGGGGCGGCGGCGGTGGACTGGGCATCGGCCTGGCCCTGGCGCGCAGGCTGGCCGAACTGCACGGCGGCATTCTCGAGGCCCGCAGCGACGGGGAAAACAAGGGCAGCGAATTCACCGTACGGATACCGGCACTGGCGGCGCATAAATCGCCTGACGCACTGGCAGCGATAGCCGCAGCGCCGACGTCAAACCCGGCCCCGCCCACCGCTTCCCGGCGGATACTCGTGGTGGACGACAACGTCGATGCCGCCACCTCGCTGATCCTGCTGCTGCAGTCGCTGGGACATCAAACCAGTGTCGCGTATGACGGTTCGGGCGCGCTGCGGCTGGCCGCGGAGTTCCATCCCGACATCGTCCTCCTGGACATCGGCATGCCCGGCATGGACGGTTACGAAGTAGCGCGGCGCCTGCGCCAGATCGAGCAGCCCCAACCAATGCGAATTGTTGCCGTCACGGGATGGGGCAAGCAGGAAGATCGCATGCGGTCCCGGGCAGCGGGTTTCGACCTGCACCTGGTCAAGCCGGTAGACATCACCGATCTTGCGCAGGCGCTGAGCCAGAGGAACAGCGCCACCGTGCACTAGCGCCGGCCGGCGGACCCTACCGGATCCGCAGCGCCGGGATTTTCTGGAATTCCGCGCGGACGAATTCGGTAAAGGCGCGGACCTTGGCCGACACGTGGCGCGCCGACGGATAGACGGCGTTGATCTCCGCGGGCGCCGGCGCGTAGTCCGCCAGGATGTCGATCAGACGCCCCTCTTCCAGTTCCCGCAGGATCAGCCAGTCGGGCGATACGGCGATGCCGAGGTTGGCGAACACCGCCTGGCGGATCGCCTCGCCGTTGTTGGAGCGGAAGTTGCCCGACACCTTGACGCGGATCTCGCCGTCCTTGCTGTTGAATGTCCATTCATTGCCGCTGGAGAGATACGCGTAGAGCAGGCAGTTGTGGTTGACGAGATCCTGCGGGACCTTCGGCGTGCCGTGCTGCTGCAGATACGCCGGCGTGGCGATCACGCAGCGCAGCGAGCTGCCGATGCGGCGCGCCGCCAGCGTGGAGTCGTTGAGCTTGCCGATGCGGATGGCGACGTCGATGCCCTCTTCCACCAGGTCGACGAAGCGGTCGGAGTACGACACATCGAGCGACAGCCCGGGATGCGTTTCCTGGAACTTCAGCAGTAGCGGCCCGAGATAAACCTGGCCGAGGCCGATCGACGTGTTGACGCGCAGCACGCCGGTGAGCTGCGTCTGCAGCAGGCCGAGGTTGCCTTCCGCTTCGTGCACGGTGTCGATGATGCGCTTCGAGCTTTCGTAGTAGGCGGAACCGGCTTCGGTCAGCGAGAGCTGGCGCGTGCTGCGATTCAGCAGCCGGGTCCTGAGCTGCTTTTCCAGCGCGGTGAGTTGCTTGCTTACCGTCGGCTGGGTCATGCCCATTTCGCGCGCCACGGCGGAAAAACTGCCGGTTTCGACGATGCGCACGAACACTTCCATTGCGGTCAGGCGGTCCATCCCACTCCCCTTTCATGCCCTGGCGGCATGAATGATATGCGAACTGCCTGTCTTCCTGTTTGGCTTCGATCGGCATACCTTTGCTGCCATGCAACAAAACAGCGTTGCGCCCCGAATTCAGCTTAGGAAAGGAATCCCAATGAACGCTCTCAGATTCGTAGTCGCTGCATTTTTCCTCAATGCCGCCAAATGGTTGGTCGCCGGTATCCTGGCCCTGGCTGCCGCCACCTCGTTCGCCGGCGACTGGAGCCTGGTTGCCCATGAGGCGGACCAGATCGTATTCGTCGATCGCAGCAGCATCCGCGAGGAAGGCGGCCTGAAAACGGCCCGTGTCCTGCGCAGCTACAGCACGGTACAAACCATCGGAGATACGGCATATCCGCATAAATCCGAAATCCTGCACTACGCCGTGAGCTGCGAAGACCGCAGCCTGGGCTTCGAAGCCTGGACCATGACGGCGGGGGAAGTCGGAACCGGCGCCACCGTCTGGACCGGCCAGGTCGCCAAGCCCGCGCTCTACCAGGATCCGGCCGATCCGCTGGTCGCCGGCATCATCGACGCCACCTGCAATACCTGAATCTCTCCAAGGCCGCGGCCCTTCTCTCCTCCCTTTTCAGGGGCCGCGACTTATTTACGGGTGCGCCATGCGCACCCTTTTTTTCGCCTGGCCGGCGAAAAAACAGAGAGGAGAGACGAGAGAAAAGAGAAAAGAAAGAGCCGGGTCAATTCCGGCGTTCGCCTTGAACCTTGGGGTCAATCTCTTCCCTTTTCTCTTTTCTCTTTTCTCTTTTCTCTCGTCTCTCTTCTCTCTCTTCTCTTCCGCCACGCCAACAGGCGGCAAAGAAAGAGCCGGGTCAATTCCGGCGCTCCCCTTGAACCTTGGGGTCAATCTCTTCCCTTTTCTCTTTTCTCTTTTCTCTCGTCTCTCTTCTCTTTCCTCTCGTCTCTCTTCTCTTCCGCCACGCCAACCGACGGCGTGGCGGCGGACTCCCGCTGCCTCTTGTAATACTCGATCCAGTTATTTACGTTGCCCTCCTGCACCTTCTCGGCGGCATCCTTTTGCGCGAGCGCGGAACAGGCCAGCAGCAGGAGCAGCAGGCCGGGAACCACCCGCATCAGAGCGGCTTACCCGTCATGCAGGCCTGGTAGATCATGTCGCCGAAGGATTGCGCGGACAGCATCGAGTTGCTGCTTTCTTTCCAGCTCGCCAGCCAGGCGTAGGCCTCGTCGACGGTCTTGTTGACGAAGGCGATCTCGTTCTCGGTCTCGTCGCCATGCCAGTGGAGAATGACGTCTTCCCGCGCTTTGCCCTGCTCGAAAAAATGATAGGCCGCCACTTCCAGCCTGGCGACGTAGACGCAAAGCTCGGGCTTGTCCATCCGCGTGATGCGATCGGCATGGGCGGCCGGCGCCGGCAGCAGGGCGGCGGCGATGGATATGACCAGCGGCAATCTCGTTGTCATGGCAGTTTCGCTCGGGGTGATGGCACAGGAATGTGCAATGCATCATTGCAAAACCAGTTTAACAGAACGAATTCGGGGCTTTACAATCCAATCAGGCAGGCACCACGCGAACCGGCGAGTCAAGAACAAGCTTTCAGTCCTGCCCAAGACTTGCGGCGGCGCGAGGGTCAACCGGGGGCTACAGGAGATCAAAAATGATCCGAAGCCTTGCAGTCGCAGTCGGCCTTGTTGCCGTGAGCTTCACCTGGGTCGCCGAGGCCGCGGCCCGCAACATCTCCCTCGCCGAATGCAGCGAGGGCGGCGAGTTCATCCGTAATGCGGCGCTCGCCCGCGAAAACGGTGTCACCCGCGAGTTCTTCCTCGGCAAGCTGGAGGAAGACCTGCTGGTCATTCGTGCCTTCCCCCCTGAGTTGCGCTGGTTCGTCCAGGACGATTCCGACGAAGTCCTCCTGAGCGAAAGCGCTGCGAAGGTGTTCGACGAGCCGAAAAAACCGGAAGAGCACGAAGCCGCCTTCATTCACGACTGCCTGCTGCATACCACCGGCCAGGAAATCTAGCCGGCGCGGCACCCGCTTTTCTCGCGGCCCAAGGGGCCGCAAGGTCCGCTTTGCCCCTGCGCGATGTGCGTGACTGATGATTGGTGATTGTGATTGGTAAGTGGTATCCCTTTCCCCTTTTCTCTTTTCTCTTTTCTCTTTTCTCTCGTCTCTCTTCTCTCTTCTCTGCCTCGCGCCTTTTGTCTCCAATCGCCGACCAAATCCGCCGGAACTTAGCCCCCTAAACCTGTCGAACCAGTAAGACGTCCGGAAACAGCAAGGTTTGCGCTGCCGGCGCTGTACCGTCCAGAGTCAGCCGCCGCAGTCAAGTTTTCCGGACGTCCCCGTCACGAGCACGCGACAAGGACAGCGTGTTTTCACTACAACGACCGGAGGCCGACATGAATAAATTCGAACCCTCTCCGAACCAGACCGAGGGCGATTCGCCGGGCTCGACGCGAGCCAACAACCCGAACGAGGGCGAAGCTGCCCACCGGCAGAAGCGGCCGCGCGCCCCGCAGTTCGGCAACGACCGCCGCAATCCGCGTGAAATGGATGCGAAGCGTCCGAAAGCAGCACGCCATCATGGCGACGCGAACGGCCTGCCCCGGAACGAGGGCAATCGCGGCGCCGAACCCGAACGGCGGACGGCGACCCAGGACCGCCGCCGATCCTATACTTGAAAGGAGCCGGCCCATGGCCACGCTAGATGGAATGAAAGTCGCCGTGCTGGTTACGGACGGCTTCGAGCAATCCGAACTGGTCGAACCCCGACGCGCCCTGCGCGATGCCGGCGCCAGGTCGATGATCGTGTCGCCCCGCAAGAACGAAGTGCAGGGCTGGATCCATTTCGACAAGGGCGACCGCTTCAGGGTGGACGTTTCGCTTGACGCGGCCAACAGCGACGATTTCGACGCACTCGTACTGCCCGGCGGTGTGGTGAATCCCGACCAGCTGCGCATGCAGCCGAAGGCGGTGGAATTCGTCAAGGGCTTCGTCGACGCCGGCAAGCCGATCGCCGCCATCTGCCACGGACCCTGGACGCTGATCGATGCCGATGCCGTGCGCGGCCGCAGCATCACGTCCTGGCCGTCGTTGCGGCAAGACCTCCTGAATGCCGGCGCGAAATGGGTCGACCGCGAAGTCGTGGCGGACAACGGCCTGGTCTCCAGCCGCAAGCCGGCCGACCTGCCGGCCTTTACCCGCAAGATGGTCGAAGTATTCGCGGAAGGCCGACAGCTGCCACAACGCAAAAAACCCGGGCGCGCGAGCGAGTCACGCGTTACACACTGACCGAGAACCACTAGTCTGATTGACCCCGCACCGCAGAGGCGCAGAGGACGCACCGCGTCCTCCGCGCCTTTGAAGTTAAGACCTAGACAGACCGGCGGACGCGGGTGATGACGGTCAGGAGTTCGAGCGGATTGACCGGCTTGGTGACGTGCATGTTGTAGCCGGACTGCAAGGCGCGGATGCGGTCTTCCGGCCGCGCGAAGGCAGTTAGGGCGACGATGGGCACCTGGCGCAGGCGCGGGTCCAACGATTCGCGCACGTCCGAGACGAAGGCGTAGCCATCGCGCTCCGGCATGCCGATGTCGCTGATGATCAGGTCGGGCTGGATGCGCTGCAGCTTTTCCAGGGCCTCGCCGGCCGAACTGGCGATTTCGACGCGCGCATGGCGCTCTTCGAGGATGCGCCTCAACACGGCGCAGGAATCGGCGTCATCGTCCACCGCCAGGATCAGCATGCCTTCGAGCGAGATGTCGGCAATATCGGCGATCGGGCTGCTTTCGGCCTCCGCGACACGGACGCCGGCCATCGCCACGGGCAGCTTCACCACGAACGTCGAGCCCAGCCCCGGCCCGGCGCTCCGCGCCTCCACCGCCCCACCATGGTGTTCGACCAGTTGCTTGACGATCGCCAGTCCCAGGCCGAGGCCGCCCTGCGAGCGCGTCGTCGAGCCGTCCTGCTGGCGAAAGCGTTCGAACACGTGGGGCAGGAACTCCGCGCTCATGCCGACGCCGGAATCGCTGACGCTGAGCTCGACATGGGAGCCCACGCGCTCCAGGTGGATCTGGATGCGGCCGCCCTTCGGCGTGAACTTGACCGCGTTGGACAACAGGTTCCATACCACCTGCTGCAGCCGGTTCGGGTCGCCCTTGATGGGGCCCGGGTCCGAATCCAGCACCGATTGCAGGCGGATTTCCTTTGCATCGGCCGCCGGCTGCAGAGACTCTATTGCGGCCCGGATCAGCGGCACGAGGTCCAGCGTCTGCACCTCGAGGCGGAACTTGCCCGAGACGATCCGGCTCATGTCGAGCAGGTCTTCGATCAACTGCATCTGCGCGCGGCTGTTGCGTTCAATGGCCGCGACTGCCTGCCTGATCACGTCCTCGGTCGGCGGGCGCGCCTTGAGGATATGCATCCAGCCGACGATGGCGTTGAGCGGCGTACGCAGCTCGTGCGACAGCGTCGCCAGGAACTCATCCTTCACCCGCGCATTGCGCTCGGCTTCCAGCCGCGCCGCGCGCTCGCTGTCCAGCAGGCGCTGGCGCTCCTGTTCCGCGAGTTTCTCATTGGTCACATCGCGCCAGCAGCCGATGCCGCCGATGATCGTCCCGCCGGAATCCCGCACCGGTACGGTCGTCACCAGAATATGCATCAGCGTGCCGTCGCCGCGGCGCATCGCCCAGGATTCGTTGTGAATGCTTTCGCCGTGACGGGTTGCGCGATAGAGGGGCACCTGCTCTTTTTTAGGCACGGCGCCATCGGCCATGAGCAGCCCGGCGCCGGCGGCGTGCTCTCCCGCGGGTATGCCGATCAGGCGGTCCGCCGCGGGTCCGATCGCCATCTGGGCGAAGCGGCTCTGCGCAACGATGCGGTATTCGGGCGGGCCGCCTGCCATGGTGATGCCCTCGGGCACGTTCTCCAGCAGCGTATCGAGGATTTGCTGCGAACGCTGGGCGTCGATCGCGCGCCCTTCGCTCTCCAGCTTGGCCAGGTACATCGCGTCCAGCGCCTGGCGCATGCGGCCGCTGAACGCGGCGATGATGAAGCCGGTGAGCACAAAGACACTAAGCCCCATCAACTGATGATGCCGCAGAATCTTGAACGCGTTCACCGGCTCCAGCACGAAGTACCAGGAGCATAACGCGCCGAGGATGACGGCCAGAATGCAGGGACCGTAGCCGCCGAACCACGCTGTCAGCGCGACCGCGGCAAAAAACGTAGAGAAGGGAACATTGCTGCCGATGTAGGGCTGGAACCAGCTGCGGGACCAGAGGGCCAGGATCGTGAATGCGATCGCGAGCGTGTAACCGGCCGCGGGCGATTGTTGCCAGCGGTCGGGGTGAAACCAGCCGCGCAGGGAATCGAGCATGGGAGAACTCATGGTGCCGTTTCTGGGGGAGGTGCGGGTCGGCGCTATTATGCAATTGATTGCGGGAGGACGCAGAAGAAAGAGAGAAAAGAGGAAAGAGAAAAGGAACACCCTTTCGGCCATCCCCGCCTCCCGGGTTACCGAGCTTCGCCCATGCCGGTCTTCGAATCAGAAAAGAGGAAGGGTAAAGCAGCACCCTTGCGGATTCTTGCCGATCTCCGGCGCGTCAAAAAAAAGGCCTGCGAAAATCGCAGGCCCCTTCCCCGAACCAACCGTTGTATGTCAGCTCAACGTGACACTGAAATCCACTTGCCCCATGTCCTTCCCTGTGTCCAGCGGGGAATGCTTACGCTTGCATGGTTATGTTGTTGAGTTCTCCTTCCGGCGTTTCGAGCACCAGGTTGCCGTCGTCGACGACGACATAAAAACGGCCGCCCGGCGTCAGGGCCGGTGCAGCGGCAAAGGCCGAATTGTTCTGGCTGAATCCCGGATCAAGGGGGAATACGATCGAGATGCTTCCGATCAGGATGTCGTCCCCGCTGAAGGGCTGGTCGTCCGTCATCGAGTAATAGACCGATTCGTTCCAGAAGCCCGGCCCTCCGGCCGCGAAGGTCGTCCCCTGGTTCGTCGTGGTCCAGTTCACCAGCACGGACAAGTTGCCGAAACCGTCATCCATGACCTGGCTCACCACATTGCTTGCAACCAGGTCCACCTGGCTGAACGTAGGCGGAAATTCCATGACGATCCGGGCGCCGGCGACGGATTCATTGCCTGCCGTGTCCACCGCATGCGCGATGAACGGATTGGCGCCGAACTGCAGGAAGACATTCTCGAAGAGGAATGTCCCCGTGTCGTCGGCGGTTGTCGTCAATCCGAGGAACGCCAGAGTGACCTGCGAATTGGGCGCCGCCGTTCCGGCCAGGTTCACCATGCTGTTTTCCGTGCGCTGGTCGCCGATGATTCCCGTATCGCTTCCCGGGTCCAGGCCGATCACGACCCCGGGCGCCTGGCCCGCAGGCGTCACCGCAACACTGTACTGAACGGGGTACCAGTTGAACTGGTGGGCCTGGATCAGCAAGGCGTAGCTTCCCGCCTCCCCGAGCGTCGCCTGGGCCGGTGTTCCCGCCTGGCCCTGCGCAACGACGTTCCCCGTTCCGTCGACCACCAGCCAGTGCACCGGATCGTAGCTGATCCAATCCGGGTCCATGGTGTTCAGATCGATCGTCACCTGCTGGCCGGCCGCGCCACCGAAGCGATAAAGCGTCGAGTTGAATCCGGGCAGGAGCGTGTCGATCGCCGGCTGGCCGAGAGAAAGCGGCGTGCCCGCGTCGTGCACCAGGTCGAACAGCGCGAAGTTGTACCAGCCCGCCGCGTTGTCGAAGCCCTCAATGGTCAGCGAATACTCCCCCGCCGTGAGGTTCAGCAGCCGGGGATTGCCGCCGGCATCCGTGGTATCGGAGCGCGTGCTGCCGGTTTCCACGATGCCGCCGGGGCCTTGCAGCGTCCAGCTGAAGTACGGTCCGTTCGATTCGAGGTAACCGTCGAAAAACGCGACCGTCGCTTCCTCCAGCGTGAAGCGATACGTATTGACCTGCCCCGGCGAATCGAGGAATCCCTGGATGCGCTGTCCGGTGGTCAGGGCAATTTCCCGGTCCTGCGGCGTAAAGACGTAAGCGTTGTATTGCTGGGCGTCCGTGCGTCCCACCCGCCCTTCCACCAGCAGCGTGTAAGTGCCCGTGTTCGCAAAGGCCTGCTCGTTGCTGGGCGAGGTCGTGCCCGTCCAGATTTGGTTGCCGTCCGGATCGAACAGGCGCCAGAACAAGCCGCCGTCGACTGCCCAGTCGTTGGGCCCGCCCGCCACATAGCGCGTCCCCGCCGTGGCCTCGAACTGGTAGATGTCGGTCCAGTTGCCGCGCTCCAGGGTTTCGCGCAAGACCGGCCCGCCGTCGAGGACCAGATTGTCGAAGGCGGCCAGATCGGGATCCAGCAACCGGAAGCCGTAGTCCCCCGCTTCCGCGGAGGCATTGCTGACTTCCAGTACGTAGGCGCCGGCCAGCAGGCTCAGCAACGGATTCGCCGTGCCAAAACCGTACGCATCCGAAGCCGCGAAGCTGCGAATCGCCACCTCGACGCCGCCGGCCGTGCGCAGCGTCCAGGCCATGCCGGGGCTCTCGCTCAGCGAATCGAAATAAAGGCGGGCCGGATCGGCAAGGTCGAAAGTGTAGACAATCGATCCGCCGCCCTCCAGCGAACCGCCGACGGCGGTGCCGTCCAGCGGCAGCGGTCCGGGCGCCGCGGGCGCAATCGGCGCGGGCGGAATGCCAGAGGGAACATCCTGGATGGCCAGGTCGTTGAACTCGCCGACGTCCTTCTCGGCGACTTCATTGGCGAAGTATTCGTACACCCCCGTCACGGGATCGAATATGCCCTGCTCGTCGTCCGTCACCACGTAGATCCGATAACCGGGACCAAACCAGGACTCGACAAACACATCGAGGAAATGCTCTTCCGATGCCCCCGGCGCCAGCGTGCTGGTCACCTTGAGGTTGCCGAGGAACCAGTCGCCATTCCACGGGATGTCGTCATAGCTGAGGTGCACGGACTCGGCCCATGCCCCGTGGCGCCCGGCCGCCGCTGCCGGTCCCTCGTTGGAAGTCGTCCAGCTCACCCGGAGCATTGTTCCGAACGGGTCGGAATGGAGGACTTCCGTCCGGATGCCGCTGACGACCAGATCGGGGAATAGCCCGGTTTGCACGGGGACCTCGTCCCGGTAAATCGTCAGGGTGAATGCGCTCACCTGTCCGGTCGGACCCGTCGCCTCGATCATGAATGTGTTGGCACCCAATGCCAGTTCCACGCCCTCGATGCGGAAGACACCATCCGGCCCGGCGGGCGCAACCGGGACCCCGTTGAGCGTGAGGGTGTTTCCGGCATCGGCCGTCCCGGCCAGCGTCACCGTGCTCGCCGTCGTGCGCTGGTCGCCTGGCATGCCGGTGTCGCTCTCGGGAGCGAGATCGAACAGGAGCGGCGGCTGACCGTTGCGTTCCAGGACGAAATCGAGATCGGCAATGGTTACGTTGCCGGCCGCATCGGTTGCCGTCACGCGGTACGTATGGGGCCCGTTGAGCAGGAATCCGCCGGCTTGCCCGTCAAGCACCGTGCCGTCTATGTAGAAGCCGGTGCTTGTCGTGGGCGCGGTCTGGTATTCGACCGCTGGCCCGCCGTCGATCGAGACGGTCAGCGACACCACGCTACCCGCATCGACGAGCTGTCCGCCCAGAGACGGATCGCGGGTCCGGCCGTCGCTATTGCCAGTCCCGGTATCGTTGGCCAGCCTTACGCTCAATTCCGGCGCCACGCTGTCGCGGTACAACACATTGGCGGCCTGCGATGCATTGCCGGCCACGTCCACGGCCTGCACGAATAAAATATTCTGCCCTTCGGCGAGCGCCACCCCGTCGAAGCTGAAGAATCCGCTGGCATCGGAAACGGTATTGCGGTCGCTGCCTGACAGCGTCAGGGCCGCATTGGCTTCGGTGAAGCCCTGCAGCGTGACGGTGTCGTCGCGCGTTACTTGGTCGCCCTGCACGCCGGTGTCGCTGCCCGGGGCAAGCCCGAACCGGGGTCCCGGAGGCACCGAACGGTCGAGCACGAACGGGATTTCCTGCATCGTCGCATTCCCCGCCATGTCGTAGACGGTGAAGCGCAGCGTATGGCTGCCATCGCCGAGGAAGCCACCCGCGATCTGGTTGAGCAGGAAGCCGTCCACCGTGAACGAGACCCTGGGAAACGGATCGGTCAGCAACTCGGAATAGTCGCTTCCGTCGTCGATCCCGACCGACCAGGAGGCCAGCAGGTCGTTGTCGGTCGCGAAAGCGGTCATCGACGCATTGCTCGTCACGCCGTCGGACGGGTTCGATCCCGTATCCAGGATCAGCGACACCTGCAGGGTGGGCGCCATGCTGTCCAGGCGAACGCCTTGCTGGGAAACCGTCTGGTTTCCGGCCAAGTCCGTGAGGCGGAGCGTGAAGTGATTTTCCCCTTCGGCAAGCGCCACGTTTTCGATCCGGAAGCTGCCGTCGGAATGGGTGACGCCGGATGCACCGGTCCCCAGCAGCTCGAACGCCAGGTTGGGCGCGGCGACACCGTTGAACGCGACGACCGGCGAACCCGTCAGCCGGTCGCCGCGGACACCTCCGTCGCTTTCCGGGGCAAGGTCGAATTGCGACAAGGCAGGGACGGTCCGGTCCAGGACGAAGGTAAAGCTCTTGACGGAGCTATTGCCCGTGGCATCCCTGGCCGTCAGTTGGACGAAATGGACCCCGTCGGCCAACGGCCCCCCGAGCATGGAGGCAAACAGTACCTCGTCGATCACCAGGCTGCCATCGGCTTGCCTGAAGGACTGGATATCGACCTGCCTCTCCGGGGAAAAGTCATCGATCGCGAAGAGCAGGCTCACGATCGAATGCGCATCCGTGACGCTTGCCGCCAGCGTGGGATCGCGAGTCACCCCGTCGCTCGCCGACGCGCCGCTGTCGTTGGCAAGCGTAATCGAAACCTGCGGTGCGATCGTGTCGGGCAACATGACGTGGAACTGCGGCACATTCGCGGACCTTACGGTCTGGCCGTGTATCCTGACGAACGTGGGGAACGCACCGGCGATGAAGCTGGTCGTGCCGAGCAGCTTGCCGCCCACGAAGATCTGCTGAATGCGGCTTGCCGCGCCACCGACGATGACGTCGTTGCTGTTGCCATAGATGCCATCGACCGGATCGACGCCGACGAATATCGAACTGTTGGTGACCGATCCGCCTACGCGCAGTTCGTCAATGTTGCCCGTGCCAAAACTGCCGCCTGGCGCCGCGCCGATCAGGAGCTTCGCTCCGATCATGCTGCCGCCGACGTCGATGGTTCCGATCGAAGGCGTGGCCAGCGTGCCGCTCAGGTTCTGTTCCGTCCTGATCTTCTGCACGGCGCCTTCGAAACTTCCCTGCCATGGGGCTTCGATGGACTTCGCGGTGATCTGCCCGGCGGAACCCCCGATGTTCCACAGCCCGCCGGTGATGCGGCCGTCGATCTGTACCGTCGACAGGGTCGGGCCCGAGGCGGCGCCAGTCAGGTCGAGGTCGGCGCCGAAGGCGCCGCCGACCGTGAGCTTGCCGATCGAAGGCGCGGAGATCACGCCGCGGCCGGACGCACCCGGCAGCCATTCCTCGATGGAAATCGATTCGAACGCCGATGCCGAGTGAATGCTGGCGCCGACGACCGCGTCCGCGATGAGCTTCACCGGCACGCCGGTCCCTGCGATGGCAATGCCGGCGCCGTCTTCGATGTCCCGCAGCTCGATGCTGCGAACCGTGCCGCCGATCGAAAGGTCGCCGAGCAGGTTGGCCTTCGCCCCTTCGATCTGCTTGAGCGATCCGTCCACCGCCACATCGCCGAGGTCGGTGTAGCCGCGTCCGCCCGAGGTGGCGATTTTCAGGACGCTGTTGGTGTTGGTGCCGGTCAGGTGCAGGTCGAAGCCGTCTTCGCCGCGAACCACATCGCCGCGCCCCGGCCCGGTCAGCGTAAACGTAACCCGGGTGCCGAAGTCATCCGTGAGGGTGATCGAGTCCGTATTGCCGTGCCCCGGCACGGAGCCGAAACTCCAGACCACGTGCAGCGGTTTGCCAGCTACCGCAACATTGTTGTTCTCGTTGGACTCGCGAACCTTGTTCGTGGCATCCACCACGGCGAACAGCGAGAAGTTGCCGGTATCGCGGATGCGCGACGCATCGGCGGTGACGTTGACGCTCACCGACTTGCCCGCCCTGATGTCTGGATGATCCAGATTGCTTTCGCCCAGCGCGATGGACTGCGCGTCGACCTGGCCCGTGTTCGAGGCATACAGGCGCACGACCGGGGTGTAGTCCGATGTGCCTGTGCCCACATTGCGCACCAGGACGGAAACGTTGAACTTGTCGCCGGGCAGGACGTCGTCGGGAATGGCCGCGGCGGAAACGCTGCCGATCAGGTCGGCGCTCATCAGCAGCCGGGATTCCAGGGATTCGAGGGCCACCGTGCGGCGCGATGGCCTGGGTGGCGACGACGAGGAGCGGCGGTCGAGCCAGTTCCGGAACCAGTCCATCACCGTGTTCAGATGCGCTGCAACAGGCTGCTCATCGCCGGCCGACGAACGGCGGCGGTCGCGTTACCGGCCATTTCCCACTCCTCCCTTGACTGCTTGCGTCGAACGGCCGGCCTGCGCGGCTTGCCGCGGTAGTGTTACGGGTATTGCCCTGCGTTGAGGCGCCTGTTTTTCTTGTTGTTCTTTTATTATGCTTTTATGTCGTCCTGTTTTTTATCCCGGCGGAATAATGCCGACCACGTGAATCTAACCCAGAATCCGTAAAATCGTCCACCACGGCAGCATAGCAACGCAGGGTGCAGGTTTTGCGCCGCATCATCGCTGGTGCGCCGACTCTCCCGAGGCCCGGAGCCGTGGACGTTGCGAGGGCCGGCGGCGGCTAATTTTGCCGGCAGCCTGTGAAGGCACGCGAATCGCGCGGGCGCCCACCACGATCCACTTCAGCACGAGAGATACGCTCATGCTTGAACCTGCAACGCTTCTGTGTGCCCTCGGCTGCGGCCTGATCGCCGGGGCCTTTTTCGCGTTTTCCACCTTCGTGATGAAAGCCCTGGGGAAGTTGCCGACCGCACAGGGCATCGCCGCGATGCAGTCGATCAACCTCGCCGTCATCAACCCCTGGTTCATGGCGGCGTTCATGGGAACGGCACTGCTGTGCGTGATCGTGGCCGCCCTGGGCTGGAACGCACCCGCCGCCTCGTACCTCTTCGGCGGCGGCGTGCTGTACGTCGCGGGGACTTTCGGCGTCACGATGGCCTGCAACGTGCCCAGGAACAATGCGCTGGCCGCGGTCGATCCGGCCAGTGCCCAGGCGGAAACGCTATGGCGCGATTACCTGAGTTCGTGGACGTTCTGGAACCACGTCCGGACGATTGCCGCGCTCGGGGCTTCGGCGCTGTTCATCCTCGCCCTGGGCTCGCGGCCCTGGCCGCCTGCTTGACGGCATCGAACGCCGGAAAAATTTTTCGAAGCCGGCTTCAGCCGCCGCCGTGTTGCGGCAGGCAGAGCCTGACACTGGTGCCGGCACCGACGTCGCTGCGGATCCGGACGCCGCCGAGCGCGCGGCGGGCGAACCGGTAGACCGTCGCGAGGCCGAGGCCGCCCACCAGCCCGGTGCGCTTGGTGGTGAACAGCGGGTCGAAGGCCTGCCGCAAGGCAGCTTCGTTCATCCCCGTTCCCTGGTCGGTCACTTCAATACAAAGGTATTGCCCCGGCGCCATCGCGTCCATGCGGGCAGCATCCTCGCCATCCACGGCGATGTTGCGGGTTTCGATGACGATCTTCCCGCCGTCCGGCATCGCGTCGCGCGCATTGCTGACCAGGTTGAGAATGGCTTTTTCGAGTTGCCTGGCATCGCACAGCACCTTTGACGCATCGGTTGCAGGCACGACATCGAGGGTCACGGAGCCGGGCAGCGAACTGCGCAGCAGGTCCTGCATCGAATCGATGAGCGCATTCACGTCGACCGGGCTGGGCGCGGCCCCGCCGCGGCTCGAGAAGTCGTGGAGGCGCTCGCCCAGGCCCGCGGCGCGTTTTATCGAGGATTCGGCTGCGGCGATGAATTTTTCCGTTTCCTCCGCGCGGCCCAGCTTGATGAGCATGCGCACCAGTTCCAGCGAGCCGGCGATGCCCTGCAGCAGGTTGTTGTAGTCGTGCCCGACGATCCCCGCGAAACGGGCTACTGCGTCGGTGGCCTGCTCGCGGCACTCCTGCGCGGCTGCGAGGTCTCCCTGTTTCGGCGCCGCCATCCGGCCGACGGCATACAATTTTTCCTCGCTGGCCGCCGCCGTCCAGGACACCCGGCGATAGGAACCGTCTTTGTGGCGGCAGCGGAGCTCCAGCCCATCAACGGGTTGGGCGTGGCCCAATCGGACCATTGCCTCGACTGCGGCCGGCTGGTCCTCGGGATGCGCGAGCGCCACGAATTTCATGCCTTTCAGTTCGGTTTCGTCCCAGCCCAGAAGTCCGGGCCAGGAAGGATTCGCCGACAGAATTGCACCATCGGGCCCTGCGACGAGCATGAGTTCCCGGGAAAGCGACCAGAAGCGGCCGCGTTCCGGATCAGAAGAGTTCATGGATGTTTGACCTTGTTCCTTGAGACCGCGCCGCGGTCCAGCTGTTTCACGCAGGGATCGCAACGAATGCCGTTGCAGCGCATGGTGCTACAATTCCAACAGAATATCTCGCCTCGGCCGTGAAGAAAGTTTGGACCGCGGCCAAGGAACTCACAGTACGACGTGCCGTCTAAAGCGGGCTCTATCCTAGAGGTCTCATGGCGCTCATCAAGAAAACCAAAATCGCGTCTGACGACGCATCCCCGCTTCCGGCGACGGCCCCTGCCCCAGCCCCGGACAAGAACGGCCGGCCGAAGCCGCCGGCACCTCGCCGGCAAACCGCCGCGGAGCGTGTGGCCGCGGCCACCCAGGAACTGGCAAGCGGCATAACGGAGGCGGCCTCCGCCACCAAGGAACTGGGCCGTTCCATGGAGCAGATCGCCGCTGGCGCCGAGGAAGCGGCGGGCGCCTCCCAGGAACAGTCCGCCGCGATCAAGCGCATGGTCGCCAGCCTCGGCGTCGCGCGAACGGAGGCAGATGGCTCCAGCCGGCGCTCGGAAGCCGTCATGACCACCCTGGCGGAGACCACCGCGCAGATCTCGGGATCGGTGCGCGCGATCGAACGCAACGCCGAACGCCAGATCGCCTCGATTACGATGATTGCCGAGCTGGAACGCCGCGCCAGGGACATCGGCGAGATCACCCAGACGGTCAGCCGCATATCCGACCAGACCAACCTGCTGGCGTTGAACGCGGCGATCGAAGCCGCCCGCGCGGGCGATCACGGCCGCGGCTTCGCCGTCGTGGCCGACGAAGTCAGGACCCTGGCGGAAACTTCCGACAAGAGCGCGCTGGAAGTCCAGCAGCTTGCAGACTCGATCCAAGCGGACGTGCGCGGCGTCGTGGAGGCGCTGAGAAAGGCCGCCGAGGTCGCCGAAAATGAAGCGAAGGCCGCAGCCGGAATCATCGACTCCCTCGGACAAAGGCGCGAGGACATGACGGCGATCGCCGGATTGAACCGCGATGTGCTGAACTCGACCGTGGAAGCGGAACGCGCCGCATCCGAAGCCCAGCGCGGTGCGGAGCAGATCGCGAGCGCGGCGGAAGAACAGTCGTCCGGCGCCGGCGAGGCGCAAATCGCTGTCGCCCAACAAGCCAAGGCGCTGGCGCAATCCCAGGATGCCGCGCAGGGGCTGGCGGTCCTGGCCGAGCAGATTCGCAACGGCAAGGCGGGCGCTTCGGCGGCCGAGCAGATCGGCTCGACCGCCGAACAGTTGTCCTCCGCCATCCAGGAAATGTCCGGCGCTGCGAGCCAGATCATGGCGGCTGTGGAACAGATCAATCGCGCCTCCCAGATCCAGGCGTCAGGCACCCAGCAGGCGTCGGCGGCGCTGGCGCAGATCGAGGAAAGCGCCAGGCTTGCGCAAACGAACGGACGGTATGCAAACGAACGGGTCGTGGCGGCAATCGCATCCCTTGCGAAAAGCCGCGATGCGATCGAGGGACTGGTCCGCAGCGTCGCGAATGCACTGGCGGATACCCGGACCAGCATGAAGACAGTCGGCAGCCTGGAGACCGTGGGCCGCAGGATAGAAAAAATCGTCGGCGGCATCGCACTGGTGGCGATCCAGACCAGCATGCTGGCCGTGAGCGGTTCGGTGGAAGCGGCTCGCGCCGGCGAGTCCGGACGCGGCTTCGCCGTGGTATCCGGCGACATCCGCAGCCTCGCGCACGACGCCTCGGAGAATGTCGACCGTGCTGCGGACACGGTACGCGGCATCCTCGACCAGATTTCCCTGCTGAAAGGCGCCCTGGAGGACATCATCGCCTCGACGGAAATCGAAGTGCGGAACAATCGCACCGTCGCCGCGGCGCTGCAGAAGCTCGGCAACGAGGTCCAGGCGCTGGGCAACGCGAGCAAGGTCATCGTCGATGGGGCCGACGCCATCCTCGCGGCGGTGGTCGAGACGGCGGCCGGGGCCCGCCAGATCGCGGCGGCGGCCGAAGAAGCCAGCAATGCCACGCGCGAGGCCGCGACCGCCGCGACGGAGCAGTCGCAAGGCGCCGAAGACCTTGCCGCCGCGATCGAGGAAATCGCATCGCTTGCCGACGAACTGAAGCAGCAGAATGCCTGATGTGCATGCGGATGAGATCGAAAACCCGGCGGATGTCGGCTTTCTGACATTTCGCATCGACGGGCGCCTCTACGCGCTGCGCGCCGCCGATGTGGCCGAAGTCATCCGGGTTCCTGCAATGGCGCGGGTTCCACAAAGTCCGGCCGCCCTGCTGGGCATCGGCAACCTGCGCGGCGCCGTCCTGCCCGTCGTGAGCGTGCGCGGCCTTCTTGGAAAGGCCGCCGCTGCCATCGGGCCGACAGCAAGGGCCATCGTCCTGGATGGAGCAGCCCCCGTCGCCCTGGTGGTCGATTCGGTGGAGTCGCTCGAGTCCATCACTGCGGGTGCGATAGAGACGCGCCAGGCCGATCTGGGCACGGAAGACGGCGAGCGCGTGAGTGGCGCATTCCAGGCCGGTGCCGACCGCGGCGCGGCGAAGATCCTCGACATCAAGGGCCTGCTCGACGCCGCCTTCGCGCAACGGACGCGGCCGGACCGGCAGGTTCGCCGCCTGGGCGCAACGGCGGAGGCGGGCCGGTTCGACGCCAATGCCGGCGCGGCCGAAATGCTGGTCACGTTCGAAGTGGCGGGACAGGAGTTCGCGCTCGACCTGGACGCCGTGCGGGAAATCCTGCCCGCGCCCAAGACGCTCACCGCCGTGCCTCGCGCGGAAGCGCTGGTGCTCGGCATGACCACGGTCCGCGACACCCTCCTCCCCCTGCTTTCGCTGCGCGGACTCCTCGGCTTCCCGCCGGCTCCGGCCGCCAGCACGCGCGAGAAAGTCGTGGTGATGAACATCGCCGGCGCCCAGGTGGGATTGGTCGCCGACCGGGCTCGCGCCATCATTGCGGCCCGGCCCGAACTGGTGGACCCGATCCCCCCGGTGCTGGCGTCGCGCACCGGCGGCGAAGCCAGGATCCGGGCCATCTACCGCGGCGACGCAGGCCGCAGGCTCGTTTCGATTCTTGCGCCAGAACAGCTGTTCCGGGAGGACGTCATGCAGCGATTGAAGGCCGGCCGCGCCACGCAGGCTGCGCAAACCGGCGGGACGCAGGCGGCACAGCGTGCCGAGCTCCAGTTTCTGGTATTCCGCCTGGCCGAAGACGAATTCGGCCTGCCGATCGAAGCCGTCGAGGAGGTGGCCCAGGTCCCGGAACAGATCACGCGGCTGCCCAAGACCCCGCAATTCCTCGAAGGCGTGGTCAAACTGCGGGGCGACGTTTTGCCGGTGATCGACCAGCGCCGGCGATTCGACATGCCAGCGTTCGCGCAGGCCCAGGGCCGGAGACTGGTCGTCGTCCGCACGCAACAGCATCGCGCCGGCCTGATTGTCGACGGCGTATCCGACGTGCTGCGGATCGCGGCCGATGCCATCGAGCCGCCTCCCGACCTGACGGACGACACCGCGCGTCTGGTGCGCGGCGTGATCAACCTCGAGGGGGCCCGGCGAATGGTGCTGGTGCTCGATCCCACCGAACTCCTGTCCAGGGCCGAGCGCGGACTGCTGGATGCCTTCCAGGCGGAAACGGGGCACTCCGTAACGTGATCAAGGTTCTGGTGGTGGACGACTCGGCCCTCGTGCGCAAACTGTTCGGCCGGGTTCTGGCCAGCGAGCCGGACTTCGAAGTCCAGTTCGCCCGCGACGGGATCGAAGCGCTCGCCCAGCTCGAGAGCTTCCGGCCCGACGTCATCACGCTCGACGTGCACATGCCGCAGATGAACGGCCTCGATTGCCTGGACCGGATCATGGTCGAACGGCCCCGCCCGGTGCTCATGGTGTCGTCGCTGACCGCCGAAGGCGCGGACGCCACGCTCGAAGCGTTGCGCTTGGGGGCCGTGGATTTCGTGCCGAAGCCCGAGGGAGCGGTTTCACTCCGCATGGAGGACTTCGGGCCGACGCTGGTGGCAAAAATCCGCGCGGCCGCCTCCGCGAAGCTGAAGGCGAGTCAGCGCCTGCGTGAAAAGGTGCAGCATCGCATCGGCGGTGGCACGGTCCGCCGCGACCGGACCAGCCCGGCACCGGGCGCCCGGGCGACAGGCAACGGCCTGGTGCTGGTCGGCACTTCGACCGGCGGGCCGCCGGCCCTGGAAGCCCTGCTCGCGCCTTTGCCCGACACGTTCCCCTGGCCCATCCTCGTCGTCCAGCACAT
>DASVNF010000222.1:0-16213 GCA_036384015.1 Burkholderiales bacterium
ACCTGATCATCGATCGCACCACCCGCGAGAGGGAGCCGGCGGTGAAGCGCGTGCTGGAGCAGGGCCAGATCCTGGAGATGCGCGATACCGCGCGCGCCATTCCCGTTGCGCGGCCGGTGCAGGAATACGCGATCAAGATCACGCTGGCGACGCATCCGGAGTCGGCGCAGGCGCACGACATGACGAAGAAGTTCGTGCGGTTCGGTTCCAGCCCCCGCGGCTCCCAGGCGCTGATCCTCGGCGCCAAGGTGCATGCGCTGATGAACGACCGTGTCCACGTGTCCTGCGAGGATGTGCGGGCCGTCACGCTGCCCGCGCTGCGGCACCGCGTCCTGCTGAACTTCGAAGCCGAAGCCGGGCGCGTCGATGCCGACACGATCCTGCAGCGGATTCTCGACTGGGTACCCGAGCCGAAAGAATAGTCGCGGCAACGCGCGGCTTCGCGGAGTCACCCCTTGACCCAGGATAGCCTGCTGTTCAGCGAAGAATTCCTTCGCCATCTCGAACACTTGTCCATGCTTACGCGCGGACCGGTGGCGGGGCACCTGCGCGGCCACCACCGCTCGCGCCGCACGGGCGTCGGCATGATCTTCACCGACTATCGTCCCTATTCCGTGGGCGACGACACCCGCAATCTGGATTGGGGCACGTACCTGCGCCTCGACCGGCTGATCCTGCGCCTGTTCGAGGAAGAGGCCGATCTTCCCGTCTATATTTTTCTCGACGTCAGCCGCTCGATGGACTTCGGCTCGCCGTCCAAGTTCGATTTCGCCCGCAGGTTCGCCGCCGCGCTGTCCTACATCGGACTCATCAACCATGACCGGGTGAGCATCGTCGCCTTTGCCGACGGGGTGGTGGAGGAAATGCCGGCCCGGCGCGGCAAGAACCAGGTGTGGCGTTCGCTGCATTTCCTCGAGCGCATCAAGCCGCAGGGCGGCACCAGCCTGCAGACGGCGTTCCGCGCCTTCTTCGGCGGCAAGCGCACGCGCGGCCTCGTCATCGTGATTTCCGATTTCCTCGACCGCGAGGGTTATGAGCAGAGCTTCCAGGTCATACGCCAGTTCCGCCACGACGTGTTCGCGCTGCACGTCACCAGTCCGGAAGAAGCCGAGCCGGTGCCGGGCGAGGAAGTGCTGCTGGTCGATTCGGAGATCGGCGGCGCCACGCAGCTGCGGGTGACGCCGGAAGTGGTGCGCGCGTATCGCGAGAACTTCCAGCGATATTGCGCCGAGATCGAGGGTTTCTGCCGTACCCATGGCTGGGGCTACCTGCGCACCCCGACCGGCGAGCCGTTCGAGGAGCTCATGCTCAAGGCCTTGCGCGAGCAGGGCCTGCTGCGATGAATCCGCTGGCGCTTACCGCAAGCGGCGCCGCGATGGCAGCCCTGGCCGGCGTGGCGCTCGTCGTGCTGCTGTATCTGCTCAAGCCGCCACTGCGCCGCTTCATCGTCCCTTCCAGCCTGATCTGGGATCGCGTGCTGAAACAGACCCATGCCGGCAAGGACCGCGTGCGCTGGTGGCTGTCGGTCCTGCTCGCGGCGCTGACGGCGGTCGCGGTCATCATCGCCATCGCGCGGCCGCAACTCATCCCGACGGGGGCTTCGGGCGGGAAACTCATCCTGGTGCTGGACAATTCCCCGACCATGGCGACGCGGGCCACCGACGGCGCTACCCGCTGGGACCATGCCGTCTCCCGTGCGCGCGCGATTCTGCAATCGCATTCCGCGGGCACCCGGGTCTGGCTTGCCGATACCATGCGCCGCGTCGCGAGTCCTGGTTTCGAGGATCGCGACGCTGCCATCGAACGACTTGCCGCCCTGCGCGTTGCCCATGGCGGCGCACCGCGCGTGCCGCTGCCGCCAGCGGGAGGCGACGACGGTGCGGACGATGCCGAGATCGTGGTCATTAGCGATGGGGTGCAGCTTGCCGGAGTGCCGCGCGAGGCGAGGGTCGAGTCGGTGTTCGAGCCGGTCCAGAACGCCGGCATCACCGCATTCGAGTTGCGGCCCCTGCCGGCCGATCCGCGACGGGTCCAGGCTTTCGTCGAAGTCACGAACGGCGGCGGCGCCACGAAGCAGATCGCGCTCGCCCTGACCGGCGTCGCTGGCCGCAGAATCGCGAGAAAGCTGGAGGTGACGGCTGCTAGCGCGCGCGCCGAACTGATCGACGTATCCGACTTCGAAGGCGGTCCGATCCGCGCTTCGATCCTCATGGCCGGCGACGGCCTGGCGGCGGACGATGTCGCCTATGCCTGGCTGCCGATGCGGCGGGTGGTCCGGGTCAACCTGGTGAGCGAAGGCAATCCGTGGCTGGAAAAGGCATTGCGGGCGCAGCCGCGCGTGCTGCTCGCCGTCATGGCGCCCGCGCGCTATGCCGACAGCCGCGACGCCGATGCCTGGGTATTCGACCGTTACGCGCCGCGCACGCCCCCGGCGGCGCCGTCGCTGCTGTTCCGCCCCACCAGGGCGGACTGGCTGCCGCCGCAATCCGGCGAACTGGCCAATCCCGTCATCAGCGCATGGGACGCCTCGCATCCCCTGCTGGAGAATATTTCGCTGGACGACCTGTTCGTGGAGCGCGCACAGAAGACCTCCGCACGCAAGGACGGCGGCGACACCGTCCTCGTCGCCGCGGCAGGAAATGCGCCGCTGGCCTGGGTGCATGAGCAGGGCACGCGCCGGGTTGCGATCGGCTTCGCGCTGGAGCAATCCAATTTTGCGCTGCATGCGGCGTTCCCTGTGTTCCTCAACAACGCGCTGAACTGGATGGTGAACGAGCCGACCCTGATCAAGGCCGGCCTGGGCACGATGGAACTGCCGCTGGCCGCGGCACGCGTGGTCGCGGCGGACGGCGCGGAACTCCCCGCCCGCCCGATTCCGGGCGGCAGCCTGGTGGAAATGACGGCACCGGGTTTCTATACCGCGGTCTCGGCGCAGCAGCGCCTGCGGATCACCGTCAACGTGCTCGATCGCAAGACCACCGAGGTGAACAAGTCCGGGCTCAAGCCGATGGCGGCGGACCCGGCTGCAGCCCTGTCCGCGCAGCAATCCGCGCGCCCGGATCCCTGGTTGCTGTTGTTGCTCGGGGCCGCACTCCTGCTTGCTTTCGAGTGGTGGGGCTGGAACCGGCGGGTGACGCTATGAGCCTGCCGATCACGATCCGCAGCGCCTGGCCGCTGTTCCTGCTGCTGCTGATTCCCTTGCTGTGGTGGCTGAGCCTGCGCACTCGCACCAGCCTCAGCCGCCGCCACCTGTTTGTCGCCACGGCCTTGCGCAGCCTGGCGATTGCCATGCTGGCGCTGGCGCTGGCGCGGCCGCAATGGAACAGCGGCGCCGGCGATGTTTCCGTGGTGTATGCCCTCGATGTCTCGCGCAGCGTGTCCGCGGCGTTCATCGAATCGGCCCTGAAATGGATCGGTGACGCGGACCGCGAGGCGCGTCCGGCGCAGTCGCGCTACCTCGCTTTCGCGGATCGCGCGGTATTGCTGGACCGCCTCGATGGGCTGGCGGAAGTCCCGGTGAGCCAGGAGGGGTCGACGCCCGGCACGCTCAACCAGTCGCAGACCAATCTCGAACGCGCGCTCGACGAAGCGCTGCTCGGCCTGGACCGGAACCGCGTCAAGCGCCTGGTGCTGCTCACCGACGGCAACCAGACGGAAGGAGACGTCTGGCGCATGCTGCCGCGCCTGAAGGAGGCGAACGTGCGCGTCTATCCGGTCCCGGCGAAGCCGCGCGACGATGGCGACGCCTGGGTGGACGGCATCGAACTGCCCGGGGGCTTGCGCGCGCGCGAGCCGGTGAAAGTCGCGGTGCGCGTGTTTTCGCCCCGCGCGATGCGCGCACGGGTGGTGCTGCGAAATGGCAAGACCGTAGTCGGCAGCCGCGCCATCGAGTTGCGGGCGGGGCTGAATCGCGCCGGCTTCGAAGTCCGTTTGAACCAGCCGGGGATGGCCACGCTCAGCGCCGAACTAGCCGCGGCCGGCGATGGCACCGTGGAAAACAACATCGTGCGTCAGTCCGCGTGGGTGGGAAGCCGCTCAAGGGTGCTGTACGTCGAAGGGCAAACCGGCAGCGCGGGATATCTGCGCGACGCGCTGGCCGCCGAGGGCATCGACGTCGGCGTCGCTGCGCCGGCCGACATTCCCGGCAACGCCGCCGGCCTCGCCGCCTACGACGCGCTCATTCTCAGCGACATTCCGGCGAAAGCGCTGGCGCCCGCGCAGATGCAGGCGATCGAAACCTATGTCCGCGACCAGGGCGGCGGTCTGGTGTTCGCATCGGGGGAAAACGTCTTCGGCGAGAAGGGGTACAGCGATACCGCCCTGGAGAATGTCCTGCCCGTGCAGTTCCGGGCGCAGGAAAAACGCAAGGATCTCGCCCTGGTGATCGCGCTCGACCGTTCGTATTCGATGAAAGGCCGCAAGATGGAGCTGGCCAAGGAGGCTACGCGCGCCTCGCTTGACCTGCTGGAGGAGCAGCACCAGTTCGCCGTCGTCGCGTTCGACTCGCAGACCTACATTTCGGTGCCGATGCAGTTCGTGCGTTCCAAGAGGAAGGCGGAAGACCAGATCAGCCGCATCCAGGCGAGCGGCCAGACCAACATCTATCCGGCGCTCGGCATCGTCTACCGCCTGCTGCAAAAGGCGGAGGCCAAGACCAAGCATGTGATCCTGCTGTCCGACGGCGATACGCATCCGGCGGATTTTGAAGGCCTGCTCAAGCGCATGACCGCCGACAAGATCGTGGTCTCGACCGTGGCGATCGGCGAAGCGGCCGACCGCGAACTGATGGCCAACATTGCGAAGTGGGGCAACGGCCGCACTTATGCCACCGTCAGCGCGGAAGCGATCCCGCAGATCTTCATCGAGGAAACGCAGCGCGCCGTGCGCGCGAACCTGCTCGAGGAGTCCTTCAAGCCGGTGCTCAAGCGGCGCATGGCCGCCTTCGAAGGCATTGCCATCGAGCAGGCTCCGGAGCTGAAGGGATTCGTGGCTTCCAGGGCCCGCGACAACGCCGAGGTGCTGCTGAGCACGCCCTCCGAATCGCCGCTGCTGGCACGCTGGCAGTACGGGCTTGGCAAGGCGGTGGTGTTCACTTCCGATGTGAAGAACCGCTGGGCGGCGAACTGGCTGGAATGGCCGGGGTACGGCAAGCTCTGGGCCCAGGTCACGCGCGAAGTCATGCGCCGCGATTCCGGCGAGCAACTGGATTTCCGCGTGGATCGCGAGGGCACGGACGCCCTCGTCACGCTTTCGGCGCTGACTCACGACGGGCGCTTCCGCGGCGACCTCGCGCCGCGGGTGCGCATGACGTCCCCCGATGGATCGGTCGCCACGCTGCAGCTGCCGCGCACGGGGGCGGGCGCCTACCAGCTGCGCGTGCCGGTGCGCCCCGGCGCGGCGCCCGCCCGATTCGAACTGCTCGATTCGCCGGGACTGTCCAGGCAACTGGCGGCCCGTGCCGGGACCCGCGAGTTGCACTATTCGAGGTCGGACGAATTCCGGGCGTTCCCGCCCAACATGGAGCTGCTGCGCACGCTGGCCGAACAGACCGGCGGCAAGGTCGCGCCGGAGATTGCCGAAGTATTTGCGCGCAATGGCGACGAAAGCCGCACCTCACGGGCCCTCTGGCCCTGGCTGGCGCTGCTGGGGTTGCTGTTCTACCTCACGGACATCGCCGTGCGGCGCGCGCCATGGGCGTGGCGCAGGCTGGGATCGTAAAGGCCGCAAATGCCGTGAACATCGTGAATGCCGTAAAAAACCCTCAAGCCCTGGAACGGCATTCACGCATTCACGATATTCACGGCATTTGCGGCCTTTTGGTGAGGAAGGTCATCGCCACCCGGTTGCGGCCGTCGACGAACGAATACTTCGCGTCCTCCGTCAATCCGAGGGCGATGGCGACGCCGAGTCCGCCAACCTGGCGCAGGTTGACCGTCGCGTCGATGTCGGTGCGCAGCCCATCGGCAATGGAATCGTGTTGTGGCGCCGAATCTTCGTAGGTGAGCCGGACGCCGGAATCGATATGTTCCAGGGTGACCCGGACCGGCGAATCGCTGTCGCCGCGGAAGCCGTGGGTCACCGTATTGGTGAACAATTCCTCGACAATTAACGTCAGTTTGTGGCGATCCTCGCGGCCGAGTTCTGCCATTGCGCCGAATTCCTCGATCAGCGCCCTGACCTGCTCAAATGCCTGCAGGCGGGCGGGAAAGCTGCGGGTCAACTGGCTCACGAATTTCCTTGGATTGACAGGGATTTGCTGGTCATTGCAAGGTGCAGGCCCGCTGTTATGATAGCAATGTGCATGGATCTTGCTGCTATAGGCCCCGAGCCGGCAGTTGCCGGTCCTGATACCCTAAAGGGGCAAAAATGAGCAAGGTACTGACATTCCAACGCGATATTCTGATCCTGGGTTTCCTGACCCTGTTGTGCGCCTGCCTGGCTTCGCCGCGGGTCCTGGCAGCCGAAGAGGCCGGCCGCATCAAGGTGACCAATGGCGCGGTACACATCGAGCGCGAAGGCAAACGCATCCCGGCGCCGGTGGGCGCGGCCGTGCAGGCCAGCGATGTGGTCGTTACCGGGGCCGACGGTTCCGTGGGGATCACCTTCCATGACAACAGTCTGCTGTCGGCCGGCCCGAACAGCGAACTGGTGATCGACAAGTTCGTGTTCGACAGCACCACCCACAAGGGCGAATTCGACACTTCGCTCAAGAAAGGCACGCTGGCGGTGGTTTCCGGCAAGATCGTCAAGCAGTCGCCTGAAGCCATGCGCATCCGCACCCCGGCTGCGATCATGGGCGTGCGCGGCACGGAATTCGTCGTGAAGGTGGACGAGCCCGTCGCCAACTGAAGATGCGTTTTCATGCACCTGCGATTATTGCAGCTTCGCTGATCCTTGGAGCCTGCGCCGAGTCGAGGGAACGGAATTCCGAAGCCGTCGCCTCTGCGCAGCCCCAGCCGGTTCCCGTGCGCAGTGCGCCGCAGCCGATTGAACCGGAAGCGGTGCAGCCGCCGACAAAGCCTGTCCACAACGACATGATCGTGCTGCTGCCGAAGCCCAACGGGCAGATCGGCGGCGTGGTGGTCCGCAGCATCGATGGCGGCGGCGACGAGTTGCTCCTCAACAAGGCGTACGCCGGTGCGCGCATCGAGGGGCCCGGCAAGGTGCAGTCCGTGACCTACGATGCCGACCGGACCAGGGAGGAATTTGGCGCGGCGATCAACGCGCTTCCCAGCCGCCCGGCGACGTTCACGCTGTACTTCCTCGAAGCCAAGGACGAACTCGCGCCCGAGTCGGAGGGAGAGATGACGCGGATTTTTGCGGAGCTGAAGTCGCGGCCCGATCCGGAAATCTGGGTGATCGGCCATACCGATGCGGTCGGCACCGTCCATTACAACGACCAGTTGTCCCTGCAGCGCGCGCAGCGCGTCCGCGACGAACTCGTCAGCCGCGGCATTCCGGCCGACAGCATCGAAGTCTCCGGCCGCGGCAAGCGCGAGCCCCTCATCCCCACCTCCGCAGGCATTTCCGAGCCGAAGAACCGGCGCGTCGAAATCAGCGTGCGCTAGGTTTTGCCGGGGCCGGCCTCCCGCTTGCTGCGCGGCGGCGATCATGCCGCAGCGCCGTTCCAGCGCAGCGCCAGGATGGTCAGATCGTCCGACCTCTCGATCTCCCCGACGAACAGCCGCACGTCGTCCCGCACGGCATTCACGGCTTCCGACGCTTCCTGCATTTCCGTGGCCGGCGTCAGCGCCGAAAACAGGCGCTGCTTGCCATACAGCTCTTCCGTCGCATTCATGGCCTCGGTCACCCCGTCGGTGAAGACGAACAGGGTTTCGCCCGGGCTCATCCGGTATCGATCGGACGTGTACGGATAGCCATCGATCACGCATAGCGGAGGCCCGGCATCGCCTTCCAGACGTTGCGGACTCCCGCGGCCGGCGAGCAGCAGGTAGGGGGCATCGTGGCCCGCATTGCAGAAATGCAGCTCGCCGCTGCGCAGGTCGAGGATGCCCGCGAATACCGTCACGAACAGCATTTCCGGGTTGTCGCGGGCGATCTCCCGGTTGGCGGCCCGCATGACTTCGTCGATGGCCGCGCCCGCCTGCGACTGGCTGCGCAGCGCCGCGCTCTTGTACAGGGCCTTGCTCACTGCCATGAAAATGCTGGCGGGCAGGCCCTTGCCCGCGACGTCGCCGACCATGAAGAACAGGCGGTCTGCGTCGAGCTTGAAAAAATCGTAAAGGTCGCCGCCGACGGATTTCGCGGTTTCGATCAGCGCCTGCAGCGAGAAGCGCGCGTCGTCGTAGAACTTCGCGGAGGAGGGCGGCAGCATCCCCATCTGGATGCGCCGGGCAGCCTCCAGCTCGCCCGCGGCGCGCGCCGCCGCTTCGCGTTCCGCATCCAGCGCCCGCCGCAGCGCGCGGCGCTGCGCATCGGCTTCCGCCAGCGTGCCGCTCAGCATGACGCCGAACAGCATCGTGCAGGCCAGGGCCGGCCAGGCCACGTCGAGGAGCAGTTGCCGGCCGTAGTAGAGTCCGAAGCCGAGCGCAAGCAGCCCGGCGAACAGGGCCGCAAACAGGATGGCCGACGTCCGCGGTTTCACCGCGGGCACGGCAAATATCACCAGTGCGCCGGCCGCCGCAAGCAGCAGCGCCTCGACGTAGTCGAGCCAGCCCGGACGCTGCAGCAGGTTGCCGTCGAAGATGCCTTCCAGGATCTGCGCGTGGATCTCGATGCCCGGAATGCGTTCGCCGAGGGGCGTGGTCTGATAGTCGAGCAGGCCCAGTCCGGTGGCGCCGATGAGCGCGATTTTTCCGCGCATCAGTTCCGGATCGGCGTCGCCGTTGATCACGTCCACCGCGGAGACGAAGCGGTCTTCGTCATGGGGGCCGAAGTGCACCCAGATCGCGCCGTCGGAACTGGTGGGGACGAACAGGTCGCCAACGCCGATGCCCTGCACGCCCTTGCGGTCGGCGGCGATCAGGAACGCGGCATTGCCGCTGGCGAGCCGCAGCGTTTCCATGGACAGCGCCGGCGTCAGGACGCCGTTGACCGTGGCGGTCAGCGGCACGCGCCGCACCACGCCGCCGCGCGGATCCACGCTGAGCAGGCCATGTCCGCGCGCCGCCGCATCCAGCTGGTCCAGGCTGCGCAGGCCCCCGGCAAACTGGCGCAGATGCGGCCTCGGGTCCTCGCCCTTGACGCGGAACGGCGCGGCCCTGCCCGCCTGGCGCGAATCCGGATCGTGCTGTTCCACTCCGGCCACGCCAAGTGCAACCGGGTACTGTCGCAGCACATCGGCCAGGACCGAATCGTTGCTGGGCAGCTTTGCCAGCCGCTCGGCGAGCCTGGGATCGATGCGATCGATCAGGCGCGCGATGCTGGCGGGCGACATGCGATCCGCCTCCGGCATCAGCACGTCCACGCCGATCGCCGCCGGGCCGGTTTCGGCGATGGAGCGGATCAGGTCGGCCGTGATGGTGCGCGGCCAGGGCCATTGGCCAAGCTGCTCCAGGCTTTTTTCGTCGATCGCGACGATCACCGCGGGCGCGGACTGGCGGATGCGCGGCGCGAGTTTCTGGTAGGTGTCGAACAGCGCCATGCGCAGTTCGGTGACGGCTTCCACGCCCGGAATCAGGAACAGCGTCAGCATGGCGGCGAGGACGGCGGCGCCCAGGGGGCGGCCGTGCGCGCCTGTGAGCAGGCGCAGCCAGATGCGGTCCCTGCGATTCGCTGTCGTGGCGGATTGCGGGACGCCGGCGCTCACACGTCCAGTTCCATGCCGTCGTAGGCCGCGGAAATCCTCAGTGCCCGTTCACCCCGGGTGAGTTCCTCGAAGCGGATGGTCTCGTTGAGGACGGACTGGATGCGTTCGTCGTTGAACGCCGGCTCGTGGTGGAACATGCAAAGGTGCTTTACGCCGGCCATCTGCGCCAGTTCGACGCCGACGATGTTGCTGGAGTGTCCCCAGTCTTCCTTCACCGACACGGCATCGAGCAGGGAATACATCGCGTCGAATATCACCAGGTCGGCGTCCCGGAAAAACTCCACGAAACTGGCGGTCTCCGTGGGATCCTCGAGCTTGTGCTCCGAGTCGGTGGAATACACCAGGCTCTTTCCGGCGCGCTCGAAGCGGTAACCGTAGGAATCGCCGGTGTGGCGCTGCAGTTTCGGCGTCACCCTGAATCCGGCTATGTCGGCGGCCGTGCCCGCCTGCAGCCTGACGAACTCGATGCTCGCCGCCAGGCGCGAGTAGTCGACCGGAAAACAGGGCGCGGACTGCTGCAGCCGGAATGCCTGCTCGATGACGTCGTGGCAGCCATGGATGCGCAATTTCGCGCCGGGGATATAGGCCGGCGTGAAAAACGGGAAGCCCATGATGTGGTCCCAGTGAACGTGGGACATCACGATGTTGACCACCGGCGCGCTGCCGGCCTTCGTGTGCGCCATGATGCGGGCACCGAAGGCGCGCGCGCCGCTGCCCATGTCGCAGACCAGGAACTCTTCGGTGCCGGTTTCGATTTCAACGCAGGGCGAGTGGCCGCCGTACGTCTGCAGGACGGAGAAGTCGAGGTCGTTGTCGATGAAGGCCTGCAACTTCTCGGGCGTGTTGACGCCCTTTTCGAGGGCCAGCGCCAGCGCACGTTCGATCTTGCGCCGGATGTCGGCGGAGGTCAGCGCGACTGGAATGGAGCCGCGAGTTCCCCAGAAACGCACCCGCATGTCCGCCTCCAGGCCTGGCTACTTGTTGCCCGCGTCGAAGGCTTCGAGCGCCGTCGGCGACAGCTGCGCGACGGCCTCGCGCACGGCAGCGAAGGTTGCGAATACCAACGTGAAGCGGCTGATCTCGAAGATTTCTTTGACCACCGGCTGCATGGAGGCGACCACCATGGTGCCGCCCTGGGACTTGGTCTGTTTTTCCGCGAGCATGAAGCAGCGCAGTCCCGCGCTGCTGATGTAGTCCACGCCCGTCAGGTCCAGCACCAGTTTCTCGCCGCTCGCCGTGCAGCGCTCCACGAAGGGGACGAGGCCGTTGCGGAAATTCTCGCTGTTCGCGTGGTCGATCCTGCCCTCCGGAGAGAGCACGAGCACGTCGCCGTACGTTTTATTTCGGATTTCCATGTTCTTTTCGGTTGCGACGGGGGCAATGCCGGGGCTGGCGTTCAGGCTGCGCAAACATGCAGCCGCGTGCCGGTTGGGCGGGCAGGCAAACGCCCATGACCGTGCTCCCTGTTCACGGTCAGCCGGACTGCGCAGGCGCTAGTGTAAACCGGAATCGGCGCCGGACGGCGCCGTGGTAAGCAACGAGGCGGCAAATGCAACCTGGCGCCTCGAAGGAAGTCGCGGAACCGCGCCGGGCTTGGTTTCCCTTCCTGCCTGCTTTCCTTTGCGGCCCTTTGCGCCTCTGCGGTTAAGGATTGATCAGACGAAGACCGGGAAAGTCTCGAAACGCTGGGTGAACAGCCGTTCGCTGTTCCGGTATTCCAGCCAGCCCTCGATGACGCTGGCGTAGACCCGGCGGAAATCCGTGGTGAACACCAGGTTGTCTCCCTCGTCGAGCTCGGAAAGGTTGGAAGGGGTGCCGTAGTGCCCGCCGCGGACGTTCTTGCCGATCAGGTACATGTGGTTGGCGGTGCCGTGGTCCGTGCCCAGGCTGGTGTTTTCCGGCACGCGGCGGCCGAATTCCGAGAACACCATCACCACGACGTCGTCCGCGCGGCCGATGCGCTCCATGTCCTTCATGAATCCCGCGACGCCGTCCGATACGTAGGTAAGCAGGCGCTGGTGCAGATCGGGCTGTTGCACGTGCGTGTCGAAGGCGTTGTGGCGATAGGAGACATAGTAGAGGCGGGTCGGCATGCCGGCCGCGATCAGCGAAGCGACCTTCGGCAGATCGACCGGGAGGATGCCGTAGTCGACCGGCGTCTTGTATCTGGTCCAGGCGTCGCGCACCAGCTGCGAGGCTTCGCGCGCGCTTTTCGCCACGTCCAGCAGATAGCGCTGCGAAGCATTGGCGTCGTCCGAGCTTTCCCCGACGTGGTCGAGCAGCGGCCGGGTCTGGTACATGCCCTTGCGGCCGAAGGTGTTCGGGTCGTCGAACACGACCGGCACATGCCCGTTGGCGCGCACCGCTAGCGACTGCATCTCGTCGATGTTGACGATGAAGTTCGGCGTCAGTTGCGGATCGATTGCATCGGCAAGCCGGCCGACCCAGCCAAATTCCTCACCGCTGTTCGGCGCGCCGGTGTGCCAGTAGGCCATCGAGGTGAAATGCGAAAACGAGGGTTGCGCATAGCCGCAGCCGTGCACCACGGCCATGCGGCCGTCCTTGTACAGGCGCTCGAAGCCCGCCATGCCCGGATTGAAACCGAAGCGGTCGTCGATCTTGCGCAGCTTCTCCGGGCGAATGCCGATCTGCGGGCGATGGCGGTAATAGGCGTCGTCGCCGTACGGAACCAGGGTATTGAGCCCGTCGTTGCCGCCGGAGAGCTCGAGCACCACCAGGATGCGCTTCGACGCCGGGGCGTCCGCGGCCATCGCGCGGGAAAACACCAGCGGCATTGCGCCGGCGCCGATGCCGGCGAGTCCGGCGCGCAGGATCTCGCGCCGTGTCCAGACCTTGTTTGCATTCATCTTCTTCATCCCAGCTGGTATTCCGGCAGCGACAGGATCAGGTGCAGGGTCAGCCGCAGGGGTTCTTCAAGGAAAGTTTCCGTGCCCGCGAGTTCGGAAGTCCCGAGTTCGCGCGACAGGAAATCGGTGATGCGCTGGCGCGTGCCGCTGTCCACATCCACGGACAGAAAGCGCGCGACCAGGTAATCCACGGCTTCACGGGTGTTGCGGCTGCCCGCGGCCAGGACCATTTCCGACAGGTCGAGCTGCGCCGTTGCGCGCGGGATCGGCTTGACCTTCTGCAGCGCGGTCTGCCAGCCGCGATAGCTCGCCAGGCGGGTGTTGAAATCTTCGTCCCGATCGGCCTGCATGGACATCGAAGTCACTTCCTTCGCGTCGGGCTTGGTCGCCGTGGTCACGTCATAACCCTGGGCAAGCTTGTCGTTGACGACGGCGATCTGGTAGTCGCCCCCCGGATAGCGGTCCGGCGGCAGGAAATTGATGTCGGGAAACACGATGTCGTATACGAAATTTCCCCGCGTCAGCAGCAGGCCCGGCGTGATCCAGCTCTTGCCGTTGGCCCAGCCCGCGACCGTGGGCGGATAGAACAGCTTCTGGCCCAGGGCTTCGGTGACATCGTTGAAGTCGGGCACGCCGGGCACCTCCTTCAGGCCCATCTTGCGATAGGTGCCCACCACCAGTTCCACGGGCGGCTTGATGCGGCTGCCGGTGGCGGCGGCGCTGTAGAAATCCTGCGACAGGAATATCGTTTCCAGCAGCGGAGCGAGCTCGTAGTTCGCATCCCGCAGCACGGCGCCGAGCTGCTTGCGCAGTTCCGGCGTGATTTCCTGGCGCACGAAGTAGCGGTAGATCTTGGCGGCCAGGTAATCGGCCGTGACCGGCTGCGCGAGGATGACGTCGATCACTTCGACGCCGTCGAACGTGCCGCTCTGCCCCAGCACGTGCTTGACCGAATCGTCGTGGCGGTCCGGATTGATCACGAAGGTGAGGTCGTTGAAATTCCAGCCGGTGAACGCCCGCGCGGCCTCGCGGATGTCCTTTTCGGTGTAGTTGCCCACGCCCATGGTGAACAGCTCCATGATCTCGCGCGCGAAGTTTTCATTGGGGGCGCCCTTCACGTTCACGCCTGCATCGAGGAAGGCCAGCATCGCGGGATCCTGCGCCACGCCGATCATCAGGTCGCGGAAGTTGCCGGTGCCCTTTTCCTGGAACAACTGGAGCTGCTTGAGCAGCTTGCGGTAGTCGCGGATCTTCTCCTCGCTGTTGGCGAAATGGCCATGCCAGAACAGCGCCATTTTTTCCTCGAGGGGACGTTCGGTGACCAGCATCCGGTTCGCCCACCAGTAGGACATGCGGTGGGTTTCCAGGCGGCTGGCGCGCAGCCAGTAGAAAAACTTGTCGGCCACGGGTTGCAACCGGCGGTTGCCGGCGGGCTTGACCTTCACGCCCATCGACTTGCCGGTCTCCTTCGCGCGGTCGGTGGCCGCCGGGCGCGAAACCGGAAAGGGCTCGAGGCCGGGATCGTGGATGTCCGATTCGTCGAAAGCGGGGAGGGAATTGGGAACGTCCTTGCTGCGCACCAGGCGGCGCACCGCGGCCTCCGGGGTCATGGCGGCGTAGCGCGCCACTTCCTCGGGCGTGCCGCCGAATCCGGCGCGTTCCAGCAGATGGGCGGCCTTGGCGTAGTTCCAGTCCTGCGCGCCGATGGGGCTGAGATCGCCTGTGCCGTCGGCGGCGCCCGCGGTGGAGGCGGCGCCGGCGAGGATTGCCAGCAGCAGCGCTGTCGATCGAATTGCCTGAAGCATGTTTACCCCTGCGATATGGATGGCGATGGGACGGGACGCTATTCTGGGCGCTATCGTGTCGCGATGCTTCCGAAAAACCCGCAAAAGGAATTCATGATTTTCATGACGAACCTTGACGATGCCATGCACGCGGAGTAGCGTTCCGAGCCACAAAACTACAACATGCAGTACTGCCCTGTCCGTCACCTCGTCCCCGGCTCCAAACCAATTTGGTCACCACGTTTTCCCTTCTCGCCGTCGGTTTCTTCCTCGGCATGCGCCATGCGACCGACGCCGACCACGTCATCGCCATTTCCACCATCGTCAGCCGCCAGCGTTCCCTGAAGAGCGCCGCATGGATCGGCGTGATCTGGGGGGTGGGGCATACCCTGACGGTGGCGCTTGTCGGCGGTGCCATCCTGCTTTTTTCCATCGTCATTCCGCCGCGGCTTGGCCTGGCGATGGAATTCGCGGTCGGCGTGATGCTCGTGGGGCTTGGGTTCCTCACCCTCACCGGCATGTCCCTGTGGATCCGCGACAACGTCAATATCGTCCCCGGCGGCCACACGCACGACGCGAATGCGCCGCATGGCCATACGCACGCGCACGGCGACTATGCGCATACACACGTGCATGGACATGGGGAGGTACAGCACGGGCACCGCGACGACCAGACGCCGCAGGCGTGGCTCGACCGCAAGCTGGGCGGGCTGGGCATCTACCAGGCCTTGCGCCCGCTGATCATCGGCATCGTCCACGGGCTGGCGGGCTCGGCGGCGGTTGCGTTGCTCGTGCTGACGGCCATCGATGACCCGCTTTGGGGGATGGTGTACCTGCTGCTTTTCGGCGTGGGCACCATCGCGGGCATGATGATCATCACACTCCTGATCGCCGCGCCGTTTGCCTACTCGCAAGACCGCTTTCCGCGGTTCAGCGGCTACCTGCGCATCGCCTCGGGCCTGATTTCCGTCGTGTTCGGTCTGTTCCTCATGTACTACATCGGCTACGTGGACGGCCTGTTCGGCGAGAATCCACGATGGGCCCCGGCCGTAACGATCGACTCCGCGTCGTAAGAATAACTGCCTGAATCGTAATAAATTAACTAATGCGTTGCAGCATTGACGCCCCCCATGACAGCCGGTAAATTCGCGCGATGTTTCGAGCTGTAAGCGGGTCGCGGAATGCGGCCCGGACGCCATGCTGAAGGTCATTGGCATCGGCGTATTGCTGGTGGCCCTTGCCGCCCTGGTAGCCATAGCGGCATTTCGGGAATCGAAAGCGCCTGTGGAACAGAAGCCGGTAGCCACCGGGCCCACGATGGGCGTCGATGTCCGTCCGGCGCTGACGGCCGCGGAGGAAAGGTACGCGCACGCGCTCTGGGCGGTGCACGACAAGGTGAAGCAGGCCGCGGTGAGAATGACGTTCGCTGGCGTGGCGTACAAGACGGGCGACATCAAGCGGGCGGAATTGCGGGCCCGCGTGGCGCCGCAGGTGCCGGTGCTGGACGCGGTGCTGAAGGGCGCGCAGAAGATTGTGCCGCCGGCGTCGGCGGCGCAGTGGCACGAAAAGTACCTGGAGGCCGTCAGCCTGTACCGCGAAGCGGCAGTGAAGATGGCGAAGGTGCCGGAGCAGGGCGACGCGGAGTTGCTCGAAGCGCAGGAAAAATCGGCCCGTGCGGCGACGCTGTTGCTGGTGGTCGGAGACCAGCTCTGGCCCGGCGAGTACAAGCCGAACTGAGGCAGGGCTCGAAGGAATGGCAGGGTTCGACCGAATCAAGGTTTTCCGGGCCGGCA
>DASVNF010000223.1:0-5779 GCA_036384015.1 Burkholderiales bacterium
CCAGAATGGACGGCGCGACCGTGAAGGCCCGCCCGGACAGCGTCGCGAAGCCGCTGGCTCCGTGCAACAGCAGCAAGCGCAGGTCGGGGTACAACAGCGGCCGCTTGATGACAATCGTCCGGGCGACGCGCAGTCGCGCAACGAGCTGCCGCAGATCCAGGGCCCGAATCGGCGCTGGGATCGCGACCAGAATGGACGGCGCGATTGGGACGGTCCGTCAGGTCAGCGTCGCGAAGCAGCCGGCGCCGTGCAACCGCAAACCGGAGCACAACAGAACCCGCGTACTGACTATCGCTCGGGCCAGCCCCAGTTCCGCGGACAGGACAGGCGCGAAATCGCGCGTCCCGGCGATCGCAATGAAGATCGCAACTACGCCGGCCGAAACAGCACCGGGCCCGATCGCCGTGAGATGGCTCGGCCCGAGCGGCGTAACGGCACGGCGCAGGAGCGTGGCAATTTCAGTCGCCAGGAACGTCCGGGTTTCAGCGCGCCCCCGCAGGCCCAGGCGGTCCCGCAAGTTCAGTCAATACCGCGTCCCCAGGCGAGTGCGCCGATGCGCCAGGCCCACCCTGCCGCGCCGCAAGCGCGGCAGCCGCAGGCCGCATCGCCTGCGCGGGCCCAGACCGATCGCGGCGGGACCATCCAGCGGGCTTCGCCGCAGGCAAGGGGTGGCGAACGCGGCGGTCAGCGCCTGGGCGACGGTAACAACTTCAGGCCGCAGATGAGATAACGCTCAGTCTTCGCGCCGGCGTAGTTCGCCCCGGATGATTTTTCCAGTGGTGGTGAGCGGCAGCGCATCGACATATCGCACCTGGCGTGGATATTCGTGCGCCGCCAGCCGGGTGCGGACATGGTCCTGCAGTTCGCGCGTCAGCCTCTCCCCGGCAGAATAGCCTTCATTCAGGACCACGTAGGCCTTCACGATTTCCGTGCGTTCCGGGTCTGGAGCGCCTATCACGGCGGCCAGGCGCACCGCCGGGTGGCCGATCAGACAGTCTTCGATCGGGCCGGGCCCGATGCGATAGCCCGCGCTGGTGATCACATCGTCGTTGCGGCCCACGAAGGTGAAGTAGCCTTCGTCGTCCAGCGTGCCCGTGTCCCCGGTGACCAGCCAGTCGCCGATATATTTTTCGCGCGTTGCCTCGGGCCGGTTCCAGTATCCAAGGAACGTCACCGGGTCGGGCGCACGTACGGCGATGTTGCCGATCTCGCCATTGCGCACCGTGTTCCCCTTGTCATCGACGATGGCGACCTCGTGTCCCGGCGCGGCTTTGCCTATTGCGCCGGGTTTCACCGGGAACAGCGCATCACACGACGAAAGCGTCATGTTGCATTCGGTCTGGCCGTAGAACTCGTTGATGGTCACGCCGAACGTGTCCCGGGCCCATTGCAGCAGTTCGGCGCCCAATGATTCTCCGCCACTGGCGAGGGAGCGCAGTTTCAGGTTCCATCGCCCTTTCGGATCCTTGACGTTGCGCATCATTTTCAGTCCGGTGGGCGGAATGAAGGCGTTGCGCACGCCGTATCGCGCCATCAGGTCGAAGGCCGCTTCCGGATCGAACTTCTCGAAGCGGCGCGCGATCACCGGAACGCCAAGCTGCCAGGCGGCGAACAGGACGTCTACCAGGCCGCCGATCCAGGCCCAATCCGCGGGTGTCCAGATCACGTCGCCTTCCTGCCCAAGGAGGTTGTGCGACATTTCGACGCCGGGCATGTGGCCCAGCATCGTGCGGTGCGCATGCAGCGCGCCCTTGGGCTGCCCGGTGGTGCCCGAGGTGTAGATGATCAGCGCCGGATCATCCGCACGCGTATCCAAAGGGGTGAAGTTTTCGCTCATCGACGCCAGCGCGGCATGAAAATCCTCGGTGCCTGCCGGAGATCCGTCGATGCAAAAAACCGTTTCGAGCGCCGGCAGCGCATCGCGAATCTGCGCGATCTTGTTGGCTCCGCGAATATCGGTGACCAGCGCCTTGACGCCGGCATCGCCGAGCCGGTACCTGAGTGCATCGACGCCGAACAGCGTAAACAGCGGCACGGCGATCGCGCCCATCTTGTAGGTGGCGAGGTGCGAGACCGCGGTCTCCGGTTCCTGCGGCAGCAGGATGCCGATGCGGTCCCCGGCCTGCACGTTGCGCGCTGCAAACAGATTGGCCGCCTGGTTGGACAGCCGCTTCATGTCGGCGAAGGTGAAGCGCGCAGCCGATCCATCGCGGCGCTCATGAATCAGCGCCAGGCGGGAGGGATCAGCCGCCCATTTGTCGCAGAGATCGATGCCGATGTTGTAGAGCTCGGGAATCCGCCACGAGAATTCGCGGCAGACCGCCTCGTAGGATTCGAGCCGGGGCAGCATTTTCAGCGTGCCTGCTAGGGCAGAACCTTCACCTGCTTCACGAATTCCAGGGTATAGGCTTTCCTGTAATCGACGTCGGGCTTCACCAGTTTGGAGTCGCGCATCGCCTCGAACGTCTGTTTCCAGCGTGCGTCGGTCATGGTGAACAGGCCAAGCGTCTTCGCGTCGCCGCCTTCGACGATGCCGTATTCCCTGAGCTTGGCGATGCTGAACGCCAGCTGCTCGTCGTCCATCTGCGGGTTGTCCTTCCTGATCAGCGCATTTCCCGGAGCCGGATTCTTGAGGTAACTCTTCCAGCCCAATGCGGAGGCCTCGATGAAACGCTTGACCACGTCGGGACGGTTCCTGGCGGTCTTGGTCTGCGTCACCACGGTCTGGGCGTAGGGCGGATAGCCGTACTTCGCGAGATGGAATATGACCGGCTTCACGCCGCCCTTCTCGATGGCATAGGGCTCGGAGGTAATGTAGCCCTGCTGCGCGATGTTCTTGTCGATCAGGAACTGCTGCACCGAATAGGAGTAGGGCCGCTTCTGCGCCTCGGTGAAACCGTACTTCGCCTTCAGCCACGGCCAGTAAGTGGTCTCGCTGGCCTGGCCGATGAGCAAAGTGCGGGTCTTCAGGTCCTCGATTCTCTTCACGTCGGGATGCGCAATCAGTCCCACCGGTTCGCTCTGGAAATTCGCCGCCACGGTGATCAGCGGCAGTCCCTGCTCGATGGCGTTGATCGTCGCGTAGTCATAGCCCATGACGAAGTCGGCCTTGTCGGCCAGCAACAACTGGTACACGTTCACCTGCGGCCCGCCCATGCCGACCTTCACCTCGAGGCCGAATTTTTCGTAGATGCCTTCCGCGACGGCCTGGTAGAACCCACCGTGCTCGGCTTCGGCATACCAGTTGGTCAGGAAAGTGACTTTATCCAGCGCTTGCGCGGCCGGGGTGATGCAAAGCAGCAAAAACGCAGCAAGTTGGGCGGTGACTTTCATCTTGCATAACTCCGGGGGGCGAATGGGTCCAGTTTACGCTCGTCGGGCCGGGTGGCGTTGCCGCTTGGGCGGTGATGCTTCCACTGGCGCGCACGCGCCCTTCTGTAAGATGGAATGCGCTTCGTGCAAAGCCTTGGTTGGCGAAATGGAATTGCGGTAGAGTGAAATCGGGAACGATGTATGTAGAGCGCGTGTTTCCGGCCTGCGTCGATTCGTCCCGTCCAAACTAAAACGGCAGCGAGAGGAGGAAGTAATCATGAATGCGACCTGGAAGCATCGAGTCGCCGGCATTGGTGCATTCCTTGTAGCTTCGGGGTTTGCAACCGCGGTGGCGGCAGCTGATGTTACGACCGAGCGTCTTATCAATAGCGAGAAGGAGCCGCAGAACTGGCTCAATCACCACGGCAACCTGGAAGCCCACCGGTTCTCCGGCCTGAAACAGATCAACAAGTCCAACGTGAAGAATCTGCGCGTCGCCTTCACCTGGGCGATGGGCGGCACCGAGGGCGGCGGCAAGGAAGTCGTGGTATTTCCTTTCGCCGGCCTGGAAGGCACGCCGGTGGCGGAAGACGGCTTCCTCTACATCACGACGGGCTGGGGTGTGGTGACCAAGCTGGACACCAAGGGCGGCAGGCCCAAGCAAGTGTGGAAGTTCGATCCTGCGCCGGATCGGGACTACGCGACCACCGTCGCCTGCTGCGGCATCAACAATCGCGGTGCCGTCCTGGCAGGAAACATGGTGATCTCCATCGTCATCGATGGACGCGTGGTGGCGCTCAACAAGGAGACCGGGGCCAAGGTATGGGAAGTGCAGGTGGCCGATCCGGGAATTGGCGAAACCATCACCGGCGCGCCGCTGATAGTGAAGGACATGGTGGTCACCGGCATGGCGGGCGCGGAATTCGGCGTGCGCGGCTGGCTCGAGGCCATGGACCTCAAGACCGGCAAGCGCCGCTGGCGCACGCACACCATCCCGGGACCGGGCGAACCCGGCCATGAAACCTGGAAGGACGACTACGGCGCATGGAAGACCGGCGGCGGGTCGACCTGGGTGACGGGCTCGTATGATCCGGAAACGAACCTGATCGTTTGGGGTACGGCCAATCCGGGTCCGGACTGGGATGCCGCCTATCGCCCCGGTGACAACCTGTGGACGGACAGCACCATCGCGCTCGATGCCGATACGGGCAAGATCGTGTGGGGCTTCCAGCACACGCCCAACGATCCGTATGACTACGATTCCATCGCGGAAAACACGTTCGTCGACACCGATATCGGTGGCAAGAAGGTGAAGTTGACGTTGCACGCGAACCGCAACGGCTTCGCCTACGCGCTCGACCGCAAGACCGGGGAATTCCTCTGGGGCACCCAGTTCGTCGAAAAGCTTAACTGGACGCCGGGCCTCGACGAGAAGGGCAAGCCGGTTGCCTATAACCCGAATGTCGACGTACAGACGTATGCCAAGGGGACTGCCGCGGGACGGGGCAATGCGACGCAGGGCCGCGGGGAGGTAGAGGGCGTGCTGGAGCCGGGGCACATGGGAGGGAAGAACTGGCCGCCGACGAGCTACAGCCCGCTCACCAATTACTATTACATCCCGGTGATCGAAGGCTGCAACAAGGCGTTTACCGAAGTCACGGTTCCCGGCGCCCACAAGCCGCGCCAGCTGTTCCTGGGTGGCGCACCGTTCACGACCTATGAAGACGAGAAGTGCGGCCGCATCAAGGGCAGTATCACGGCGATCGACGTTTCGAGCGGCAAGGTCGTCGCGAAGCAATGGACCGAGCATCCCCAGCTGGGTGGCATCCTGTCGACGGCCGGCGGCCTGGTGTTCGCAGGCTACGCGAATGGCGAATTCGTCGCGCACGATGCGAAGACGCTGAAGGAGCTGTGGAGGTTCGAGACAGGTTCGGCGATCAACGCCCCGCCGATGTCGTTCATGTCGGGCAACAAGCAGTACATTGCCATCGAGGTGGGCTTGGGTGGCGCCTGGCCGCAATGGTTCGTCAGCGCCACGCCGGAGCTGAAGACCCAGGTGCCGAGCAACATGCTGTACGTGTTCGAGGTTCCCTGAGGGACAAGGTCGGAGCGGGCGCGCCGTCGAGGCCGCCCGCCGGTTCACGGTCGGCGGGCCGAACCGGGCCCGCCTTCCTTCCTGAAACATGCAACAGAGAAAAGCATGAAGAAATCAGCTACGAGGAACAGCACGTTTCGCGCGGCCTGTCTGATCGCGGGAATGCTGTTTTCGATGGGATTTATCCAGCATTCGCCAGTCGTACTTGCCGACGATGACCGTCCGGTGATCAAGGTGCCCCGTGCGGGCGGGCGGGAACTGTTCCAGAGCTGCGTGCTGTGCCACAAGTACGATGGCCGCGGCGGACCCAGCGAAGGCGGCTACGGCGCCGACCTCAGGGTGACGTCACTGACGCGCGAGCAGCTCATATGC
>DASVNF010000224.1:0-11943 GCA_036384015.1 Burkholderiales bacterium
CTGCAGGACCCGTACCGCCATGCCCGGCCAGGCACCCCGGCCAGCCAGCAGCAAGGAACTCACCTCAATCTGTCAAACAGCCGATGGCCTGCACAGACGAGGATGCAAGAAACTCATTACCTATGGTCCGTGTAGTTCGCGAGCTCCTTGTAGCCGCCCACCGCCCCCAGTCCGTCCGCATCCTTTTCCAGTCCCGCGGCAAGGCCGATTCCGGCCCATCCGCCGATTCCGGAGTAGACACCCAGAAACTGCTTGCCCTTGTGCTGATAAGTGAAGACATTGCCGATGATGCCCGAGGGCGTCTTGAACTTGAACAGCTCCTTGTTGATGTTCTTGCTGTCAACGCACTTCAGGTAGCCTTCAAGGGTCCCGTAGCAGGCAAGGCCGCCGGCGGTGGTGAGGACACCGCTCCAGACCGAGAACTTCTCGGGTTTGGACTGCACGATCTTGCCCGCATTCGCATCCCAGGCGATGAAGTTGCCCATGCCGCCATGGCTGTTCGGCGCCGGGTACATCGCGAGGGTCGCACCGACATACGGCTGGCCTGCGACGTATTCGACCTGGAACGGCTCGTAGTCCATGCACACGTGGTTGGTCGGCACATAGAACAGGCTGTTGCCCGGATTGAACGCCGCCGGCTGCTGGTCCTTCGAACCCAGTGCCGCCGGGCAGACGCCCTTGGTGTTGACGTCCGGCCCGTTCTGGGCCGTGCTGTACTTCGACACGACCTGCGGACGGCCGGTCTTCATGTCGACGTGGGTGGCCCAGTTGACCGCCGGATCGTACTTATTCGCCACCAGCAGGGCGCCGTTGGTCCGGTCGAGCGTGTAGCCGAAGCCGTTGCGATCGAAATGCACCAGCGCCTTGGTTGCCTTGCCCTTGACGTTGATGTCGGCCAGGATCATTTCATTGACGCCGTCGAAATCCCACTCGTCATACGGCGTCATCTGGTAGACCCATTTCACCTTGCCGGTGTCGACGTCGCGTGCCCAGATTGCCATGGACCACTTGTTGTCGCCGGGCCGCTGCGCCGGGTTCCACGTGCTGGGGTTGCCCGAACCGTAGTACATCAGGTTCAGCGCCTTGTCGTAGCTGTACCAGCCCCACGTGGTGCCGCCGCCGATCTTCCACTGGTCTTCCTGCCAGGTGCTCAGCGAGGAATCCGCGCCGACCGGTTGCACCTTGCCGTCCTTCCAGGTGGTCGTCGTGTTGGGATCGACCAGCATCTCGTCGTCCGGACCGGTGCTATAGCCCTTCCACACCAGCTCCCCGTTGCTGATCTTGTAGGCTGCCACGAAGCCCCGCACCCCCCACTCCCCGCCCGAAATGCCGGTGATCACCTTGTCCTTGAACACGTGCGGCGCATTGGTGTTCACCGCGCCGACCGACGGGTCGCCGTTCTTCACGGACCATACGACCTTGCCGGTCTTGGCGTCCAGCGCAACGAGCATGCTGTCGGCCTGCTGCAGGAACACCTTGCCTTCCGCATAGGCGACACCGCGATTGACGGTGTCACAGCACATCTGCGGAATCACGGCCGGATCCTGCTTCGGCTCGTACTTCCATTTCAGGGTCTGGGTGTTCAGGTCCATCGCGAACACCTTGTTGGGAAACGGGCTGTGGATGAACATCGTGTCGCCGATCACGAGCGGCGAGCCTTCGTGCCCGCGCAATACGCCGGTGGAGAACGTCCACGCCACCTGCATCTTGCCGACGTTGCTGGTGTTGATCTGCTTGAGCTTGCTGTAGCGCTGGTTGTACATGTCGCCGGCCTGCATCGCCCAGTTGGACGGATTGGCGATCAGCTGCTCCACATCCTTGTTGGCCTGGGCAGCGCCTGCCGCACTCAATGCCAGCAGTACCGCCAGATATCGAAAATGAACTCTCACGTCTCCTCCTACTTATAGTGTGTGAAGTTGAACAAGAGCGTCCCTTGCCTCCCCCATCGAACCGGTTTCTGACCGCACCGTTGCATTCGACCGAATCGGCATACACATTCCCGGCACGCGCACCCGAAAAGTTTCCAACGAACGTGTACACCTATAACAGCACAGAGATTTTTCAGGGTCAACGGTTTTTCTGCGAAGAGAAATAGCAGCGCCAGAATGAATTTCCGGCGGGTGTTGCAGTTCTGGACAACTGTTTCAGGATGGACCAGCGCCGCAATAGCGAGTGAAAACGGGATTGGCCCGAGTGAGGTCCGCGCAGACGCGCGCGTCACCTGCATTTACTGCGGTATCTGCAATTGCCTCAGTTTGCGGTAAAGGGTGGTGCGGCTCACGCCAAGCATGCGCGCGGCCGCCGAAATATTGCCGTTGTTATGGCGAACCGTTTCCTGGATCGCCTGCAATTCGATCTGCTCGAGGCTCTCCGACGAGTTGACCGCCACCGGTGCGCGCGGCTGCGCCGACGCGATATTCATCTGCGCCAGAAAATCCTGGGGAAGATGGCGGGCTTCCAGCATTTCCCCTTCATTCATCATGGCGACCGCCGTGCGGATGACCGAGCGCATCTGGCGGACATTACCCGGCCAGGGATGGTGCGCGAAAATCTGCATGACCTGCGCCGATATTCCGATCTGCCGCGACTCCGCGCATTCCCTGCGCACGAAGCCATTCGCCAGATCGATGATGTCCGCACGATTCCGCAGGGCGGGCATGATCATGGTCAGGCCATTGATCCGGTAATAGAGGTCTTCGCGGAACGCCCCGGCTTCCACCAGCGCCGAGAGCCGGTGATGGGTCGCGCAGATCAGCGCGATGTCGACGTGCACGGGCGCCTCGCCCGAGGAAGTCAGCGAGCGTTCCTGGAGGACCCGCAGCAGGCGGGCCTGGACCGGCAGCGGCATTTCCCCGACCTCGTCGAGAAACAGCGTGCCGCCGTTGGCGCGCTGGATCCTGCCGGCCGCGCTCTTGTGCCGCGGCTTCGCTTCGCCTTCCTCGTGGCCGAACAGCTCGATTTCCATCTGCGCTTCCGGGATGGCGGCGCAATTGAGCGCGACGAATTCTCCCGACCTGCGGGCGCCGCTGTTATGTATCGCGAGGGCAAACCACTCCTTGCCGGCCCCGGTTTCGCCCTCGATCAGGATCGGGATGTCGCGGCCCAGAGTGCGCCGCGCCTTGTCGATGTTTGCCACCACCGAGGGATCGGAAGCGCGGAGCGTATCGAGCGTCAGCGGCTGCGCGCCGTCGCGGGCGGGGAGATCCCCGGCGCGGGAAGGTTCAAATGACGTGCCGGCAATCACCGTTCGGGGACTCGCGGACTGCGCCAGCTGCAGGTAAACGGGCACTCCCCCGTTTTGCAGGCGCAGCTGGATGACCGGAGGCGACGTGTGTCCGAGCTTGTTGAGCACATGCTCGAAAGAGACGTCGAACAGTTCTTCAAAGCGGCCGCGGAAAACTCCCGGCCGGATGTTCAGCTCCCTGCAGGTGGCGGGCGTCGCCGCGAGGAACTCGCCATCCTCCGAGAAAGCCACCTGCACGTCGAACGGACTGCCCAGGTAGTTGCGTTCCGGATGGACGTTGAACACGACTTCACGGCAGAAGCGGTGCTGGAACATCTGCCGCTCGATGACGCGCACCGCCATCTGCACGAGTGCAAGCGTATGGCGCTGATGGCAGCGGTAGTCGCAGGTGATGTCGAGCACGCCGGCAACGTCGCCGAACGGATCGAGCACGGGCGTGGCGGAACAGGCGAGGAAATGGTTCTGGCGGACGTAGTGGTGGCCTGCGTAGACGACCACCGGCTGGCGTTCGACGATGGCGGTGCCGATGGCATTGGTGCCCTTCTGCTCCTCGGACCACGATACGCCGGGTTTCAGCGCGACATGCTGGGCCTTCGGCAGAAAGTCGGGATCGCCAAGCGAATGCAGGATGAAGCCGTCGCCGCTGCATAGCAGGACAACGCTGCCGGAACCCGTAAGCTGATGGTGGAGGTTTTCCATGACGGGTGCGGCCAGGTTGATGAGGCTGCCGTACTGGCTCACCACCATGCGCAAATCGGTTTCGTCGGCGCGGCCGATTTCCCGGATGCGGTCGTGGGCGACGCCGAATGCGGCACTGCGCCGCCACGAGCGTTCGATGAAATCCGGGACGACGCCTTCGGGCACGCGTCCCTTGCTGAGAAACTGGCCGTGCGCGCGGCGAATCGCCGCGACGTCGGCGTCGAGTTGGCTGTGCTTCATCCGCTCTCCTCCGCCTGTCGCGATCATGCGCAAGCACGCCGGACAGGAGAATTGCCATATCCCCGGATGACGCGGGCCTCTCTGAACAATCGCAGGCGCGATTCCCCGGGTCCACGAATCCCAGCGTTCTTGAAGACGCTTGCACTCATACAAGCACAGAGGCTTCGCACGGTCAATGTGCATTCCAGTGCCTATTACGAGGGAGAAGTTTCACGTTGCAACGCAGGACTTATTTCCGTCCCGGTGTTCCGGGAGAACCATGGCATGCCTCGGCAACGCAGCCTCAAGCAGATGAAATTGCTGTGCTTCCCGCTATTTGGCGAGCGCCGTCAAGAACAACCGGCGGATGCGGTGACCAACGATCGCGGCGGACCATGAAACCGGCGCGGGATTGCGCAATGCAATATCGGCAATCCACATCCGATGCCGCAATCGGCCGAAAGCAATGGACCGCCATGCCGGGGGCCCGGCACCCGTCGCCTATCGGTGGGCCGCCGCCCCTCGACTGCGCTCGATCCTCACGCCGACCTCGCGGGCATTCGCCACGATCCCCGTCTTGGATATTTCGACGCTGGTCCAGGTCGCATCGAAGCGGGTCAGCATGGTGTCGGCGATCATTTCCGCCAGCGGCTCCAGCAGGTGGAAAGCGTGCGATGCGAACACTTCCCTGACCGCGCCGACAACGTCCGAATAGTCGATGGTGTCGGCAAGCTGGTCGGATTTGCAGGCGAGCAGCGCCCGCCGCCCGATGTCGATGTTCACCTGCAACGTCCGCGGCTGACGCCGTTCGAATTCGTACGCCCCGATCAGGGTTTCAAGGCGGATGTCCCGAACGAAAATGATGTCCAGGGGAGCGGGAGGAACGCTTGCATCCCGCGCATGCTCGCCCTCGCGCATCGATGGCCGCGTCGCGGTCTCAGTCATATTTGATGTACTTGAATCGTTGATCCTCGTTGGGCGTGCCTTGCAGCGGACCGCCCTCCCTGCCCGGCTGCCAGTGGACCACGTCCTCGATTTTCCTCGCCAGCGCGAAATCCTTGTCGGTGACGCCCTTGGCCGAATGCGTAACCAGCTTCACCACCACGAACGCGTAGGACACCGTGAGGTCGGGATGGTGCCAGGCCGCTTCGGCAAGATGACCGACGGCGTTCACCACCATCAGGGTGCCCTTCCAGCCCCCGGTCTTGTATTTGCGGCGGATCCAGCCGTCTTCGTAGTACCAGTGAGGCAGTTCGCCGGCAAGGCGCTGCTTCACCTGTTCCTCGCTGTAGGCGGTTTCCGCCGGCTCCCCCATGTTCTCCCCCGGTTTGCGAAGATGGTGTTTCCACAAGTCATTCTACCCAGCAATTTTTCCCGCGCCAGCAAGCTGTATGTCGGCGCAACACGCGCAAAAAAACGCCGTCCACGCAGGTGTTCCAATATTGAACAAGTGCGCACAAGCCATCACGCGCTATTCTTATGCATGGCCAGAGTCGACCAAGCCCGCGTTGCATGGGTCCTTACCGGTTCCGGGCACTATCTGAAGGAATGCATGGACATCGTCCGCTCGCTGCCGGGCGTGGACCTGTTCCTGAGCGAGGCTGCGCTCGAGGTCCTGAAGATGTACGGCTATGACGTGGGAAAGCTCAAGGAGGGCATGCGCGTGTATCGCGACAACACCGCCAGCGCGGTGCCGGTGACCTTTCTGTACGGGGGCGACTACCATACGGTCGTGATCGGACCGGCAAGCTCGAATACGGTGGCCAAATGCGTCGCCGGCATTTCCGACACGCTGGCGACCAACATCTACGCACAGGCGGGAAAGTGCCGGATTCCCTCGATCGTATTCGCATGCGATACCGCTCCAGCGCTGATTTCCGAAGCGCCCGGAGGCGATGTCTGGGTCTATCCGCGCCCGGTGGACCTCGACAACGTCGCGAAACTTTCCGCCTACGATCACACCAGCGTGGTGCTGTCGGTCGACGAACTGCGCTCTGCGCTCGACCGGCGGCTCGCGGAAACCGCCGATGCCTGAAAGCATCCTGTTCCTGACCGGCCGGCTGGCGGAACCGAGCCTGCTACGCGTGCTCGATGGCATGCAGCCCGCGCCGTTCCAGCACACCGTGCTGACGCTTTCGCTGCAGGTAGCCGGACTGATGACATCCGACATGATCCTGCGCCGCCTCTCCGGTGTCGCCGGCGCCAGCCGGGTCATGGTGCCCGGCCGCTGCCGCGGCGACCTCGACCAGCTCAGTTCGCATTTCGGCGTTCCGTTCGTGCGCGGGCCCGACGACCTGAAGGACATTCCGCGATTCTTCGGCCGCAGCGGGGCGCCACTCGACCTGTCGAAGCACGACGTGCGCATTTTCGCCGAGATCGTGGACGCCCCGCATATGAGCATCGATGCGATCCTCGAACAGGCCGCGGCCTATCGCAACGCGGGCGCGGATGTCATCGACCTCGGCTGCCTTCCGCAAACCCCGTTTCCGCATATCGGGGAATCGGTGGCGGCGCTGCATGCCGCCGGTTTCCAGGTCAGCGTCGACTCGATGGATCCGCAAGAGCTGCTGCGCGGCGGCCGCGCCGGCGCCGATTTCCTCTTCAGCCTCAATGCGAAGACGCTTTGGATCGCGGACGAGGTCGGATCGGTGCCCATCCTGGTTCCGGCAAAACCCGGCAGCCTGCGATCCCTGCTGCGCGCGATCGAACTCATGGAAAGGAAAGCCAGGCCGTTTCTCGCCGACCCGATCCTCGATCCAATCCATTTCGGCTTCACCGAGTCCATCGTGCGCTACCACGAATTGCGCAGGAGGCTGCCCGAACTACAGATCCTCATGGGCACCGGCAACCTGACCGAACTCACGGACGCCGACACGCTCGGCGTGCAAACGCTGCTGATGGGCATCGTCTCCGAACTCCGCATCGGCAATATCCTGACAACGCAGGTGAGTGCGCACGCCTCGGGCGTCGTCGCCGAGGCCGACGCCGCGCGGCGCATGATGCATGCCGCCCGCGAAGCCCGGGACCTGCCGCGCAACTTCGGCGACTCGCTGCTGGCGCTGCACTCCCTCGATCCGTTCCCGTGGACCACCGGCGAAATTGCCGCCACGGCCGCACAGGTGAAGGATCCGAGCTTTCGCGTCCAGATCAGCGCCGAGGGGCTGCACGTCTACAATCGCGACGGCATGCACAGCGCAACGGATCCCTTCACGCTGCTTCCCCGCCTCGGGTTGGAAAACGACGGCTCGCACGCGTTCTATATGGGCGTGGAACTCGCTCGCGCGCAGATCGCCTGGCAACTCGGCAAACGCTACAACCAGGACCGGGAACTCGACTGGGGTGTCGGCAAGCTCCGCGAAAGCGGCAATGCCGGCGCCCGCCACGCCCCGGCATCCCGCACCGGGAAAACGGAGGCGGGATCTTGATCCTCGAGTCCGTCATCACGACGCGAAATGCCGCGGGCGGCGACCATATCGCACCGATGGGCATTCGCGAGCAGGATGGATGCGTGGTGCTCAGTCCGTTTCGTCCTTCCGCCACGCTGGAACATGTCCTGCGCGAGCGCTTCGCGGTCGTGAACGTGACGGACGACGTGCGCGTGTTCGCCGGCTGCCTCACGGGACGCTACGACTGGGCGACGGTGCCGGCAAGGCATCTGCCCTGCGGCCGGCTCGCATCCGCGCTGGCGCATGCCGAGTTGCGGCTCGAGCGGGTCGAGGATGACGCCGTCCGGCCGCGGCTCTGGTGCCGCGAGATCGAACGCTTCAACCATGCCCCGTTCCGTGGCTTCAACCGCGCGCAGGCCGCGGTGATCGAAGCTGCCATCCTTGTGAGCCGGCTGGACATGCTGCCCGCGGAAAAGATCTCGGCCGAAATGTCGTATCTTTCCATTGCCATCGAAAAGACGGCCGGACCGCGCGAGCGTGAAGCCTGGGCCTGGCTGCAGGAGGCCGTGGCGGCATTCCGCACCGGGGACCGGGAGAGCGCCGCATGACGCGCATGCTCGCCAGCGTCCGCACGCTGGACGAAGGCTTGCAGGCCTTGCACGGCGGCGCGGATCTGATCGATCTCAAGGAACCATCGCGCGGCGCCCTCGGCGCGCTCGACCACGCTGCCGTGCGGATTTGCGTGCGGGCCATCAGTGGACGCGCGCCGGTCAGCGCCACGATCGGCGACCTTCCCGCGATGGATCCGCCACGGATCGCGGCCGCCACCGACGCCATGGCCGCCACCGGCGTCGATTTCATCAAGATCGGCTTTTTCGCCCGACCACGCGCACTCGAATGCGCGCAGGCTCTTGCGAGCCGGGGCGCCGGCACGAAGCTGATCGCCGTCTTGTTCGCGGAGGAATCCTACGATCCCGGTCTTGTCGATGCGCTCGCACGCTCCGGGTTCGCCGGCGCCATGCTCGACACGGCGCAGAAAGCGGGGGGATCCCTGCGGACACTGAGAAGCGATGACGAACTCCACGCCTTCGTGGACCATTGCCACGCCTGCGGACTCCTGGCCGGCCTGGCGGGCTCGCTCGCGCAGGACGACGTGGTCCCGTTATTGAATCTTGTTCCCGACTATCTCGGCTTTCGCGGGGCGCTCTGCCGCAATGGCGAACGCGGACGACGACTCGATGCCGCGGCCTTCGCCGTCATCCGGGCGGCGATTCCGCGGAACGCCAGCGCCGCACGAACCCAGGCCGCCGTCGCGGCGTAGGCCTTGCCCGGAATCAGGCCGCATCCAGCAGCCGCTCGGCAAACCGCAGCTCCGTTTTCCCCACCACTTTTACATCGAAGGTTCCGCGCACGAATCGGGGAAAGGCGGGATCGACCCAACCCAGACGCGCCATCTCCTGGGACGAAGGCTGCGAGCCCACCGGCGGCAGGGACTTGACCAAAACAAGCCGGGACGCGTCCAGCACGCCGGCGAGCCAGGCGGCGAGGCTGTCGGACGTCACGTCCCAGCTTTCGGGAATGGCGGCCTCGCCGGCCACCATTGCATAAGGCATCCAGACTGCCACCTTGCCTGCCGCAAGCACATCGCGAATCGCGCCCTCATCCTCCGCAGGGACCAGGGCGGCATTCATTGCCGCAAGGGTCCTTCCATATTGCTCCATCGCCCGCAAGGCGAGCCGGTGCGCCGTGCGCGCATCGAAACCTTCCCGCGCCTGCGCCTGGCGAACGTCATCGGCCCAGGGTCCGCCGCCGGGAACCAGCACAATCCTGCCGCCGGCCGCTGCAGTCATCTCAAGCCAGCGCGGCAGCTCGGCGCTGCCGGCGAGGCTACCGCCGAGCTTGACGACCACCATGACGCAGGGGCATTGATTGGGCCCGGAGGGCAAGCAGCGCAACTGCGACGGCCGGCGCGCAACTCGATACCCAGGGATTTGCCGCCGCGCCGATGAGCCGGTCGAACTCACGATAGGGGCGGCCCAGTTGCGCGGCCAGCTTTCGCGCCACAAACCGCCCGACTCCCGCGGCTATCACCGGGGTCCGCGCCGCCATTGGATTTCCGGAAAGAATCCTTTCGCAGGCTTCACGAATGGTTGTGAGCTGACAGTCGGCGAGATGACGCGCACATTGTTTCCACGCCGCCAGCGGCGCCGATTCGACATCGCGCCCGAGCATGCGCGCCAGCCGGCGCGCGCTCGCGCGCACGCTCTTGTCTCCATTGTCCGCCGCCGGCAACTGGTCGGCGCCTTCCGGCAGTTCGCCCGTGAGCCGGTAAACGTCCGCCGTCGTCGCGAAGTATTCCGCCATCGGCCGGATCCAGGCGCCTTCGAAAGGAATCCTGCTGGCAAGCGCCATGACCGGCGTGCGGACCACGCCGGTATAGACCAGCTCCTCGCACGCAAGCCGGCCCGCGTCGCCGTAAGCCGTGATGGCCGGAATGCCATCGACGATCGGCACGATGTCGGTGGTGGTGCTGCCGATATCGATGAACAGGGCGTCGGGAATGCGGGCCGCAACAAGCTGCGCGCTCGCCGCCCAGTTCGCAGATGCGACAGCCCCGGGTTCGCCCGCCGCCTTTGCCGGTTTCAGGAAACCTTCCGTTCCGGCGTAGACCAGGGTGCGCGACTGCGGGACATGCTTGCCGAAGCGGCTGATGATGGCCCTGACCCCCTCGGCCCTGTCCTTGAAAAAATCGGTCAGCTCGCCGGTCATGGTCACGACGTGCAGCCCGTCCCCCGGCATTTTCTCCAGCGCCAGACCCATCGCGGCATCGAGCTGCTCCATGCCCAGCCACAAAGGACAAGGCACTTGCATGACGTCAACGACGCGTCCGTCGCCGTCAACCGCCGCTGCTTTCAGGTGGGCGCCGCCCAGGTCCCAACCCGTCACGAATTCAAATGCCATCGGTCATCCCCGATTCCATGAATTTCGGAACGGCGGGCACATGGGCCGCCAGCGAACCGGGCAGTCCGAGCACGAGTTGCGCCGGGTTGGCGCCGATTGCGGCCCGCAATCCCGCATAGGCTGTCGTCAGCCTGGGATTCACTTCCACCACGACCGGTCCCTGCGCCGTCTCGATGAAGTCCACGCCGCAGTACCCCCAAAGCCCCGGCAGAGCGCGCGCAATAGCGGCCGCCAGTTGCGCATACCGGTCATCCGCATCGGCAATTGCATTGACGTGGACGCCGCCGTAGCGAAAGACGCCGTCTTCGATGCGAATGTCCTGCCGGTTGCAGGCAAGCAGTTTCGCGGAGCCGTCGCAACAGACCAGGGAAAGGCTGCGCGCATCGCCGTGCACGTAAGGCTGCACCACCCTGCCCCCGGTTCCGTGTTCTCCCAGCCACTGGCGCAGGGTGTCGCGATCACGGAACAACAGCGTGTCCTGGCAGCCGGCACCGTCATCGGGCTTGACGACGAGCGCCGTGATTCGCTCTGGAATCTGCGCCTCCGACGCATGGCAGGGGACGACGGCAATGCCGGCGCGCGCCAGAATCCCGGCCGTCGCCGCCTTGCTCGAAGCGACGGCAACGGCATCCGGCCGGCAACCGAGCAATCTGCGGCCGCTGGCGAGAGCCTCGATCGTGGTTCGAAGCAGGATGTCGCCCGATTCGGGCGCGATGGGCCAGACGGCATCGCATGCCCGCGCCACCTCACGGAACAGGGTCCGGAACCCGCCGGGGGACTGCGGCACGAACATCGTGGCCGGGATGTCCCTCTGCAGCCTCGGATCGCGCATCACGGCGACGTCGACCCCGGGGATCGCCAGCAGATCGTCCACCAGCGCGCGCAACATCCTGTCGCCGTCGGGCGCAAGCGCCGACATCAGCGGATCGTCCAGCATGCCGCCACCGGTTATGTGCTCAAATGCAAAGACTCTCAACCTGGACTCCGTATGCCACAGAGATTTCTTCACAATACCCCCTTGAGCGGCGCACAGGGTACACAGGGACGTGCGAAATATTCAACGAAAAGGGTTGAAAAATTCGCGATGTCACTTAAGGCATAAAGATCGAATCGCAACCATGGTCAACGCCTTCTTTCCATATTACTGCTCGCTTCCGGAATCCCCTTGTTCTCCTCCGTGTCCTCTGTGGCCAAACTACATTTGATTCCGGTGGTCGATCTCAAGGACGGACTGGTCGTCCATGCGCGGGAGGGTCGCCGCCATGAATATCGCCCGGTGCAATCGACGCTGTGCACGGGCGCCGAGCCGCAAGCGGTCATCGCCGGATTCCTGCGGTTGTTCCCGTTCCCCATTGTTTACCTGGCCGATCTGGATGCCATCGAGAAACGGGGCAGCCATGCGGCCGTCCTGGGGGAAATCCGATCGCATTTTCC
>DASVNF010000225.1:0-2368 GCA_036384015.1 Burkholderiales bacterium
CTCCGGATAACCGGTTGCGCAAACCGGGATCGCTCATCAGCGTAACGATGTGCGCGGCAAAATCCGCCTCATCGTCCTCTGGCACCAGGGCACCGCGACGCGGGCCGACGATGTCGCGCGTCCCCATGACCGCGGTGGAAATCACCGGAATCCCCATTGCCATCGCCTCGAGCAGAACCAGACCCTGGGTTTCGGTGCGCGACGCGAACACGAACGCATCCGCCGCCCGATAGCAGTTCTGCAAGGCGCCCTGGCGGTCGAGATAGCCGACAAACACGACATGCTCCCGGAGACGGAGTTTTTCGGTGAGCTTTCGCAGCGGTCCAAGCGCCGGGCCTTCGCCTGCGACCACGAGCAGCAGTTCCGGGTTCTGCGCAACCGCGAGCCGCAGCGCGCGCAGCAGGAACCCGATGTTCTTTTCATGGGCCACGCGGCCGACGAACAGGAGCACGGGACGATCAGCGGGAATGCCATGCTTGCGGCGGAACGTACCGCGGTCGCCGATGGTGAACTGGGTGACCGGAACGCCGGTGGGAATGACGTGCATGGGGACGGTCACGCCGTAATCCGCGAGCTTCTCGCGCATTGCGTCCGACGGCACGATCAGGGCATTCATCCGGTTGCACTGGGTTCGTGAGAAGCGCCGCGACAGTCCGCGCAGGAACTCCTTTGGCAGAAGCGGTACGTAGTGGAACAGGTATTCCTCGAAAAACGTGTGATAGGTCTCGACCCGCGGCAAGCCCAGCCCATCCGCGATTTCAATGCCCCGGTAATGCGCGACGAAGGGCGTCTGGATGTGAACGAGGTCATACTTCTCCGAGCGCAGGCGCGGCATCAACGCGCGCACATCGGCGGAGCGCATCATGCGGTCTTCGGGATCGAACGGCACATAGCGCGAGCCAACGCGCATGACGCCGTTTTCGGCGGCCTGGACGCCGGCGTACTCGGGTGCGATCAGGTCAACCTGGTGGCCGAGTGCGGCCAGTTCGCGCCGGAAGGTCTGGATGGAGGTGGAAACCCCGTTCACCCGCGGGAAATACACGTCCGAGATCATCAGGACTTTCATCGGATGCCCTATGGCAACAAGAATGTTGCAAGGATATGCGTGAATTGTTACGGCACTGCGACAGGCCAACCCTGAACCACAAAGGCGCGAAGGCGCAAGGAAAGGCGCGCAAAGGAGAAACCGACAACTAGAAAACTAACATCGCATAGGGTTGCCAGTCGCCCGGTCAGCCACCACCACTTTATTCTATTTTTTCTTGCTTTCCTTCGCGCCCCCTTCGCGCCTTTGCGGCCTGGGGTTGCTTTAGAGGAAGAACTGCCCGAGCCACCAGGCGACGGCGGCGATGAAAGCGGAGCTCGGAATGGTAAGCACCCACGCCCATACGATCCTGCCGGCGACGCCCCAGCGCACCGCCGAGAGTTTCTGCGCGGAGCCCACGCCGACGATCGACCCGGTGATGGTATGGGTGGTGGACACCGGGACACCCAGCGCCGTTGCCAGGAACAGCGTGATCGCTCCGCTGGTTTCGGCGCAGAAGCCCCCGACCGGCTTCAGCCGCGTGATTTTCTGCCCCATGGTCTTGACGATACGCCAGCCGCCGAACAGGGTTCCCAGCGCAATCGTGCCGTAGCAGGCAAACGCCACCCACAACGGCAGGTGATCCCTGCTGGTCATCCCGGCGGCAATCAGCAGCATCCAGATCACACCCATGGTTTTCTGCGCATCGTTGCCGCCGTGGCCGAGGCTGTACATCGCCGCCGACAATAGCTGCAGACGCCGGAACCAGCGGTCGATGCGCCGCGGCGTCTGCCGACGGGCGACCCACGCAACCAGGATCATCAGGGTGATGCCGAGGACGAATCCCAGCAGCGGCGAGAGCACGATGGCTGCCGCGGTCTTGAGGAATCCCGCCGAGATCAGCGTATCGACGCCGCCCTTGGCCACCGCGGCGCCTGCCAGCCCCCCGATCAGGGCGTGGGAGGAACTGGAGGGTATGCCGTAATACCAGGTGATGATGTTCCAGGCGATGGCGCCGACGAGGCCGCCGAAGATGACGTAGTGGTCGACGGCGGCGGGGTCGACGATGCCCTTGCCCACGGTCGCCGCGACCGCCACCCCGAACACAGCGAATGCAATCAGATTGAAAAAAGCCGCCCAGACCACCGCCCATTGCGGCCGCAGCACGCGCGTGGAAACGATGGTCGCGATCGAGTTCGCAGCGTCGTGGAACCCGTTCATGAAGTCGAACGCGAGCGCCACGAGGACCAGGAAGACGACGATTTCGAAACTCATGACCGCCTTTGTTTGTGGAAAGCAGCGCGGGTGCTACGCGTTTTCGATCACGATGCCTTCGATGATGTT
>DASVNF010000226.1:0-40513 GCA_036384015.1 Burkholderiales bacterium
CGCATTTGCGTGCACTTTTGCGCAACCCAATTTTGCAGCCAGAACGTGAACCAGAGCGAGACACCCGCGAGCAGCGCGATCCGTTTCAGCGGATTGAAGAAGTCCTACGGCGGAGTCGCGGTATTGCGGGGACTCGACATGTCCGTTTCCGCCGGCCGCACCTTCGGCCTGGTCGGGATGAACGGCGCGGGCAAGACGACCCTGATCAAGTGTCTGCTGGATTTCTGCGAATTCGATTCGGGGCGCGTTGAAATCTTCGGCATTCCGAGCCGGGAGACCCGGTCGCGGGCGCGCCTCGCGTTCCTGCCCGAAAGATTCGTCCCCCCCTATTACCTCACCGGGGGGGATTTCCTGCGCTACATGGCCACGCTGTACGGAAGCGCTTTTGTCGCGATCCAGGCCGAGAAAGTGCTCGCCCATCTCGATCTGGATCCCGCCGCACTGCGAAAGCCCGTGCGCGCCTTTTCCAAGGGCATGACGCAGAAGCTGGGCCTGGCGGCCTGCCTGCTTTCGGGCCGCAACCTGCTGGTACTGGATGAACCGACCAGCGGCCTTGACCCCAAAGCGCGTGCGCTGCTCAAGGCCCGGCTGCAGGAAGCGCGTGCAGACGGCCGGACCGTGTTCTTCACTTCGCACGCCCTGGCCGACGTCGACGAGTTATGCGACGAGATGGCGGTGCTGCACAACGGGGAATTGCGATTCAGCGGCACTCCTGCGGACCTGCGCCAGCGCTTTGCGGCTGGCAATCTCGAGCAAGCCTATCTGGCATGCATCCGCTAAGCAGCGGGCATCTCCGCCTAAGCCTATGAGCCGTCTGGACTATCTGTCACAATGAGGATTCCGAAAACGCCTCGTACACGGGTGCTCGTCCGTTGGCCTCCACACTGGTGAAACCCGAACTGTTGATCGTCGACGACGATCCCCTCATCACCGATACGCTGGATTTCGTCCTGAGCAAGGACTACAGCGTGCGCGTTGCGGACTCGCGCGCGCAGGTGAAGAGCCTGCTGCGGCAACTGGATACGCCGCCGGACCTGGCGCTCGTGGACCTCGGCCTGCCGCCGACCCCGCATCGTCCGGATGAGGGATTCCGCCTGATCACGGATCTCGTGGCCTATTCCCCTGCCATCAAGATCCTGGTCCTGTCCGGCCAAAACGACGAGGCAAACGCTCGCTATGCCCGCACCCTGGGCGCAGTGGAATTCATCGCCAAACCCTGCGAACCCGAGGTGCTGAAGGGCCTGCTCGCCAAGGCCCTGCGCATGGCCGAGGTCGAGCACATATCGGCGAAAACCGACACCGGGCTCATTGGCAGCGGCCTGGCCATCCGCAAGCTGCATGAGCAGATCCTGCAGTACGCGAATGCCCCGTTCCCGGTTCTGATCGAGGGCGAATCGGGCAGCGGCAAGGAGCTGGTTGCCCAGTCGCTGCACCGCCAGGGATCAAGGGCCGCCAAGCCCTATCTGGCCCTGAACTGCGCCGCCATTGCGCCGACGCTGGTGGAGCCCACCCTGTTCGGCTACGTCAAGGGCGCATTTACGGGCGCCACGACGTCCCGTTCGGGCTATTTCGAGGACGCGAACGACGGCACGCTGTTCCTGGACGAGATCGGCGAATTGCCGCCGGAGCTCCAGGCCAAACTGCTGCGCGTGCTGGAAAACGGCGAGTACCAGCGCGTCGGTGAAACCCAGAGCCGGGTCTCCAATGCGCGGGTCGTTGCGGCAACCAACCGGGATCTGCGGCAGGAAGTCCGCGCCGGCCGCTTTCGCGCCGACCTCTATCACCGCCTGTCCGTTTTCGCCGTCGCCGTGCCGCCGCTGCGCGAACTCGGCGAGGACAAGGTAAAACTGCTGGATCATTACTCGACGGTTTACTCCCAGCAGAGCGGGGTGAAGCCGTTCCAGCTCGACCGCACGTCAATGGAGCTGTGGGGCCGGTACGGCTTCCCCGGCAACGTCCGGGAGCTGCGGAACATCGTCATCCGGCTGACCACGAAATACGCGGGCCAGACGATCAACAGCGAACAGTTGCTGGCCGAGTTCGACTGGGAGGACGCCGCGCCTTCCCAGCCGGAGGCGAGCCAGGGCAAGGATTTCAGGATCACGATGGAATCCGCGCGCAAGCTGCTGCAAACGCAGAAGCACTTCAATCTCGACGATGCCTTGCGGGAGCTCGAGCGCAGCTATGTCGAGGCCGCGCTGGATATCACCCATGGCAACCTCAGCCAGGCCGCCAAGCTGCTGGGAATCCACCGCACCACGCTGTACAGCCGCATGCAAAGCTACTCCGTCGCAGAGGCGGAGGAGGAGACCTAAATGTATTACGCGTTCTTCGGCCTCAACCAGCCGCCGTTCAAGATCACGCCCGACACCGAAGCCTTTTTCGAAGGTGGCAACCGGGGTGCGATCCTGGAGGCGCTCATTTACGCCCTCACCCACGGCGAGGGCATCATCAAGGTGACCGGCGAAGTCGGCAGCGGAAAAACCATGCTCTGCCGTGTCCTGCAGACCCGGCTGCCGGACAACGTGGAAAACGTTTACCTGGCCAACCCGAGCGTATCGCCGGAAGAAATCCTGCATGCGATCGCCTTCGAACTGCAGCTGCCTCTGGCACGCGACGCCACGCGGCTCGAAGTCATGCATGCGCTGAACTCCTACCTGCTGGAACGCCATACCCAGAAGCGTCAGGTGGTCGTGTTCGTCGAGGAGTCGCAGGGCATGCCATTGGGTACCCTCGAGGAAATCCGCCTGCTGTCGAACCTCGAGACCCAGCAGCACAAGTTGCTGCAGATCGTCCTCTTCGGCCAGCCCGAGCTGGACGAAAACCTCCGTCAGCCTCAGATCCGGCAATTGCGTGAACGCATTACCCATAGCTTCAACCTGGCCCCGCTGGACGAAGCTGATGTAAGGGCCTACTTAGCGTTCAGGCTCCAGGCAGCGGGCTATCATGGTCCGGATCTATTCAGTCCGCGAGTCATTTCGTACATGACAAGGGCGAGCGGCGGACTGACGCGCCGGATCAATCTGATCGCGGACAAAGCCCTGCTCGCGGCCTTCGCCGAAAGTACTCACAACGTCAGTTTGAGCCACGTCAAGGCAGCCGTACGGGACAGCGAGTTCAGCGAGGTGCCCGTCCCGAAGGCGCGGGCTCCCCTGGCCTACGCATTGGGGGGTTTGGCGGTAGGCGGCGTGCTGGGGGTGGCAGCCTTCGCCGTCTATCTGGCGTTGTCGTCTCCAAAAGAGACTGTTTCTTCAGAACTTTCCGTTCCGCCCCCGCCGTCCCAGGCGAATGTGCCGGAGGCGCCCGCCCCGGTCCAACCTGCCGCACCGGCCGTCAGCCAGCCCGAGCGGCAGCCCCCGCTCGTTCCGGTGAATGACCCGGTGGCACCGGTCGATCTGTCCAGCGATGTCCTGGAACAGCGCTTGCTCGCTACCAGCGCGTGGCTGGACCAGCAAAGTTCCGGCGTGTACAGCATCCAACTGCTCGGGTCCAACGATTCGGAACTCCTAAGAGAGTATTTCAAAACGATCGCTAAATATCTTGAAATTGAAAAGGTTTATGTGTACCGTACCATTGCGAATCAGCGTCCTTCTTTTACCGTTTTGTATGGAACATTCGTCAATCGGTATGAGGTCAACCGGATGCTGGAAAGCCTCCCGGCAGAAATGAGGGCCAATCGGCCGTATACCCGAACGATCCAGGGCATACGGGCCGAGATTGCCCGCCAACAAAGGTCATGACCAGAGTCCTGCCCGTCGCGACGGTGCCGGCAGCGCAGGCTGACAGCAAACGAGAGAATTTCGAGCAGAGCTGAGAATGGGTATTCGGGGGGGACAAGGGTTCAGGCTCCGGCGAGCCGCGCAACCAGCCAGTCAGCGCATTGCCGTGCGCCGTCACATCATGCCTATCCGCGTCTCGATGGCGGCGTGCATCGCCGCGGCAATCCTGGCCATCGGCGGCTGCGCCTACAAACCCACGCTGCCGCCATCGCAGGGCCACATCAACGCCGACCAGATTCCGCCGAACCCGCAGGAAAGGATCCTTCCGCCGGTCACCCGCAGCGATTTCGTTCCGCCGCCTCGGCCGCAGGTCAAGATTCCCACTTACAGCGTCGTCGTGCAGGAAGTGCCGGTCAAGGAATTGTTATTCTCCCTGTCGCGGGACACCAAGCAGAACATCGACGTCCATCCCGGGATCCAGGGCCTGGTGACGATGAATGCGATCGACGAAACACTGCCGGCGATCCTGGAAAGGATTTCCCAGCAGATCAACATGCGTTATCGCACCGAAGGCAAGACCATTGTCGTCGTTCCCGACACGCCCTACTTCAAGACGTACCGGGTCAACTACGTCAACATGAACCGCGACACGACGTCCAGTATCGGGGTCAGCGGCGACATCAGTGGTGCATCGACGGGCACCGGCGGTCAGAGCGGCGGTGGTGGCGGTGGCGGTGGCCAGAGCAGCAGCGCCTCCAGCACGAAGGTGGACACCAAGTCCGTCAACAATTTCTGGGATGTCCTGCGGCAGAACATCGAATCCATCCTGGCTGCCAGCAAGCAGATGAACCAGAACGCCGATCAGCGGGCGGCGCGGGCGGAATCGGAACGCGCGGCACGCGAGGAGCGCATTGCCCAGGCGGAAGCCGTCTCCCGCGCCGGCGCCAACGCGGCATCTCTTTTCAGCGCGGCGTTTCCGCCGGGATCCTCGTCGACGGACATCAAGAACGACATTGTCGTGAATCCGGTCACCGGCACGATCACCGTGCTCGGCACGGACAAACAGCAAGCCCTTGTGCAGCAATACCTGGACAGCGTGGGCTCGGCCTCGCAACGCCAGGTGCTCATCGAAGCCACCATCGCCGAGGTCAAGCTCTCGAACGCGTTCCAGGCTGGCGTGGACTGGAGCCGGATCGCTAGCGGGACCGGGTTCTCCTTCCAGCAGCAGCTTCTCGGCACGAACCTGGGTACGCCGCCCCGCATGGTGGTCGGTTACACCAATGCCACGTCCGACCTGGGAAATATCGCCTTGTCGCTGCGTCTGCTCGAGCAGTTCGGCAACACGCGCGTGCTCTCCAGTCCCAAGCTGATGGCGCTCAACAACCAGTCGGCGTTGCTGAAGGTCGTGGACAACCTGGTGTACTTCACGATCGAGTCGGACACGAACACCAATCAGCTGACGACGACCACGACATACACGTCTACCGCGAGGACGGTACCGGTGGGTCTGATCATGAGCGTGCTGCCGCAGATTACCGAGGGCGGCATGGTCAACTTGACGGTGAGGCCGACCATCTCCAGCGTCATCCGCTTCGTCCCGGACCCCAATCCCGCGCTTCAGTTTACGGGGACGGGCGTTCCCTTGAACAACCCGATCTCGAACCTGATCCCCGAGGTGCAGGTGCGGGAAATGGAATCGGTCCTGCAGGCCGGTAGCGGCCAGACCATCATCCTGGGCGGACTCATGCAGGATCAGGTCAAGCGCAACCGCGACCAGATACCGGGATTGGGCAACATTCCCCGCGTCGGCGAAGCGTTTCAGTATCGCGACGAGGAGGTCGGCAAGACTGAACTGGTCATTTTTCTCAAGCCGACCGTCATCAGCAATCCCTCGCTGGATAGCGACGAGTTGAAGATGTTCCAGCGTTTCCTGCCGGTGGTGGACAAGACCGGGAAAACGCCATGAGCCTTCTGTTGCAGGCGCTGCAGAAAGCTTCGAAGAATCGTGAGGGTGGCGAGAGCAACGAGCCCGGTCCCGCATCCGATCCCCTGGATTCCGACGAACTGGTGCTGGAACCGCTCGGCAACGCGGAACCGGCGGCGCGCAGGGAAGCCGGTATCGCTGGTTCCGCATCGCCCAGCCCGGCCCAGGCTGCCGCCGTGATGCAGGCCAGCCGTGCGCCGGCGTTCGATCCGGTCGATTATGCGCGCGAGCACTACATGATCGTATTCATTGCAGCCGCCGTTCTCGTTGCAATCGGCTACGGGACCTATGTCTACATCCAGGTAGCCAATCCGGCGTGGCTCCGGCCGAAACCCAGCGCAGCACCTTCGTCGCCGCTCGCGGCGGCATCGCCGCAAAACACGTCCGCCTCGCCGATCGCAACGGCCGCTCCCGAATCGGCCGCCGCCAAGGTGAGCGGCATGCCCGCAGACACGCCGACCGCAGCGGGAACGGTGCCTGGCGCAACAGCTCCGGCGGCAATGGCGCCACAGCCGTCAAATGCGCCACAGCCGGCGATGGTGGCTGCGAGCCCGGATGCAGCGGCGACTCCGGCGTCCAGTGGGGACGTGATGCAAGCGCGGCAGCAACCCGCCGCGACCGAACCGAAGCCGATCCGGGCGGCCGTCTCGCGACCGCGCCGTGCGGCCGAAACGGCGGCGAGCCAACTGGATGAAGACGGTGTGGAAACCGTCGTGCTGCGATCGGCCAGGCCCCCCGGCGCGCCCCAGCGCAACGCCGAACCGCCCGTTGTCGCGGCGTCGGATCTGATGCGGGCGTACGAGGCCCTGCAGGCCGGTGAATTCGCCCAAGCCAAATCCCTCTATGCACAGGTGCTCGAAGCGGATTCGAGAAACATCGACGCGCTGCTGGGATTGGGCGCCATCGCCTCCAAGGATGGCCGCGTGGAAGAAACCGTCAAATACTACCAGCGCGTACTGGAGCTGGAGCCGCGCAATGCCTATGCCCAGGCGGGACTCATCGCCATCATGGGGGGGTCCGATCCTGCGTCCAGCGAGACGCGCCTGCGCCAGTTGATTGCCCGCGAACCTTCCGCGTTCCTCTACTTCACGCTCGGCAACCTGTATGCCGACCAGGGCCAGTGGCCGGGCGCGCAACAGGCTTATTTCCAGGCCTATCAGTCGCAACCCGACAATCCCGACTACGCATTCAATCTCGCCGTGGGCCTGGAACATCTGGGACAGACCCGCCAGGCGCTGGACTACTACCGCAAGGCGCTCGACCTTTCGTTCCGCAAGGGTCGCGCCAACTTCGACCAGAACCTCGTCATCCAGCGCGTCGGCCAACTTTCCTCCCGCGTAGAGCAGTGACCCGGTAATTTTCACTATGGCCGAGCAACGCAAGAAGCTTCGCCTCGGCGAACTGCTGGTGCAGCAGGGGTTGATCACACACGATCAGCTGCGCATCGCGCTGACCGAGCAGAAATCCCAGAACATCCCGATCGGCCGCCTGCTGGTGCGCCTGGGCTTCGTCACCGAAGCGGTGATCCGCGACATCATGGCGCGGACCATCGGCCAGGAAAGCATCGACCTGTCGCAGGTCCTGGTGGATGCCGAAGCTTTGAAGCTGGTGCCGCAGGAGTTTGCCCGCCGCCACCGGCTGCTGCCCATCGCTTACGACGCCGAGCAGAACATGCTGGTCGTCGCCATCACCGAAGTCTTCAACGTGGTCGCCCTGGACCAGCTGCGCGCGACGCTCGGGCACAACATTCAGATGAAGACGGTGCTCGCCGGGCAGGCCCAGCTCGACGAGTTCATCGACCAGTTCTACGGATTCGAGCTGTCCGTCGACGGCATCCTGCGGGAAATAGAAACCGGGGAAATCGACTATCAGAGCATCCAGCAGGGCGGCGCGGATGAATATACGCAGCCGATCGTGCGCCTGGTCGGCGCGCTGCTGGTGGATGCGGTCAAGCGCGGTTCATCCGACATCCACTTCGAGCCGGAATTCGCCTTTTTGCGCGTGCGCTACCGCATCGACGGCGTGCTCGAGCAGATCCGCAGCCTGCACAAGAATTACTGGCCGGGGATCGCCGTGCGCCTGAAGGTGATCAGCGGCATGAACATTGCCGAGACCCGCGCGCCCCAGGACGGGCGCCTGTCCCTGAACCTCAACGGCCGGCCGGTCGATTTCCGGGTGTCGGCGCAGCCGACGATCTGGGGCGAGAACATCGTGCTGCGCGTGCTCGACCGGGAAAAATCCATCATCAGCCTGGAGCAGATGAAGCTGCCCAAGCAGACGATGTCCAAGCTGAATCTGATGCTGGCCCGTCCCGAGGGCATCCTGGTCCTGACCGGCCCGACCGGCAGCGGCAAGACGACCACGCTCTACTCGCTGCTCGCCAAGCTCAACGTCGAGTCCGTGAACATCATGACCCTGGAAGACCCGGTGGAATATCCGGTGGCAATGATGCGCCAGACGTCCGTCAGCGAAGCGGCGAAAATGGACTTCGCCAACGGCATCCGTTCGATCATGCGCCAGGATCCGGACATCATCCTGGTGGGCGAAGTCCGCGACAAGGACACGGCGGAAATGGCGTTCCGCGCCGCCATGACGGGCCACCAGGTGTTCACGACCCTGCATACCAATTCGGCGCTCGGCACGTTCCCGCGCCTGCTGGACATCGGCATCGCGCCGGACATCATGGCCGGCAACATCATCGGCATCATCGCCCAGCGCCTGGTCCGCATGCTGTGCGTGCATTGCAAGGAAGCCTACGCCCCTTCGCTGGAGGAACGCCAATTGCTTGGGCGGGAAGTCGATGGGGAGCTCAAGATTTTCCGGCCGGTGGGCTGCAACCGCTGCAACCACCGCGGCTATCGCGGCCGCACGGCAGTGATGGAGATCCTGCACATGGACGCCGATCTGGACGAACTGGTCGCGCGGCGCGCCAGTCCGAGGGAAATGCGCGACGCCGCGATCTCCAAGAACTTCAGGGCCCTCGCCGAGGAAGGCGTGCAGCGGGTGGTCGACGGCAGCACCAGTCTCGCCGAGGTCGCGCGCGCGATCGACTTGACAGGACGCGCCAGGTAGAACGGAAAAAGCGACGATGTCAGCTTTCCAATACAAGGCGATAGACCGCACCGGCCGCCCGGCCCGGGGAAAACTCGACGCCGCCAACGAGGTGGACCTCGAGTTGCGCCTGAAGAAGATGGGGCTGGACCTCATCACGTCGCGCTTGCTGCGCGGCCATACGCCGTCGCTCGCGGCCGGGCAGATCACCCGGCAGGACCTGATCACCTTCTGTTTCGACCTCGAGCAGATCTCGCGCGCCGGGATCCCCATCCTGGAGGGCCTGCGCGATCTGCGCGACGGCATGGACAACCCGAGATTCCGGGAAATTCTCACTTCGGTGCTCGAGGACATCGAGGGCGGCAAGACCCTGTCGCAGGCCCTGGCGGCCTTTCCGCGCGTGTTTCAGCCGGTGTTTGTCAGCCTGATCCGCGCCGGCGAGCTTTCCGGCACGCTGACCGAGGTATTCGAAAATCTCGGCGCGACCCTGAAATGGCAGGATGAACTGGCCTCCCAGACCAAACGCCTGCTCGCCTATCCGGCGCTGGTGTTCGTGGTGGTGCTGGCGGTAATGGTGTTCCTGCTGCTCTACCTCGTGCCGCAGGTGACTTCCCTGCTGAAAACCATGGGTCTGGAGCTTCCGATCCAGACCCGCATGCTGATCGGCCTTTCGGAATTCGTCGCCGGCTGGTGGCCGCTGCTGCTGTTCCTGCCGGTCGCGGCATCCGCGGCGGTTGGCTTCATGGCAAAAGCGAATCCGCGCACGCGCTACCTGCTCGACTACGCGATCCTGCGCCTTCCGGTGACCGGGGTGATTCTGCAGAAGATCATCCTCGCCAGGTTCGCCAATTTTTTCGCCCTGATGTACCGCTCCGGCATCACGGTGCTGGATGCCATACGCACCAGCGAGGAAATCGTCGGCAACCGGGTCATCGCCGAAAGCCTGCAGCGCGCCGGCCAGCAGATCAGCGCCGGCGAGAGCATGTCCGAAGCATTCCAGAACCTCGGCGTCTTCCCGCCGCTGGTGATCCGCATGCTGCGCACCGGCGAAAACACCGGTGCCCTGGACGTCGCACTGATGAACATCACCTATTTCTATAACCGCGACGTGCGCGATTCCGTCGACAAGGCGCTCAAACTTCTCGAACCCATGCTGACCCTGGTGCTGGGCGGGATGCTGGCAATGGTGCTTTTCTCCGTATTGACGCCGATCTACGACATCATCGGCAAGATGAAATACTGACCATGGGCCCGAAAATCCTCATTTGCGTTTCCGCGGACCAAGCCACCGTCGGCCTGTGGAAGGGACGCAAACTCACCGGCTGCAGGAGCTTCGCCAACGACGAGCGCGGCTGGAACGCCTTCAATAATTTCCTGAGCGCGGCCCGGGGCGTCACGGCCTATGTCATGGCGGACACCGTGGACGAGGATTACCGGTTCGAGACGCTGCCGCATGCAAAGGGCAAGGACCGCAACGAAATGGTGGCGCGGAAGCTGAAACAGCTCTATCGCGGCACCTCCTATTATTCCTATTCGCTGCAAAGCCGCGAGGCCGACAAGCGCAAGGACGACCGCTATCTGTTCGCGGCATTCACCAGCCCCGAGCTGCTTTCGCCGTGGCTGAAGGCGATCAATTCGCAGAACCTGCCGGTTGCCGGCGTCTATTCCCTGCCGATGGTGAGCGTGACCCTCATCGGCCACCTCAAGGTCAAGCACCCGAACCTGCTGCTCGTCACCAAGGGCTGTGCCGGTGTGCGCCAGACATTCTTCAAGAACCTCAAGTTCCGCATCAGCCGCCTGACGCCATTGCGGGACACGGTGGAGTCCGCGGACCAGTACTACGCGGACGAGGTCAGCAATACACGGATGTACCTCGACGCGCTCACCATCACGCACGTCGACGACACGCTGCAGGTGGTCATCCTCGACCAGGACGACTCGCTCGGCGGACTCCCGGCCGCGATTTCGCGCGGGCGGCCGAACATGCAGTGCACCCTCCTGACCAAGGCGGACGTGGTCTCCCGCTTTGGCATCGCTCCGGCAGAACTTGAAGCTTCCGCGGATGCCTTGCACCTGCACCTGCTGGGTGAAGGCACGCCCGCCCACAACTTCGCGCCGCCGCAAGTCACGCAGGGCTTTCAGCGCAATGTCGGCCGCCGCCGGATTTACGCCGCTGCGGCGGGCATTCTCCTGCTGGCCCTGATCTGGAGCGGCGTCAACGTGCTGAACACGATGCGCACCCGGGACGATATCGCGGCCATGCGCAGGCAGACGCAGGAATACCAGACGCTGTATCAGCAGGTGACCGCCCAGTTTCCGGAAACGCCCACCACCACGGACAATTTGCGCCACACGGTGGAGATCGCGGACCAGCTCAGGCAAAGCGTGCGCACGCCGGAACCGATGCTCGCTGTGGTCAGCCGCGCGCTTGACGCGTCGCCGCAGATCCAGCTGCTTCGCATCGAATGGAAATATGGCGGTCAGGCCGAATCCGGTGCATCGCAGGCGGGGCAAGATCCGGCGGGAGCCCCAGTGCAGACCGCCATGCTGCGCGCCGAGGTCAGCCCCTTCAATGGCGACTACAAGGGCGCCATGGCCGAGATCAACGCATTCGCCACCCGGTTGGCCGGCGATCCGAAGGTGGGCCGGGTGCAGGCGATCAAGCTTCCGTTCAATGCGAGTTCGGACTCAGGCATGACCGGCAGCACCAACACGCCCGGCGGCGCCGGCGGCGCCGGCTTTGAATTCGCCGTGTCGTTCAAGCCGGGAGCATGAGCATGGCCCTGACGCTCAAGGACGTGACCTCGATGAGACTGCCGCTCGCGACCCTGATCGCAGCGCTGGCGATCACCGCCGTCCTCATCAACTTCACTTCGGCTCAGCATAAAGCCGCGGAAACGCAGCGCCTCGCGCAGACGAAAACCATGAAGGAGGCGCGCGAACGTTATCAACGCTCCGGCGAGGAACGCGAGGCCATCGACCGCTACCTGCCTGCCTACCGCAAACTGCAGGACGAAGGCCTGGTCGGTGCCGAACAGCGTATCGAGTGGATCGAAGGTTTGCGCTCCGCGAACAAGCAGGCGGGGCTGTTCGGCGTGAGCTACCAGCTCGAGGCGCGCAAGCCTTTTCTCATGGTCGGCCAGAACAACCCCGCGTCCCAGTTCCTGCAACAGTCGATGATGAAGCTGTCCTTCGGGCTGGTGCACGAGGGCGACCTCATGCGCTTCCTGCAACTGCTCGCAACCCAGCAAAGCGGGATGTTCTTCATCCGCAGTTGCACGATCGACCGCCCGGCCCGGGTCGATGCGCCCGCCCCGCGACAACCGAACCTGAACGCGCAGTGCGAGCTGTCCTGGCTCACGATCGATCCCGGAAAGGCCGCCCCATGAAGCACGTGCAGAGCGTTTTCCTGCTGCTGGCCGTGCTGGCACCGGCGCTGCATGCTGCCGAGCCCCTCGGTAGATTGTTTTTCACGCCCGCCCAGCGCAACACCCTGGATGCCGGCAAACAACTGGATATCCCGAGGAAAACCGGCCCCACCGTGCGCGGGCCGCGTTCGCTCACGGTGAACGGCATCGTCACCCGCAGCGATGGCGAATCCACTGTCTGGGTGAACGGCAGCACCGCAGGCGTCAAGCGCCAGGGCGCAGCCCCGATTTCCGCAAAGCCGTCAGACTCGACCACGGCGCGCGTCCAGACCTCCGGAACCAGCGCTCGGCTCCGCGTCGGCCAGACCTTGAATCGATCCACCGGCAAGATCCAGGAAGCGTACGAAGCCAAACCCCCCGCAGCCGAACCTGCCGTTTCTGCACCCCCTCCCGCGGTTCCCGGCGGCGATTCCGGGAATCCGGACAATGCGCCAGGCCAGGACGGCGAGCCGGAAGCGCATTGAGGGCGCCATCCGCCCGCAATGCAAGAATCCGATGTCCCGCGAACGCGCCTATGACGGCCGAGGCCCGCGCAAATCCCAGCGCGGCGCGGCCCTGCTCCTCACGCTCGCGCTGATGGGCCTGCTTGTAGCGCTGTTTGTCGTCGTCCTGGTCAACGATCTGGTGCGCGAGAACACCCGGCGCCAGCAGACTGCGGAGGCGCTGGCGAAGGCGAAGGAAGCCCTGATCGGATTCGCCGTGGGTGTCAATGTGAACGTCACTTGCGGGAGTTCGAATTGTCCCCGCCCGGGGGATCTGCCCTGCCCGGACATCAATGATGACGGAATGGCGGAAACCGGCTGCGGGGGGGCCACCGGATCGAACCAGCAAAGCAGGCTCGGGCGCCTGCCCTGGCGCACGCTGGGACTGCCGGATCTCCGCGACGGCGACGGTGAACGTCTCTGGTACGCGGTTTCGAACAACTTCAAGGAGAATACCCGCACCGACTGCACGGGTCCCAGCAATGCAGGCTGCCTCAACAGTTCGACGCCGGGAACGATCACCCTGAGCGATCGGGACGGCACCATCGTGCATGACGGCAGCGATCCCAATCCGCCGTCCGGCGTAATCGCCGTCATCATTGCGCCCGGCGCAATTCTCCAGCGGGACGGCGCCGGCAGTCCGCAAGTCCGCAGTTGCACGGGGGGGGCCTGCACGCCCGCCGGGGACACCGCGGGCGTGTGTACTTCCGCCAACCCGAAACTCACCGCCAAGTGCAACCCGGTGAACTATCTGGATGTGGTCAGCGGCGGCGAGGACAACGCCGATTTCATCGACGGCGACAGTTTCAACGGCTTCATCAATGGCCCCGTACTGGCGGGCACCCGCGAGATCGTCAACGACGCCGTTCTCGCCATCAAGTACGAAGATGTGATGCCCCTGCTGGAACGCCGCGTCGCCCGGGAGGCCATGAACTGCCTGACCGCGTATGCCAATGCGTCCGAGGGACGCTACCCCTGGGCAGCCAGCGTCGGCGACTACGCTGACGGGCAATACAACGATGTCCAGGGCCGACGCTTCGGCCGGATGCCGGATACCTTCTCTTCTTCCATCCTGGGACTCATTTCCAGCGGTTTTCTGCAATCAAGCATTGAGGATGCCTGCGACGATCTCATACCTCCGGGCCTGTGCATGAGCAACAAATGGCCCACCGGAGGCACGCCTGCCTGCACCCTCCACCGGCAATGGTGGACGAACTGGAAGGAACAGGTTTTTTACGGCGTGGCCGAAGGATATCAACCGGCGGTCACGATCATTGGGTTGTTTCCTACCGAACTTGGTATTCCGACCCCGGCCGGCTGCTCGGGCGACTGTCTCATCGTCAACCCGCCCAGCGCGGCCAACGACAAGCGCGTGGTTGTCGTCGTGGCCGGGAAAAAGCTGTCGGGACAATCGCGCGCCGCCGGACAGCAAGGCACCATCTCGAACTACCTCGAAGGGGCGAACGCCACATACGATACCGTCGCCCCCACGAACTTCAGATTCGCGCAACAACCTGCGACGTCGACGTTCAACGACTACGTCCTATACCAATGACGCTCTTACGATCACGCCCGCGCCGCATCGAACGCCCGTCCCCAGGGAGCCAGGGTGGATTCACGCTAGTGGAAATTGCGATCGGCATGCTGGTGATCGCCCTGCTCCTGGGCAGCATCCTGGTCCCGCTGTCGGCCCAGGTCGAACAGCGCAAGGTGAGCGAAGCGCAGCGGGCCCTCGAAGAAATGCGCGAAGCGCTGCTTGGATTCGCCATCGCCAATGGCCACCTTCCCTGCCCGGACAAGACCGCAACCGGCGGTGTAGGCACGGCAAACGACGGCCGGGAGGACGTAAACGTTTCCGTATGCGTGGTCAGCGAGGGCAACTTTCCCTGGGCCACTCTCGGAACGCCCGCGGCGGACAGCTGGGGCAATCGCTTCCGTTACCGCGTGGATACCACGTTCGCCCAGCGGGGCCCGCCCGTGCTCAGTTTTACGTCCGCCAGCGGAATCGAAGTTTGCGCCGACAGCGGCTGCGTCTCTCGGCTTACAAACGGGTCGCCGGATGGCCCGCCCGTCGTTATTGTCTCCCACGGAAGGAACGGACGGGGAGCAATGAATTCGACAAACAATCTGCAAAATCCGCTGCCGCCGGCAGGCACCGATGAGCGGGAAAACGTGGATGGCGATATCACCTTCGTAAGCCGGGTCCACACCACCGCCGCTGCGGGCGCAGGAGAATTCGACGATATCGTGACCTGGCTGTCCCGTGGCGTGCTGCTCAACCGGCTGGTGGCCGCCGGCAGACTGCCCTGAACTTCAGCTGGCGCGAGAATTTCCGGTTTTTTCCGCCTGCGCCAGAGAAAAGCAGACCTCACCCGCCCGATTGGTGCAAAGCTCAAGCTCGAAGCCGTGCTCGCGCGCAAAGCGGGCTGTCTGGTAGAGCCCCACGCCCAACCCGCTGTTGGATTGCACCGGGGATGCGAAAAGCTGCTGCGCGAGGCCTTCCGGAACCGCCGGGCCATCATCGCAAACCGACAGGTAAAAGCCGTTGTCCCATTGCAGCGTGACGACGATGCGCAGTTTTCCCTGCGCCTTGCGCTTGTCCAGCGCGTTCTGCAGCAGGTTGGTCGCGGCGCTTTCGAACAGATCGCCGGGCAGGGAAGCGTTTGAAGGAAGGTTACCCCCCTCGAAGACCACGCCCTCGTGGGCGTACCGCTGCTTGATGGCTTCCCACCACTGCGAGGCGGCAGTCGAATCGTTGCCGATCGGCGGCTTGGTGTTGAGCTTGTCCAGCGTGATCTGCAGGCGCTGCGTGATCTGCGGCAACTGGCGCTGCATCAGCAGGCGGAGCGCGTCGGAATCGCTTTCCTGGCTGGTTTCCGCCGCGGTGCACAGCGATCGCAGCGTCTGCAGCAGGTTCTTGACGTCGTGCGTCAGCCGGGAGCCGGTCTCGTAGATCGCCTGCACATAGGCGTTGCGGCGCTGTTCCTGTTCACGGACCTTGGCATCGTAGTAATCCCCAAGCAGCCGCGCCAGCAGCCGGATGTGCAGCACCAGCGCCGGACTGGGCGACCAGCGCGTGTACAGCGTCAGGGTGAGCCCGCCGAAGGTGAACGCCGTCGCGTATTTGGTGGTGTCGCCCGCCACGCCCGTCGAACCGCGACCCGCCCACTGGACCCCGGACAGCCAGGGCAGGCCTGACATCTCGTGGGCGGCGACGATGACGAATTTGTCGGGATCGCGTTCGCGGTCCGCAAGCGCGGCCAGGCTGTGCATCCAGCGCTCGAACGGCACGCCCATGCTGAGGAAGTAGCGCGTCAGCAACTGCCCGATGCCGGCGAATCCCGCGCGCGGATCCCAGAGCAGGGAAAGCGCGACGAGCAGGCCGGCGATGACGATCAGGGCTTGCGCCAGGGAGATCACATAGTTGCCATGGCTGACCTCCTTGATGACGAAGGCGCCAAGCACCAGGACCACGATCATCAGGAACAGCAACAGGCTGTAGAACAGATCGACGGAATAGCTCGATGCCGCCTGCGAACGTTGGGTGCGGACGAAGAAAATGGCGATGACCGGTATCACCAGGCCGTATCGGACCACCATGGTCAGGATCGTGGGAAAGCTCTGTTCCGGAAACAGGTGCGGCACCACCCAGGTCAGCAGGATCGCCAGCAGATAGACAGCCGCCAGCAGAGATACCGCGCGCTGGCGGAGATTCTTGATGCCGGGAACGTTGCCGCCGATCAGCGAGAACAGCACAGCCAGCCACAATGCCATGAGCCACCAGCTGCCCGCGGCGATGAGCAGGACGGCGGCGCCGATGATCAGGATCGCCTGGCCGGGAATGAGCTTCTGCTCTCCGCGCCACAACGGCTGCCAGAGCAGGAAGAAGCCGAAATGCGAAAGCAGCAGGGCTTTCGCCAGTGGGTCGCCCAGCTCCAGCAGCAAGGCGCCGTGCAGCGCGAGCAGGGTCAGCGAGAGCCAGTGCTCCTGGCGTATGCCTGCGACCATGCGCGCAAAACCGGATTCCGATTTGATTTCCGCCGCCATTCTTGACAACCCCAATGCAAGTCGCGCAACTTACGTCCGCATCTGCAATCCCGCGGCATACCGAACACCGATGAAACTCTCCCGGGTTGGCGCCATCGCCCGCTACACCGTCCTCGAAGCCTGGAGGAACCGCCTCATTGCCATCGTCCTGATGACAATGGCGGCGCTGTTTCTCCTGAGCGTGTTCGCCCGGGAACTGGCCGTCACCGAGAGCACGCGCCTGCAAACCGCCCTTCTTGCCTCCGCCCTGCGACTGGCGAGCGTCTTCCTGGTCGGCCTGTACATCCTGAATGGCCTGACACGCGAGTTCAACGACAAGGTGGTCGAATTGATCCTCTCGCTCGACCTGCCCCGCCCGGCGTATCTGCTCGGCAAATTCGGCGGCTTCGCCCTTATCGCCGCCGGCGTCGCAGCCATCGCCACAATACCGCTCCTGCTGCTTGCCCCGCCATCCCGGGCTTTGCTCTGGGGTTGCTCGCTCGGGCTCGAATTGCTGATCGTCGCCGCGGTTTCCGTCTTCTGCATCACGACATTCACCCAGCTGCTCAGCGCGGCCGCATTCGTCGCAGCATTCTACCTGCTTGCCCGCTCCATCACTGCGATCCAGCTCATGAGCAGTTCCAGCCTGGTGGCAGGCGGGGGATTGGGCCAGAAAGCCGGCGAATGGCTGGCGGACGGCATGGCGTTTCTCCTCCCTCGCCTGGATACCTTTACACAGACGTCATGGCTCCTTGACGGCGCCTCGGCGGTTGCGATGGACGGCGCTCTCGTTCAGTCCGTTCTGTATGTTGCCTTGCTTCTGGCGGCGGCCATTTTCGATCTTTACCGCAAGAATTTCTGAACCATGCGCGAGCGTCCCGTCGCCGCCGTGCCGGCGCCATTGATCTGGGTCCTTGCCGCCATTCTCTGCGGTCAGCTGGGACTCAAGGCCTTGGAACCCCGTCCGGTGGCCCGTGCAGCCGATCTCCCCCCCGCACCCCCGGGGATAACGCTCAAGCTTCTCGACCTCGGCGAGCCGATCGGCGTCGCTCAACTGCTTTCCTTGTACCTGCAGGCGTTCGACACGCAGCCCGGCGTCAGCATCCCGTTCAAGGATCTGGATTACGCCAGAATCCAGGATTGGCTGGACCGGGTGCTCGAGCTCGATCCGCAAGGGCAGTATCCGATGCTGATGGGCTCGCAGGTTTACTCCCAGGTTCCGGACACGGCCCGCCAGCGCATGATCCTGGAGTGGACCTACCGCCGGTTTCTGGGCGATCCCGAGCGGCGCTGGCGCTGGATGGCGCATGCCGCGATCATGGCAAAACACCGGCTCGACGATCTTCCTCTGGCCCTGCGTTACGCCCAGGAACTGAGCCGCCACGCCAGCGGCGCGTCGGTGCCGCACTGGGCCAAGCAGATGCACATCTTTCTTCTGGAGGACATGGGAGAAATCGAGACGGCCAAGGTCCTGCTTGGGGGCCTCCTGGCGAGCGGCTCGATTACCGACTCCCACGAGGCCCATTTCCTGACCGAACGCCTCAATGCCCTCCAGAAAAGTGCTGAAAAATCGTCAAAGCCGTCGGAATCCCAACTGCGCTGAGGGACTGGCGGGGCCAAGGAAGTCCGGCGGGGGCGTACTGGATTGCCCCCTCCGGCTTCTAGCTTGTTATTAATATCAATTTGATCAATGCATTACGGGACAGCTACGCCGGCCTCATGACTCCAGGTATTGTTAATGCACAGCAATCCATTGAATTTAGGCCCATTCTTATATGGGAAACGCGGTGGCATGGATTTCGCGTCATCCAGTCCACGACAAGCCGCCTTACAGGAGGTAATGGATCATGAATCGCAAACAGCAGGGTTTTACCCTGATCGAAATCGCCATCGTGCTGGTCATCATCGGCCTGTTGCTTGGCGGCATCCTCAAGGGACAGGAACTGATCACGAGCGCCCGCGTCCGCAATCTGATCTCGCAGCAGGACGGCATCAAGGCCGCATTCTTCGGCTTCCAGGACCGTTATCGCGCCTTGCCGGGTGATTACACCCAGGCCGCCGCGAACGTAAACGGCACGGCCCTGAATGGCAACGGTAATGGGCAGATAGAAATTGCAGCGACACAAATTTCCGGCAGCGCCGTCACCGAACATATCCTGGTCTGGGATCACCTTTCCCATGCGGGATTCATCAATGGCGCCTACACGCTGGCGACGGCAACCGGCGGTACGGAGGCCCCGGAAAATACGCCCCAGAATCCCTACAGCATGTTCCTGCGCTTGTCCTATGACTCCGCTTATGGCGATACGGGCACGCCGCCGGTCAAGCATAACCTCAAGAGCGGCAACCAGATCCCCGCTGATATCCTCGCGGAGGTGGATCGCAAGGTGGATGACGGCAATGCGCTGCGTGGGGGATTCCGCTTCAGCGCCGTCAGCCCGACGGGTACCGCACCCACGGCGGCGAACTGCTATGTGACCGCTACGGGCGCTACGCAGGGAAACTGGACGACCATCGGCACCGTGGAACCCAATTGCGGCGGCACCAGCCTGTTTTAATCCGGTAGGTCGGTATGCAAAAAAACCCGCAATTGCGGGTTTTTTTGTTCTGACCGCGCGCCCGCACTCCCGCTGAAAGAATGGCAAAGTCGAGCCAGCGATGAAGGGAAATAATATACTCTGACGGATGTAACAAATTTTCAGTGCGACGACGTTCGGGCGGCGATGAATCGAAAAAGAAAAACAAGCGGATTTACGCTGATCGAAATCGCCATTGTCCTGGTCATCATAGGCCTGTTGCTCGGCGGCATCCTGAAAGGGCAGGAACTGCTGACCAGCGCAAGGGTCCGCGAACTCATTGCCCAGCAGGATGGCATCAAGGCGGCTTATTTCGGTTTTCAGGAGCGCTACCGCGCGCTGCCGGGCGACTATGCCAAGGCGACGAATTCCATCAACCACACCAGCCAGGACGGCAACGGCAACGGGCGCATTGAAAGCGGCACCACACCGGACGAGGCCATCCTTGCCTGGGAACATTTGTCCGGTGCGTCCTTCCTGACCGGCAGCTACCGCTACGCTTCGATCGAATCTGCTGCCACCAGCCCCGTGAACCCCTACGGCGTGTTCCAGCAACTCGTCTACGACGGGATCTATGGCGCGGGAACCCTGGCCGATCCCTCGGCGCTGCGGCACAACATCAAATCCGGTTCCCAGATCCCGGTGGAAATCGTCGCCGAAACCGACCGGAAAATAGACGACGGCATGCCCAATACGGGCGCTTTCCAGTTTTCGCGCTACCAAGGCAACGGCAGCATCGCGCCCAGCGATGGCGCTGCCGGTTCGCCTGCCTGCACCAGTTCGACCGCCGCTGCCGGCATCTGGAATACCACGAACGGCAGTCCCAACTGCGGCGCCGCCAGCCTGCTTTAGCACGCCGGCGGCACCGGTTTCCCGGTCACCCCTGCAGCAGGTAGATTTCGGCCTCCGCCAGATCCTCCTGCGCGCCCCGCAATACCATGACATCGCCTTCTGCCAGCACGGTGTCCGGATCCGGGGTGGAATTGCGGATGTTGCGCCGGCGCAGGGCGGTCACCTCGACGTGCATGCGGTTGAGGTCGAGCGCCCTGAGCGTCCTGCCGACGGCAGCGGCGCCAGGCGGCAATACCATCGAGTGCAGGCGCGGCTGCTGGCGGTCATTCTCGTCCCCGACCTCATCCGTCACCCCGCGGTAGAAACCCCGGAACAGTCCGTAGCGCTGCTCGCGCGTATCACGGATGCGGCGCAGGACCCGGTTCAGCGGCACGCCGATCAGCATCAGCGCATGCGTCGCCAGCATCAGGCTGCCCTCGAGGATTTCGGCGACCACTTCTGCGGCGCCCGCTTCCTTCAACCGGTCGATATCGCTGTCATCGAGGGTGCGGACGATGACCGACAGTCCGGGACGCCGCTCCTGCACCACCGCCAGGATCGCCAGCGCCGAGCGCGTGTCCGCGTAGGAAACGACCAGGGCATCGGCGCGCAAAAGGCCGGCGGCGATCAGCACTTCGCGCCGCGCTGCGTCGCCGAATACCACGCTTTCGCCCGCGGCCGCGGCCTCCCGTACGCGCTGCGGGTCGATGTCCAGGGCGATGAATGCGATCTTTTCCTGCTCGAGAAAGCGCGCCAGGTTCTGTCCGCTGCGACCGTACCCGCAGATGATGACATGCCGTTCCGCAGCCATGCTCTGGATTGCGATGTTGTGCAGGGTCATGGCCCGGTTCATCCACTCCGCCGAGCTGAAACGGCGCACCAGATGCTCACTGTGCTCGATGATGAACGGCGAGACCAGCATCGACAGCACCAATGCGGCAAGCACGATCTGGGTCATCTGCGGCGGCATCAGCTCCAGTCGCGCCGCCTCGCTCACCAGCACCAGGCCGAACTCGCCGGCCCCCGCCAGCGCCAGCCCGGTGCGCAGCGACACCGAGGTGTCGGTGCGGAAAAGCCGGCTGAGCCCGAAGATGAGGACTGCCTTTCCGGCCAGCAGCGCGACGAGCAAAATTGCTACCCGGTGCCCGTCGCCCAGCAGCACGCCGACGTTCAGGCGGGTGCCTACGGTGATGAAAAACAGGCCCAGCAGGACGTCCCGGAACGGCTTGATGTCGTCCTCGACTTGATAGCGGAACTGGGTCTCGGAGATCAGCATGCCGGCGAGGAAGGCGCCCAGGGCCAGCGACAGGCCCGCCAGGTTGGTGAGCCACGCCAGCCCCAGGGTGATCATCAGGACGTTGATCACGAACAACTCCGAGGATTTCTGCCGCGCGACCAGCGTGAACCAGCCGCGCACCAGCTTTTGCCCCACGGTCAGGATCAGCAACAGGACCAGTCCCGCGCGAACCAATGCCACCAGCAGCGCCTGCACCACCGCGTCGTCGCCCCGCGCCATCGATGGATAGAGGATCAGGAGGGGCACCACGGCGAGATCCTGGAACAGCAGGATGCCGATGATCTGGCGGCCATGCGCGGAGTTGATTTCCAGGCGTTCGACCAGCATTTTCGCCAGGATCGCCGTTGACGACATGGCCAGAATGCCGCCAAGCACGACGCCCGTGCGCCAGCCGTACCCGAGTACCTGCGCCGCGCCGATGCAGAGCAGCACGGTGGCGATGACTTGCGCGGCGCCAAGCCCGAACACAACCCGCCGCATGGTCAGCAATTTCGGCAGGCTGAATTCCAGCCCGATGGTGAACATCAGGAACACGATGCCGAACTCGGCCAGGTTGCGAATGCCCTCGTTGTCCGGGACGAGGTTGATGGCATGCGGGCCGATGGCGATGCCGAGCAGCAGGTAGCCCAGCAGGGCGGGAAGCTTGAGGAGCCGGAATATCACCACCACGACGACCGCCGCAGCCAGCAACATCAGGACGAATTCAAGGATTCCGAAGGTCATGGCCGGAGCAGGCAAATCCATGCGCGGGGCATGAAACTCTAGCACAAGGCCCCGGTGGCTCCCTGCAGCGCGCGACAAGGGGAAGCACGGGACCATGCGTTATACTCGGAGGCCATGACAGCACTGAAAACACCCGCCGCCCTCAGCAAGCTGTCCGCGCAACAGATTCTCGAATCGGCGCGGCGCGTGCTGGATATCGAGGCGCAGGCGGTCGCGGGATTGCGCGACCGCATCGACGCGAATTTCGTGCGGGCCGTGGAGATCATGTTCGCCTGCGACGGCCGGGTGGTGGTCAGCGGCATGGGCAAGTCGGGCCATATCGCGCGCAAGATCGCATCGACGCTGGCGAGCACCGGCACACCGGCCTTCTTCGTCCATCCGGGGGAGGCGAGCCACGGCGACCTCGGAATGGTGACCAGCAAGGACGTCATGATTGCGCTGTCGAATTCGGGCGAGAGCGCCGAGCTGCTGGTCATCGTTCCCCTGATCAAGCGCCAGGGCGCGCACCTCATCGCGATCACGGGCAATGCGCGGTCGCCGCTGGCGACCGCCGCCGATGTCCATCTCGATGCGGCAGTCGACCAGGAAGCCTGTTCGCTGGGCCTGGCACCCACCGCCAGCACCACCGCGGCGCTGGCCCTGGGCGACGCGCTGGCGGTCGCGCTGCTCGAGGCCCGGGGCTTCGGCGAGGAGGATTTCGCCCGCTCCCACCCTGGCGGCAGCCTGGGCCGGCGCCTGCTCACGCACGTCGGGGATGTGATGCGCACCGGCGCTGCCGTTCCCACCGTGCTGCAATCCGCGTCCTTTTCCGAAGCACTGCTGGAAATGTCACGCAAAGGCATGGGCATGACGGCCGTCATCGGCAACGATGGACGCATCGCGGGAATATTCACGGATGGCGACCTGCGCCGCACGCTCGAAAGGCCGGGCGACCTGCGCCAGCTCGGCATACGCGACGTCATGCATGCGAGCCCCCGCACCATCGGGGCCGACCAGCTTGCGGTGGAGGCGGCGCAGCTCATGGAGCAACACCGGATCAGCCAGCTGCTCGTGGTTGATGCGGAACAACGGCTGGTCGGCGCGATGAACATGCATGACCTGATGCTGTCCAAGGTGATCTGATGGCGGATGGCGGCGGGCATGATCTCGAGACAGGACACGGATGAGCCAGCGTCTCCTGGCGCGGGCGCGGCGCATCCGGCTGGCCATTTTCGATGTCGACGGCGTGCTGACCGATGGCACCATCCATCTTTCCGCAAAGGGCGAGGAAACGAAGGCATTCAACATTCTCGACGGACTCGGCTTCAAGATGCTCGCGCAGAGCGGCGTTCAGCTGGCATTGCTGTCCGGGCGAAAATCGCCGATCGTCACCTTGCGGGCGAAGGAAACCGGCGTCACGCACGTCCTGCAAGGCATCGGCGACAAGCTCGCCGCATATGAAAAACTGCTCGCCAAACTCGGCCTGGCGGAAGCGGAAACCTCCTTCATGGGCGACGACCTGCCGGACCTGCCGGTGTTGCGGCGCTGCGGCCTTGCGCTGAGCGTGCCGAACGCGGTGAAGGTCGTGCGCGAGCACGCGCACTACGTGACGCGGACTGCGGGGGGATGCGGCGCCGCGCGCGAAGCCTGCGAACTGCTGATGCGGGGGCAGGGCACGCTGGACAGGCAGATGAAAGCCTGGATTCGATGAGAGGCCGGCCGCGATGAGGGACCGGCTCATCAGCTGGTCGCCCTTGATCCTGCTGGCCCTGCTGGCGGCGCTCACGTTCTGGCTGGACCGCAAAGTGCAACCCGCAGGCCGGATGCCCGACGGCAACACGCGCCACGATCCGGATTTCATCATCGAGGGTTTTTCGGCCGTGCAGATGAATCCCGACGGTACGCGCCGCTATGCCTTGTCAGCCAGGCGCATGGTGCACTATCCGGACGACAACAGCACGCAGCTCGAGGCGCCCCGCCTGGTGTACTTCGACTATGAGCGCGCACCGGTGACGGTGCGCTCCGACACCGCGGATGCAACGAAGGGCGGCGAAGACGTTTACTTCCGCGGCGACGTGCAGGTGCTGCGTTCCGCGTTTGACGCCAACCCCGAACTGGGCTTGTTCACCAGCTACCTGCACGTGGTACCCGACAGGGATTTCGCGCAGACCGACAAGCCGGTGCGCATGGTCGAGGGAAATTCCACGGCCAGCGCCGTTGGCTTAGAATTCGACAACAAGACCCGGCAGGTCCGGCTGCTGTCCGAGGTCAAAGCAAACTATGCGATCCCAAAACGCGTCCCGCAGAAAACGTTACGGCCCGCGCGCCCTTGAAGCATGCCTTGTGGGCGTGTTCCTGGCGCTGTCCTGCCTGGGCGGCGTCCCCGCATTTGCGGAAAAAGCCGATCGCGACAAGCCGGTCAACCTCGAGGCCGACCGGGTCGACCTCGATGACGCCAGGAAGGAAGCCGTCTTCGAAGGCAACGTCTCGATGACCCAGGGCACGTTGCTGATCAAGGCCGACAAGATCATCGTCAAGCAGGACGCCGACGGGTTCCAGTACGGCATCGCCTTCGGCAAACCGGCCTATTTCCGCCAGAAGCGCGAGGGCTTCGACGAGTTCATCGAAGGCTACGGCGAGCGTCTGGAATACGACGGCAAGGTGGACAAGATGCAGATGTTCACCAATGCGATGATCCAGCGGGGTGGCGACGAAGTGCGCGGCGACTACATTGCGTACAACGCGGTGACGGAATTTTTCCAGGTCATCGGCGGCGGCAAATCGACGGGCACAGCCGGCAATCCCCAGGGGCGCGTGCGCGCGGTCATCCAGCCGAAGCCGAAGCCCGAAGGCGAAAAAGCGCCGCTCGAACTGCAGCCCTCGTCAGGCGTCAAGCCATCGAAGCCCTGATGGCCCGCGCACCCGCTGCCGCGCGCAAGGCGAACCGCGAATGAGCCAGCTACGGGCGGAAAAACTCAAAAAGCGCTACAAGGCACGGACCGTCGTCAAGGATGTCTCGCTGGACGTTTCCAGCGGCGAGATCGTCGGCCTGCTCGGCCCCAACGGCGCCGGCAAGACCACCTGTTTCTACATGATGGTCGGCCTGGTCGGGCTGGACGGCGGCGACCTGTTTCTGGACGACCAGGCGCTGACGCACACGCCGATCCACAAGCGGGCGCGGCTGGGGCTGTCCTACCTGCCGCAGGAAGCGTCGATATTCCGCAAGCTGACGGTCGCCGAGAATATTCGCGCCGTGCTGGAATTGCGCTCCCTTCCGGAGAGCGAAATGCGCAGTCAGCTCGATGCGCTGCTGCACGACCTGCATATCGCGCATTTGCGCAACAGCCCGGCCATCAGCCTGTCCGGTGGCGAACGCCGCCGCGTGGAGATCGCGCGGACCCTGGCGACCCATCCCCGCTTCATCCTGCTCGACGAACCCTTCGCCGGCGTGGACCCCATCGCCGTCCTGGACATCCAGAAAATCATCCGTTTCCTCAAGGACCGGGACATCGGCGTGCTGATCACGGACCACAATGTCCGGGAAACACTGGGCATCTGCGACCGCGCCTACATCATCAACGACGGCTCCGTGCTGGCCTGCGGCAAACCGGAGGAAATCGTTTATAATGAAAGCGTAAGACGAGTCTACTTGGGCGAGCATTTCAAGCTGTAAGCTCCGGCGGGCCGCTCCCTAACTACTCGCCTGCACTCGGGCATCCAGATGCAAGACGCAGCACAATCATCGGGTAAGGCTCTGCGCCAGCGCGCCGTCGCCAGCCAGTGGCGGGGCGCCAGGTCGGCGGGCGACCGTTTCTGCCGGCGCAAAATGCGGCCCTCGGACCTGGAGACACCGGCCTGCCGATGAAGCACTCCCTGCAGCTCAAGCTTTCCCAGCACCTGACGCTGACGCCCCAGCTGCAGCAGTCCATCCGCCTGCTGCAACTGTCGACCCTGGAGCTGAACCAGGAGATCGAGACTTTCCTGCAGGAAAACCCGCTGCTCGAGCGTGACGAGGAAGAGGAAGCCGCCGCGCCGCCGCCGCCCAACACCCTGCCAACCACGCCCGCGACCACCACGACCGACAGCGCGCCGGCGAACGACAGCGAGGCCGGCGAGGAACGCGGCGCAGCGGAATCCGACTGGTCGCTGGATGACGGCTACGGTTCGTTCGGCGGGCAGGACGGGGACGACGAATCCGATACGCCGCTGGCCGCGGCGGAACAGACCAAGCTGCGCGACCACCTGCTGGGCCAGATCAGCCTGATGCAGATGCCCGACCGGGACAGGAGCATCGTCGCCTTCCTCATCGACAACCTCGACGACGACGGCTACATGACGCAGGACCTGGTCGAGCTGGCCGCGCTGCTGCCGGCGGAACTGGAGATCGAAGCCGACGAACTCACCATCGCGCTCAAATACGTTCAAAGCCTGGATCCGCCCGGCATCGGCGCGCGCAATCTGGGCGAATGCCTGGCCCTGCAACTGGAAGCCGCTGCCGAAGACACCCCCTTCCGCAAGGAGGCGTTGCAGGTCGTCACGCAGCACCTGGATGCCTTTGCCTCCCGCGACTACTTCAAGCTGAAAAAGCTGCTGCGCTGCGACGATGACCTGCTGCGCGGCCTGCAGAACCTCATCATCAACCTGAATCCGCGTCCGGCGGCGAACTACTCCGGCGGCGAAACGCGTTACATCATCCCCGATGTCGTGGTGCGCAAGATCAAGGGCATGTGGGTGGCCTCGCTCAACCCCGATGCCATGCCCAAGCTGCGCATCAACCGCATGTACGCCGACATCCTGCATCGCAATCGCGACGCCAGCTTCCAGCAGCTTGCCGGGCAGCTGCAGGAAGCCAAGTGGCTGATCAAGAATGTCCAGCAGCGCTTCGATACCATCTTGCGCGTGTCCCAGGCGATCGTGGACCGGCAACGCCACTTCTTCGAACATGGCGAAGTCGCCATGCGACCGCTGGTGCTGCGGGAAATCGCCGAAACCCTGGGCCTGCACGAATCCACCGTGTCGCGGGTGACAACGCAGAAATTCATGCTCACGCCGCGCGGCATTTTCGAGCTCAAGTATTTCTTCGGCAGCCATGTCACCACGGAAACCGGGGGGGCCTGCTCCGCAACCGCGATTCGCGCACTGATCAAGCAGCTGGTGGGCGAGGAAGACCGCAAGAAACCCCTGAGCGACAGCCAGATTTCCGAGATTCTCGGCAAACAGGGGATCGTCGTGGCGCGCCGCACCATCGCGAAATACCGGGAATCCCTGCAGATTCTGCCTGTCAATCTACGTAAGTCGATTTGATCAACCGCATGGAGGAATTGCGATGAACCTGCAAGTTTCCGGACACCATCTCGAGATCACCGAGGCCATGCGTGCTTACCTTACCGAGAAGCTTTCCCGCGTCACGCGCCACTTCGATCACGTCATCGACGTCGGCGTCATTCTCTCGGTGAACAAGCTGGAACAGAAAGTCGAAGCGACGCTGCATGTCCGCGGCAAGGACCTTTACGCCGAATGCATCGATGCCAACATGTACGCCGCGATCGACGCCCTGGTCGACAAGCTGGACCGCCAGGTTGTAAAGCACAAGGAAAAAATCGTGGATCATCACCAGGCCGAGGCTGCGCGCAACCGGCCGCTGGCCTGACCCTCTCGTCCCGCCCTAACATGAGTCTGCTTGCAAGGCTCCTGCCCGAATCCAGTGTCATCCTCGACCTCGACGTTTCCAGCAAGAAACGCGTGTTCGAGCATGTCGGGCTGCTGTTCGAAAATTCGCTCGGCGTCGGTCGCGGCCAGGTGTTCGATGCGCTGTTCGCGCGCGAGCGCCTGGGCTCCACCGGGCTCGGGCACGGCATCGCCATCCCGCATGGCCGCATCAAGGGCCTGCGCGATGCCGCCGGAGCTTTCGTGCGGACCAGCGCACCGATCCCCTTCGAGGCTCCGGACGGCAATCCGGTGCAATTGATATTCGTGCTTCTGGTGCCGGAAAAGGCCACCGACCTGCACCTGCAAATCCTCTCCGAGCTCGCGCAATTGTTCAGCGACCGCGAGATGCGCTCGCAGCTCATGGCGCTGGCGGATCCGGCGGCCGTGCAAAAACTCATAACGCAATGGGAGCCCCATGCCCCAAATCAGCGTCGCGCAGCTGGTTGAGGAAAATGCCGACGCACTGAAGCTGGCCTGGATCTCGGGCCCGCGCGATCCATCCCCCCACCTCGACAGCACGGAAATCAACCAGGCCTCGCAGGGGCTCATCGGCCACCTGAACCTGGTCCATCCCAACTGGATCCAGATTTTCAGCCGGACCGAAGCCGCTTATTTCGCCTCGCTCGGCGAGCAGGCCCAGCGCGAGGCCCTGTCCCGGCTTGCCGACAGCGGCCTGGCATGCATCATCCTGTCCGACGGCGAAACGCCTCCACCCACCCTGCTCGAGTTCGTGCGCGAGCGCGACGTTCCCCTGCTCGCCTCCGCCTTGCATAGCCTGCAGATCATCTGGGTGGTGCGGACCTACCTCGGCCGCGCCCTCGCCGAGTTCGTCACCCGTCATGGCGTGTTCCTGGACGTGCTGGGCATGGGCGTGCTGATCACAGGGGAAAGCGGAGTGGGCAAGAGCGAACTCGCGCTGGAGCTCATTTCCCGGGGCAGCGGCCTGGTCGCCGACGATGTGGTCGAGCTCTATCACATTGCGCCGGAAACCCTGGAAGGCCGCAGCCCCGAACTGCTCAAGGACTATCTCGAAGTCCGCGGCCTCGGCATGCTGAACATCCGCACCATCTTCGGCGAGACCGCGATACGCACCAAAAAGAATCTGAAGCTGATCGTGCAGCTCGAAAAGCCGGTCGGCGGCGTCATCCCGGGGCTGGAGCGGCTGCCGCTCAACGCAAGCTCCGAGGACATCATGGGCATCAGCATCCGCAAGGTGGTGCTGCCGGTCGCCGCCGGGCGCAACCTTGCGGTGCTGGCGGAAGCCGCGGTGCGCAACTATGTCCTGCAGTTGCGGGGCATCGACAGCACCCAGGAATTCATCCAGCGCCAGGAAAAGCAGTTGAGCAAACGCAGTTGAACGCGGCATCATTGGCGCCCATGCAGCTCATCGTCATCAGCGGCCTGTCGGGATCCGGCAAGAGCATCGCCCTCAACGTGCTGGAGGACAGCGGCTACTACTGCGTGGACAACCTGCCGGCCAAGCTGCTGACGGGTCTGACCCAGTTCCTGGCCCAGGCAGGCTACGAGCGGGTGGCGGTGAGCATCGACGTCCGCAGCGGGGCGACATTGTCCGAACTGCCCGGATTCCTCTCCGAGCTGCGCAAAAGCGGCATCGAGGTGCACCTGGGGTTCCTCGACGCCAAGACCGATACCCTGGTCAAGCGTTACTCGGAAACCCGCCGCCGGCATCCGCTGGCGGACGACAAGCGCACTCTGACCGAATCCATCGAGTACGAGCGCGAACTGCTGGCCGACCTGGCCGACTTCGGCCACCACGTCGACACCAGCGATCTCAGCCCGAACACCTTGCGCCTGTGGGTCAAGGAGCTGCTCGACCTCGGCGAAGCCGGGCTGACGCTGCTGTTCCAGTCGTTCGGCTTCAAGCACGGCATCCCGCTCGACGCGGACATGGTGTTCGACGTGCGCTGCCTGCCAAACCCGCATTACGATCCCGAACTGCGCCCGCTTACCGGCCGCGACGCGCCGGTCATCGATTTCCTGAAGTCCGATGCCAATGCGCAGAGCATGCTCGACGATATCCGCAATTACGTGGAGAAGTGGCTGCCGTGCTTCGTGCGCGACAACCGCAGTTACCTGACCGTGGCGATCGGCTGCACCGGCGGGCGGCATCGCTCGGTGTATTTTGCGGAACAGCTCGCAGCGCATTTCCGCGGCAGCAGGGGCGTGCTGGTGCGCCACCGGGAGCTGTCCTCTTGAGGGGAGTTGTGCTCCTCGCAGCGCTCGGACTGGCGATGGCCTCGCATGCCTCGGAATGGGTCGCGGTGACGACAACGCCCGAAGGCGATGCGCACTACTACGATCGCGACAAGCTGCACGTCGAAAACGGCGCCGTCATTTACTGGCGCAAGGTGGAGTTCCGCATGCCTTTGCCGGTGCGATCCGCGCTCGCGAGCCTCGGCCTCTACCGGGAACGGATCGATTGCGCCAGTCGCGACCTGCGCACGCTGGGATACCTGTATTACTCGGCGGCCGGCAGCATCATCGAGAACGTCTATGCGCCGGACGCACCACCCATCGCCATCGCGGACGGCACCCCCATCCGCCAAATGGAGGAATTGCTGTGCCCGCTGGTGAATGCGGCGGGCACCGAGCCGGCGGCCGGTGACGATCTCGAAAAACTTCGCCAGGAGGTCGAGGCCCTGCAATCCGAGGTCCGCAAACTGCGCAGGGGGCTCGGGTTGCAGGACACCACCGGTTCGGCGCGATGAACCCGCGCACCGTCACGCTGGCTTTTACCGGGGCGTCGGGCATGCCCTATGGGGTGCGCCTGCTGGAATGCCTGATCCGTTCCGGAACGCGCGTATATCTGCTCTATTCGCAGGTTGCGCAAATCGTGGCGCGCCAGGAAATGGACCTGCAGCTGCCGGCAAAGGCCGGCGAGGCTGCGCAGTTTTTTACGGCGCGTTTCGGCGCCCAGCCGCAGCAGTTGCAGGCCTTCGGCCGCGAGGAATGGTTTGCGCCGGTGGCATCGGGATCCAATCCCGCCGACGCCATGGTGGTGTGTCCCTGCACCATGGGAACGCTGGCCGCCATCGCGACCGGACTTTCCGACAATCTCATCGAGCGCGCCGCGGACGTCATGCTCAAGGAAGCGCGCAAGCTGATCCTGGTTCCGCGCGAAACCCCGCTATCCGCGATCCATCTCGAAAACATGCTGCGCCTGGCCAGGGCCGGCGCCGTGATCCTCCCGGCGAATCCCGGTTTCTACCATCATCCCGGCAGTGTCGGCGACCTGGTGGATTTCGTCGTCGCCCGCGTGCTCGACCATCTGGGCATCGGCCACGAACTGATGCCGCGCTGGGGTGAACGCAACGCAGGCGGACGCGAGCAGGCGTAAGGTTCGTCGCTCCATGCGCCTGCATCTGCCGATCTTTCCGCTGAATACCGTGCTTTACCCGGGCGGCCTGCTGCCCCTGAAAATTTTCGAGCAGCGCTACCTGGAAATGACCAAGGCCTGCCTGCGCGATGCCGCGCCGTTTGGCGTCTGCCGCATCCGCGAAGGCCTGGAAGTCGGTGCGCCCGCCGTTCCGGAGCCGGTGGGATGCACCGCGGTCATTGCCGAATGGGAAATGCCGCACCTGGGAGTCTTCCATCTCAAAAGCCGGGGTCAGCAGGCCTTCCGCATCCTCGACAAGACCACGCAGCGCGACGGACTGATCCGCGCGGAAGTCGAGTTGCTGGCTGATGCGACGGGAGATCCGGCGCCGGACGCCCTGCAACTCTGCCGCCAGGTGCTGGAACAGATCGTGAACCGCGTCGGCAGCGACTACTTCTTCGCGCCGCTCGATTTCGACAACCCGCGCTGGGTAAGCTATCGACTGGCGGAAATGCTGCCGCTGGGGATGGAGGACCGGCAGGCCCTGCTGGAAGCGCGCGACGATAGCGACCGCCTGGACCGCCTGCGGGCTTTCCTCAGGCGGGTGGAATAGCAAACAGGGGCGAGGCGCCCCGTCCGTTACGCAAGCGCCGCAGGATTTCGCGCACCGGCGCCGGTATCGCCGCCCCCATCGCATCGTCCAGCGTCAACCACAGGTGGCCGGGCTCGTGCGCCCGGCGTTCCATCCGTTCGACGCGCAGCAGGGCGGGTTTGATGGTCAGCGCGAAATGCGTGAAACCATGGCGCACATCGGGGAGCGAGCCTTCGCCCGTCACAAGGGCGCCAAACCGCTGCCGCGATAGGCTTTGCGCCTCCCCGATGTCGCCGACTTCGGGAAAGCTCCACAATCCGCCCCAGATCCCCGGCGCCGGCCGCTTTTCCAGCAGCACCTCCCGATCGCGTTGCAGGATCAGCATTACCGTGGATTTTTCCGGCAGCGGTTTCCGCGGGCGCGGCGAGGGCAGCACCGCCGTGCGATTCTCGCGGCGCGCCGCGCAATCTTCCTGCAGCGGACAGACGGCACAGGCCGGCCGGCCTCTGGTGCATACCGTGGCGCCCAGGTCCATGAGGCCCTGCGTATAGGCCTCGACGTGTTCGGCTGGCAGCAGGGCCTCCGCCTGTGCCCACAACCGCCCCTCGACTTTCTTTTCGCCGGGGAAACCCTCGATGCCGAAATGCCGGGCGAGCACACGCTTGACGTTGCCGTCGAGGATCGCATGGCGTCCTCCGAAGGCGAACACCGCGATCGCGCCCGCCGTGGAGCGGCCGATTCCCGGCAGGTCGACGATATCCTCGAACGCGCGCGGAAACGTGCCGCCATGGCGCTCGGCCATCAGCCGCGCCGCACGGTGCAGATTGCGGGCGCGCGCGTAATAGCCCAGCCCGCTCCACACGGCAAGCACCTCGTCTTCGTGCGCGGCCGCCAGCCCGCCAATGTCGGGAAAGCGTTGGAGGAACCGCAGGAAATAGGGAATGACCGCCGACACCTGGGTCTGCTGCAGCATGATCTCGGACAACCAGATGCGATAGGCGTCCCGCCCTTGCCAGGGCAGGTCGTGACGGCCGGCGCGGCGCTGCCAGGCGATCACGCGTCCGGCGAAAGCCTCGTTCCGCTGTTCGCCCATCAGAACAGCTTCTTCAGTTTTTGTTTCAGCTTGTCTTCCGGTTTCTGCGGCTCAGCCGGCGCGCCTTCGTCGCCGGGTTCGGCCGGTTGGCCTTCTTCCTTCGAGTCCCCGAGCAACTTGGAGCGCAGCTTTTCCTTCAGCTCATCCTTCTTCTGGTCCAGCTGTTTCTTCGCCGAATCGGAGAAGGCACTGCCGAACTCGATTTTGTACTTCAGCGCGCTGAAGGGGCCCGAAGCGCGCACCGGCAGCGTGAGTCCGGCGAGGTCGGCAAGGTCCTTGCCGCCCTGCCCGCCGCTGTTCGCGACCACCGACGCCCTGGCGAGATAGTTGAGGCTGCTCTCCGGGAGGTTGACATCGCCCTCGCCCGCGAGACGCAGGAACGGCGACTTCATCGACAGGTCGCCGTTGTGGGCGATGCCGTTCTTGATGTCGAAGCTTGCGGTGAGTTCGGAAAAATCCGTCTTCTCGCCGGCGCTGGCGCCTTGCTCCGCTTCCTTCTTGCCGGCGCCGAACATCGATTTCACGTTCCGCAGCGACTGCGCGAGGTTGATGCCCTTCAGGGCGCCGTCCTTGAGTTCGAGGCTGGCCTTGCCGTTGAGGGTTTTCTTCATGGCCGAGACCAGGTTCCCGGTGGTGGTCACGTCGAGTGCGATGTTGCCGCGCCCTTCGAGCATGTCAACGTCCGCGGCATCCTTGAGCAGCGGGCCGACCTGGACGCCGGCGAGATTCTGCTTGACCGCGATCTGGTTGGTGTTCGCATTCACGGTGGCGGAGCCCCTGACCGTGCCCTGATACAGGTTTGCGGAAATCGGGTTCACGTCCAGCTTGCCGTCCTTGAGTTTCACATCGACGCGCACGTTCTGCGCCTTGACGTTCGACGCCACCAGGTCGCCGATGCGAACGCTGCCGGCAATGTCCGGTCCCTTGAGCGGCGAGAAGTCGATTGGCTGCTCCGGTGCCGCTTCCGGGGCGGGTTTGGCCGCCGGCTCGTTCTTCTTCGGTGGCAGGTAGCGGTCGACGTTGAGCTTGTCGATGGCGACATCGAAGGTGCTGCGCAGCGGATCGAAGCCGGCCGCCGCGAACTTCGCCTTGACGTTGCTTTCTTCGAGCTTCAGGGCAAGATCGGCATTGGCGGTTTTTTTCTTCAGGTCCGCCATGGCTGTGAGAGTCAGCGGCACCTTGAGCTTTTTCATGGGCAGCGACGGGGAAGCCACGTCGAACTCGCCCGCCAGCTTTGGGATCTGGAAAACCTGGGTTTCGAGATTCGCGAGGATCGGCGTGGACAGCGCGCCCTGCACCGAATTGTCAGCCTGCTTCGCATCGACGTTCAGCGCAAGCTGGCCGATGCGCACGGCGCTGCCGCTGCCTTCGACGCCGGAAAGCTTGAGGGTGATGTCGGCGTTGAGCTGCGGGCCCTGCGCCTTCACGGCCAGGATCACGTCCTGCCCCTCCGCCTTCTGCGGGGTGATGCTGATCTTCGGCGCATCGAGCTTGACATCGAAGCTGTCTGCCTCGCGCTTGCCCCTAGCCGTGAGCGCGACACCATCGACGAGCACGTTCTGCTTGTCGAGGTCGATGTTCAAATGCGGTACGCGCAGGTTGCCTTCGGAAAGCGCCACCCCGGCGATCACGCCGCCGAGGGTCGCGGTGAATTCCTTGACCGACAGCGCGCTCCCGGCCATCTCGATCGCCGGCGAACCCGCCTTCACTTTGAAGCTGTCCTTGCCCATGTTGCCGCCGGCGTCCAGCTTGAGCCCCGCGATGCGGATTTGCTGTTGCGCCGTGCGCGCCTCGATATCGGCCTGGAGTTCGGCGGCGAGGCCCGTAATGGTTGCCGCGTCACCAGTGAGCTTCACGCTCAACCCTGCCATCGTGAACACCTGCTTCTCGGTATCGGCGGTCAGGGTGCCCGAAGCCTGCAGCTTCGCGTCCACCTTGGGCTGGTTGGCACGGATCAGCGCGGACAGTTCGAATTTGGTCGGCACACCGGGAGCGATGCGCCCCGTCTTCACGTTGAAATCGGAGATGGCGTAGGTCGCACCGGCGGCTTCATCGGTATAAGTCAGCGCGGCCTTCGCGATGTTGATGCCATCCACTTCCAGCTTGATGGGCGATGTGCCCGCCTTCTGCTCCGCCGGCTTGGCTTCCGGCGCCTTCTCGCCCCCGGACACCAGGTCGTCCAGGTTCGTCTTGCCATCTTTGTGCTTGACGATGGTGGCCTCGAGCCCCACGAGCGTGATCTTGTCCACCACAACTTGTTTGGACAGCAGCGGGATCAGCTCCAGGGAGACCTTCATGTCGTCCAAACCGGCGAACTCCTTGTCGCTCTTGAACTCCGAAAGGCGCGTCTTGCCGAGGTGCACCCCGATCTTGGGGAAAAGCATCAGGCGAATGTCGCCTTCGATGGTGAGCTTGCGCTGCGTTTTTTCGTAAACCAGTTCCGCGACCTGGGTCTTGTATTGGTTGGGGTCGAAGGTCGCGGCGATGAACGCCACCGTACCTGCGAACAACAGGATGATGGCGCCGGCGGCGATGAGGATCCATTTCAGAATTTTCATGTTCGGCATCTCACGGGAGCGGTGCCGGCATTATCGCGCGCGGCGGTGAAGCGGGACAAATAGTGGAGCGGGTGAAGGGGATCGAACCCTCGTCTAAAGCTTGGGAAGCTTTCGTTCTGCCATTGAACTACACCCGCGCATGGCCAATTCTACGACAGGTGGACTGCAAGGAGAGCGGGTGAAGGGGTTGTGCCCGGCCCGCATTGCCTCTGCGGTCCGGTCATCCCTCGAAGTCACGTTAGGTGACTTCTCAGGACCGCCCGCTCGCTTGAGCGACCCGGCGTCCAAGCGCAGGGCCCATTCTACGTCAGGTGGAGTGAATGGAGAGCAGGTGTAGGGGGCGTGCCCTCGTGCTAGGATTCGCGTTACCAGCACTCCTCAGAATCCTGAAGTGATTGAAGTCAAGGTCAATGGGCAGGTCAGGTCCTTTGCAGCGCCGCTGAACGTCTCCGGGTTGCTCGACCGGCTTGATCTCCAGGGCAAGCGGATCGCGCTCGAGCGCAATGGCGAGATCGTGCCGCGCAGCCAGTTCGGGGCGGTGGAACTCGCGCATGGCGACGCGCTCGAAATCGTGGTCGCCGTCGGCGGCGGTTGAGCGCAGTTCGAGAGGTTTTGCCGGTTACCAGTCACCCATTGCCAGTCACCGCATCCATGGACCAACTCGTCATCGCTGGAAAATCCTATTCTTCGCGCCTCCTGGTCGGAACCGGCAAGTACCGCGACTTCGCGCAAACCCGCGATGCCATCGAAGCGAGCGGGGCGCAGATCGTCACGGTGGCGATACGCCGCACGAACATAGGCCAGAACCCGAACGAACCGAGCCTCCTGGACGCCCTTCCGCCCAGCCAGTACACGATCCTGCCCAATACCGCCGGCTGTTACAGCGCGCAGGACGCGGTGCGTACCCTGCGCCTCGCCCGCGAACTGCTCGACGGTCACGACCTCGTCAAGCTGGAAGTGCTCGGCGACCCCCGCACGCTGTATCCGAACATCGTGGAAACGCTGTCCGCGGCGCAGACGCTGGTGAAGGAGGGCTTCAAGGTGATGGTGTACACCTCCGACGACCCCATCATTGCGCGCCAGCTTGAGGACATGGGCTGCGTTGCGGTCATGCCGCTCGCGTCGCTGATCGGATCGGGCATGGGCATCCTCAATCCCTGGAACCTGCAGATCATCATTGGCGAGGCCAAGGTACCGGTCCTGGTCGATGCGGGCGTCGGCACAGCCTCGGACGCGGCCATCGCCATGGAACTGGGCTGCGACGGCGTGCTGATGAATACCGCGATCGCGGCGGCGAGGGACCCGATTCTCATGGCGTCCGCCATGAAAAAAGCGGTCCAGGCGGGGCGCGAAGCCTTTCTCGCGGGCCGCATGCCAAAGAAGCTCTACAGCGCCTCTCCTTCTTCTCCGGCCACGGGCACGATTGCCCCGTCTAATCCGGGCAAAGCCGCCTGAGCAGGCGCGGAGAATCCGCCACCTGTCTCGCCAAAGAGCCGGTCGTTCCCGGCCTGCCGGCCGTCCGTTCCGTCAGCTGAGTCTCGCACGCCGCGGAATGGGCCGGTATTCTTCTTCCTTGCGACACGGCCGGAGCGCTATCATTCGCGCCCGATGAATCCTCCCAACCGCCATATCCGCAGCTATGTGCTGCGTCAGGGCCGCGTTTCGCAGGCCCAGCGCCGCGCGCTCGACACCCTGCTGCCGATATTCGGCATTCCCTTTGCCCCCGCAATCCACGATTTCGATGCGGCGTTCGGCCGCGCCGCGCCGCGCGTCCTGGAGATCGGTTTCGGCATGGGTGAAACCACTGCGCAGATCGCCGCGGCCCAGCCGCAGAACGATTACCTCGGCATCGAGGTCCACACCCCTGGAGTGGGCGGCCTGCTGCGATTGCTCGAGGCTCAGCAATTGCGCAACGTGCGCATCATCCAGCACGATGCCCTTGAGGTGGTCTCGCAAATGATCGCGCCGGACACCCTGGAGGGCGTGCACATCTTTTTCCCGGATCCGTGGCCGAAGAAGCGCCATCACAAACGACGCCTGATCCAGTCGCCGTTCGTCGGCCTGCTTGCGTCGCGCCTGCGCCGCGGGGGCTACTACCACGTCGCCACCGACTGGGAAGACTACGCGACGCAGATCCTGGCGGTGCTGTCGGCGGAGCCGTTGCTGGAAAATACGGCGGCGGGATTTGCGCCGCGGCCGGCGCACCGGCCGCTCACCAAGTTTGAAAGCCGCGGCCTGAAGCTGGGCCATGGCGTCTGGGACATCCTGTTCCGGAGAAAATAGGCGTCAATCCAGAAAAATCTGCAGCAGGTCGTTAAGGAAACGCTGGCCCTTGAGCGTCGGCCGGAGGCGCAGATGATCGCGCTCGATCAAGCCCCTGCTTTCCGCTTCCTTCAGTTCCCGGCTCATTGCGTGCAACCGAAGGCCGGTGCGCTCCTCGAATGTCCGCAGCTCGATCCCGTCGGTAAGGCGCAAGGCATTCATCATGAACTCGAACGGCAATTGGTCCACGCCGATCCGATGCTCCTGCTGGATCGCCGCGCCGGCAGCCGCCTTCTCGATGTATTCGCGCGGATGCTTCCAGCGCATCTGCCGCAGCACACGGTCGGAAAATGAAATCTTGCTGTGCGCACCCGCACCGATGCCGAGGTAGTCGCCGAACGTCCAGTAGTTGAGGTTGTGACGGGCCTGCCGTTCCCGCAGCGCGAACGCCGAGGTTTCGTAGTGGACATAGCCGGCACGCGCGAGGCGCTGTTCGATTGCTTCCTGCATGTCCGCCGACACCTCATCGTCCGGCAGGCTCGGAGGATGGCGGTGGAACAGGGTATTGGGCTCGATCGTCAGATGATAGGCGGACAGGTGAGCAGGTGAAAATTCCAGTCCGGCTTCGACGTCGGCGAGCGCCTGGTCGATCGTTTGTCCGGGCAAACCGTACATCAGGTCCAGGTTGAAATTGTCGAATGTATTGCGCGCGATCTCGAGCGCGTTGCGGGCCTGGGCATCGTCATGGATGCGGCCCAGCGCTTGAAGATGCGAGGGATTGAAGCTCTGGATGCCCACCGAAAGCCGGTTCACGCCGGCGGCGCGGAAGGCCGCGAATTTTTTTGCCTCGAATGTTCCCGGATTCGCTTCCAGGGTGATTTCCGCATCCGCCAACAGCGGCAGGCGCGCGCGGATCGCAGACAGCAGTTCGTCGATGGCGAAGGCGGACAGCAGCGAAGGCGTTCCACCGCCAAAAAAAATCGTACGCACCGGTCGCCCCCAGATCTGCGGCAATGCCGCGTCCAGGTCCAGGACAAGGGTCCGGACGTATTGTTCTTCAAGTTTGCGATCCAGGTTTTTCTCGGCCTCCCCTGGCGCGGGAGGGCCGGGGAGGGCGTTCTTCAGCTCATGCGAATTGAAATCACAATACGGACACTTGCGCACGCACCAGGGGATATGGACATATAACGAAAGCGGGGGCAACACGGATAACGCGACTGCCGTTGCCGGACTGGATAGATTCTGGATCTGCATGCGCAGTAAGCCTTGAGATCGCTATGCGTTCACTATAACCTTTCCCGCGGCCGCATCCGCATCCGCATCCGCAGCGAGAGCAGCCACGGCCACGGACCACACACTATTCGTGCAAATGCCAGCAGCGCCCCCGTCCTCCATGCCATCCGACCCGATCGGGGTCTTCGACTCCGGCGTCGGCGGGCTCACCATCCTGCGCGAAATCAAGGCCGCGCTGCCCTGCGAGGATCTGGTCTATGTCGCCGATGCCGGCCATCTGCCCTATGGCGACAAGCCCTTGGAATTCGTCCGCGGCCGCGGCATTGCCATCACGGAATTCCTGCTGGGACTCGGCGCCAAGGCAATCGTGGTGGCCTGCAACACGGCAACCGCCGCGGCCATCGACGCGCTGCGCGAGCGCTACGCCGTGCCTTTCATCGGCGTGGAGCCGGCGGTCAAGCCTGCCGCTGCAGCAAGCCGGAGTGGCATCATCGGCGTGCTGGCGACGTCCGCCACCCTGAAAAGCCGGCGCTATCTGGCCCTGGCGGCGCGCTTCGCGCAGGGCACGAGAATACTGGAGCAACCCTGCGCCGGACTTGCCGACCATATCGAGCGCGGCGAACTCGACGATGCCGCGACGGAAGGATTGGTGCGGGGCTTCGTCGCCCCTTTGCTTGCGGCAGGAGCCGATACCATCGTTCTGGGCTGCACGCACTATCCGCTCATTGCCCATATCGTCCGCAAGGTCGCCGGACCGCAGGTCGTCGTCATCGAAAATGGAACGGCCGTGGCCCGGGAACTCGCCCGGCAGTTGTCCGCGCATGGAAAGCAGCGCAACGCAGGCATCGGAACCCAGACCTTCTGGGCGAGCGGCCGGATCGGGGAAATCGAGCGGGTATTTCCGCGGCTGTGGCCGGCGCAGGCACGGATAACCCCGCTGCCTGATGGCGTCTGCGGACTTGCCAGGGCCGGCGATTCAGCCTGACCGCCGCACCGCGCGGATGATGCGCAGGACGACCGGAAGCAGCAGGCCGCTTCGGTAACCCAGCCGCAGCAAACGCCGCGGACCGATCAGCATCAGGCCTGCCGCCGTCGCCCCGACCAGCAGGGGTTGCGACTTGATGTAATGCCCCGCCCGCCGCAGCGAGTCGGCCACGCTCAATGACTGGCGCAGCACGGCCGAGTCCGCAGCCAGCCTGCCGCGCTGTTCCGCGGCCAGCGCGACCAGCATGCGCCGGCGGCTGAGGATCTGGCGGATGCGGGCGCTCATTCGTCGAGCCGCTCCCGGTCCTTGCCCAGTTCCTCCAGCGTGGACTGGAACATGCGAGGCCGGGCTTTCAGTTGCGCCAGCACATACAGCCATGCGCCTATCGCGAGCACTGCCACCGTGCCCGCAAGCCCGGCTGCGACCAGCACCCGGTTCGAATCCCAGAATACGACGATGATCGCGACCGCCGAGAGGATGACGGCGGTGAACATCAGGAACAGTGCGACGATGCTCCAGACCAGCAGTGTCGCCAGCCGCGCAACCTGTTCCTCGAGTTCAGTGCCCAGCAGTTCGAGCCGCGTGTGCGCAAGCCCGGTCAGCGTGGCCAGCAGGCCCTTCAGCGATTCGAACAGGCCGCGCGGCCTG
>DASVNF010000227.1:0-27554 GCA_036384015.1 Burkholderiales bacterium
CGCAAAACGGCTCGATGCATCCGCATAGCGAAGGTCGCAGGAAAGCGCCACCGCCAATCCGCCGCCCACGCAGAATCCGTGGATCAGGGCGATCACCGGCTTGGGCGTGGACTCGATGGCATGGTGCGCGGCCGCCGTCGCCGCTTCGTATTCGGCTACCTGGGATTCGCTGGATCGGTTTTTCTCGAACTCCGAGATGTCGGCGCCCGCGGCGAACGCAATGCTGCCGGCGCCGCGGATCACGATGCAGCGCACCGTGGCATCCGCGTTGAATTTGTCGATCGCCTTGGGTATGGCGCTCCACATGGCGGCGTTGATGGCATTGCGCCGTTCCTGGTTGTCCAGCAGCAGCCTGCCGACCGGCCCTTCGCGCTCCACGCGCAACTCGCCTTTGCTCATGCGTTTGTCTCCGACGCCTCTGTTGTCTTAACCAGTCTACTTCTCACCACGAAGTCACATGGTGAGATATAGAGTTTCAGCACTATCAGATCACATTTGCGGCGCGCAGGGCGGCGATGTCGTCCTCGCTGTAACCGGCGCCGCGCAGGATTTCGTCATTGTGTTCTCCGGCCGGGCCGACCGTGCGCTTCATCCGTGCCGGCGTGCGCGACAGCTCGAAGGCCGGCGCAACCAGATTCATTTCTCCGCCTTCGGGCCTGGGCACCGGCACCGCCATGCCCAGGTGCTTGACCTGGCTGTCCTCGAACACCTGGTCGATCTTGTAGATGGGTCCGCAAGGCACGCCCGCCTTCGCCAGGAGATCGATCAGTGTCGCGGACGACTGTTGCCTCGTATGCGCCGAAATCGCCTCATTTAACGCCACCCGGTTATCGGAACGCTGTCTTGCATTGGCATACTCCGGCCGTTTCGCCATGGCGGGATCCCCGAATGCTTCGCACATGCGCGTGAATATCGGATTGCCGGCCGCGGCAATGTTGACGAAGCCGTCGGCGGTGGGGTACACGCTGGTCGGCATCGAGGTCGGATGGTCGTTGCCCGCCTGGCCGGGCACGTCGCCCTCGACCAGCCAGCGCGCAGCCTGGAAATCCATCATCGCCACCATCGCCGAGAGCAGCGAGCCCTGCACCCACTGGCCTCTGCCGGAATGGGCGCGTTCCTGCAGGGCGACCAATATCCCGATCGCGGCGAACAGGCCGGCGCTCAGGTCGGCGACGGGAATGCCCGCACGCACCGGCCCCTGTCCCGGCAGTCCTGTCACCCACATCAGGCCGCCCATGCCTTGCGCGACCTGGTCGAAACCGGCGCGGTCCCGGTACGGGCCGTCCTGGCCAAAGCCGGAAATGCTCGCGTAGACCAATCGCGGATTGACGGCCGACAGGGTTTCATAGTCGATGCCGAGCTTGTGCTTGACGTCCGGCCGGTAATTTTCCACCAGCACATCGGCGCCCTTCACCAGGCGTTTGAGCACCTCTACACCGCGCGGGTCCTTCAGGTTCAGCGTGAGGGAGCGCTTGTTGCGATGCAGGTTGTGGAAATCGGAACCGTCGCGCGAACCCAGAATGTCCTCGCCCTCGTGCGCCGGCATCTCGACCTTGATCACGTCCGCGCCCCAGTCGGCGAACTGCTTGACGCAAGTCGGTCCGGCGCGAACGCGCGTCAGATCGATCACTCGCAGATGGGATAAGGCTTCCATGAATATGGGGTGATTGGTGATTGGTGATTGGTGATTGGTGATTGGGATCAGGTGCCTGGCGCTTTGCGGGTTCCCGAACGCCTTTTCAGACGCCGATCACCATTTACGAATCACCAGTCACGGCCTTTGCGGGCCACCGCCCTGCCTCCACCTGGTGGAAAAAATCGTCCAGCAGGCGGTTGAACAACGCCGGGTCCTCGAGATTGGTCATGTGCCCGCTCCTGGGCAGGACGGCGAGTCCGGCGGTCGGGATCGTGCGCTTCATCATGAGCGAGGGCTCGAGAACGGCGTCGTCTTCGTCACCAGCCACGATGAGGACGGGCGCAGTGATGGCGGCCATTTGGGCGGTCAGGGAATAGAGCGAGGGCCGCCGCGACTGGTAGCCCAGCATGGTATTGGCGGAGCCCTGTGCGGAATGCTCCGAGAAGTTCCTGACGAAGTCCGCGAAACCGCGGGGATCCTTTTCCCGCAATTGCAGGCGGGAAGGGCCATGTCCGTAGGTCGCCGCGACATGTGCCATGCCCTTGTCGAGCATGGCCTGCGCCAGTTCCTTCGACTGCGTCTGGAATTTTTCGTACTGGTCGGGATGCGCGCCGTAGCCGCAACCCGCCACTACCAGGGACAAGGCTCGCGGGGAGTAGGCCATGCCGAAATGCAGCGCGGCGAATCCCCCCATGGAGTTGCCGACGATATGCGCCCGTTCGAGGCCCAGTGCCTGGAGCACGGCAAGGATGTCGTCGCGGGCGCGTTGCTGCGAATAGCGCTCGACCTCAGCGGGGACGGCCGAGGGCGGATAGCCCCGCGCGTTATAGGCGATGCAGCGGTAGCGCCGGGAAAAGTGCCGCAGCTGCGGTTCCCAGGTGCGCCAGTCGCCCGCGAATTCGTGCACGAACACGATGGGCGTGCCGGAACCGCACTCCTCGTAATACAGATTGACGCCGTCGTCGGTTTTCAGGTTTGGCATGCGCGTGCTTTCAAATACCGGAACGTGGCCCGCGTCGCGCGAGGGCTGATTTTGCGGGCCACATTAGCAGATATCAGGTTTGCGGGCGCCGGGACCGCGGCTTCCGCCGGCGCGAACGTCGCGTTCCCGGACGCTCACGGCTTCATAGACTTTTCCAAATAGCCGCGTGCGGGTTCGATCTGTTGCACGACATCCACCCACAGGCCTGACGGATCGAACAGTCCGCAGCGGCGCTGGCCCCATGCCTCGTCGCGCAACGGATAGGCATGCGGATTCCGTTGCCGCATCTATCTCCGTCGTGCGGAGCATGGGTTCTTTCATGTCCGCAAGTTTATCGCACCGCCCTGGCGGTCGACAGTTCAGGGGCTTTGGTCGATTGCGATGCCCGAATTTCCGTTTCCCTTGTCCGGATTGTCCGGCGCAAGCCGCATCCGCACGTCGCCATCGGCAAGGCCCGTCGAGTATCGGTCTTCCCCCGCCGCATCGAGCATGACCCCCAGGCTGAGTACCGGGTCATCGGCCTTGAAGTGATAGGAATTGTCTCCTGCCGCGCCTTGCGCGGAATCGACGGAGGACCAGTACGAATCATTCCCGCCGGCGTCGAACAGCCAGGCCTTCGATTGTTGCGCGGCGGCGCCTTGCGCGAGCGATTCCGCGCGATAGGCGTCGCTGCCGCCGCCGTCGTACATCATCGCCACCGACTGGTCCCACGCCGCGCCCTGGGCAGCCGCGCGCATGCCCCAGTACACGTCGTCCCCCGCCATGTCGGAGAAAAGTCCGGCGGCCTGGTGACAGGCAAACCCCTGGCTGTAACGGTTGCCGTAATAGAGGTCGTTGCCGCCGGCATCGTGCAGCAGCCCCACGCCCCAGAAATAGCCGCCGCCCTGGCTGAATTCCCCGCCTTCGTAGCGATCGTTGCCGCCGAAATCGAGCAGCGCGCCGAACCCGCCATGGTCATAAGGCCGAATGCCGAAACCTACGCCCTGGCTGAAGCTCATGAACGTCGCCGGCGTGTCGTAAGCGGACGGCACCGGCCCATTGGCACGATAAAGATCCTCACCGGCGCCATCGATCAGGACACCGGCACCCGCCGGCCCGCCGACACCCTGGCTGAGACTGTGTGAGAGGTAGGCATCCCAGCCGCCACCGGCATCGATCAGCACGCCGCCGCCGTAGATGCCGGCGCCGGAGGACCAGGCGTCGCAGCGGTAAACGTCGGCACCGTCAGCATCGAACAGCAGGCCGAAGCCGAAGGCCCCGGCTCCGCAGGCGCCCAGCGCGCTCGCGTAGTGGTCGTCCCCCGCCATATCGATCAGCACCGCGGCGCCCAGCCATCCTGCCGCGGGCCCGCCAATGCGGGCTGCGTAGCGGTCGTCGCCCTGGAGATCGATCACCGTCTGCGTTTCGGGCGGGACGCCTTCGTCCCAGGCGTAGCGATCGTCGCCTCCGCTGTCTATCACCGCGTACAGGCGATCCATGCGGTACAGGTTGGGCCCGGCCCCGCCCACGACCGCGTAGCCGCCGTCGATTTCCATGTAGTCGAGGATTTCGCCTTCCACCAGTGCGCGCAACGCGCCGGGCGGCTCGCGCCGCGCCGCTGCGGACACAGGCGGCGGATGCGCGGCATTTTCGACAAGCAGGGTGAAGACCGCCATCAGGGCCGCGGCATCAACCCGCTGGCTCATTTGCATGGCGCGGATTCCGCGCATGGCATTGGGCCGGTCAAGCAATGTGCGATTGGTGGCAGTCTCTTCGAGCAGGTAGCGCAGATCGGCATGCAGCCCCGCTCGTGATCCGGCATCGGTAAATGCCGCACGCACCTGTCGATTGGCGGCTGCAATCGATTCGGAAAATTGCGCAAGCGAAGGTGTACCCTCGCGAGCGGGCAAGGTACGCGTCGCCGCGCCGCAGTCGATGGCCAGGACTTCGCATAGCATCGGCACGACCTGTTTGCGCACGTCCGCCGCAGGATCCAGGTCGCGGACCAGGCGGCGCTCCCAGGCGATCAGCGCGCCGGGATCGGCCAGCGCCAGGCGATTCAGCGGCAGGCGGTTGTAACCGATCTGCTCCCGCGACAGGCCGTCATGCATCCGGTCGATGCTTTCCCGCGCCGGCACCAGTTCGGGAGCGACGGCGGCGATCCTGGCATTGACGTCGTCGAGCCAGACCGGCTCTATCCGGATGCCGTGATCGGCGTAGGGAATCCGCGATGCGTAGGTCGCGGGGGCGGCCCATTGTTCACGGTCGCCGACGACAAGATCCAGCGCCAGGACCTCCCCGCCGCGGAACACCTGCAGGGCCAATCGCGCGCCCGGCGCGGACGACCGGATCATTTCCAGAAGGCGCGCCGCTCCGACTTTCTCGCCGCTGGCGACGTCGATGCGATCGCCCGGCAGCAGGCCCGCCAAAGCGGCAGGCCCCGCGAGCATGTCGACCACGACCGCGCCGCCTTCCACGCCATCGCCGAGGGCGACTCCCGCATAGGGAACGCCGCTCCCCGCATGAGCATGCGGTGGCGGCATGACGGCAGTCCGCGGCGCGCAAGCCGGCAGCAAGGCCAGGCACGACACCAGCACCATTCGTTCAAGCAGGCACACGACCCGCAGCCGGGGTCTTGCCGCCCTGTCCAATTTTTCCCCGGCCTGCAATTCTTGTTTCGCCATGTCCTTGCGCCAAGGTGGCGTGGTGGCGGAAACATAGCAGATATTCTGGCCGTGGACCGCTTCGTGGCAACATGCGGTTTATGGCGGATCTGGAACCATGGTGACCAAGGTCGATCGCAGGATGCTGGAAAGGGACGGCGTGCGCCAGGCGGTGCGCGACGCCGGCCACGGACATTTGCTGATGTCCGACGCGGACGTCGCCGCTTCGCTCGCCGCCACCCTGGCGACCCATCCCGAGGGCAACCCCATCTGGGTGTTCGGCTACGGCTCGTTGATCTGGAACCCGCTGATGGACTATGCCGAACGGCGCTGGGCCCGGGTCCGCGGCTGGCATCGCGGCTTCTACGTCTGGTCCAAGGTCAATCGCGGTACGCCGGACGTCCCCGGCCTGGTGCTGGCCCTGGATAGCGGGGGGTCCTGCCACGGCGTGGCCTACCGACTGCACGAAGATCGCTACCAGGAGGAACTGGCGATCCTGTGGCGGCGGGAAATGGTGGCCGGCACTTACATGCCGAAATGGATCCATGCCGACATCGGCGACGCAACGGTGCGGGCCATCGCGTTCGTCGTCAACCGCTCCAAGCCGGGCTACGCCGGGCGCCTCGAGGACGAGCGCATCGTTTCCATTGCGTCGCAAGCGCACGGCGTCTACGGCAGCTGCGCCGATTACCTGGCACAGACGGCGCGCAGCCTCGAGGAACAGGGGGTTGCCGACCGGCGGCTGTCGAGACTCGCAAGACTCGTCGCGAAGGCGAAAAACCGTGACGCGTGACGACGTGCCGGTGGTGACGAGGCAAGGCCTTTCTGTCGTTGCAGTTTCGAGTCCTCCGTTTTTTTCACGTCACACCGTCACGTCGTCACGCGTCACGGCTTCTCAGTTCGTGGGCAACGCTTATCGCCAGCGGAATGAACGCCCCCAGGCACGCCGCGACCAGGATGTCCGTCGGCCAGTGCACGCCGAGCACCAGCCTGGAGAACCCGACCAGCAGGATCCACAGCAAGCCGATGATGGTGGCCGGGGTTTGCAGGGAAGGCCGGATGCGTATCGCGCACAGCACCGTTGCCGTGGCGAACGCGGCAACGGACAGCGTGTGGCCGCTGGGAAAACTTGAACCCCAGTAACTTTCCGTTTCCCACAGTTGCGGGCGCGGGCGCTGCACCAGCAGCTTGATTGCATAAATCAGCAGTGCGGCGGCGATCATGGATCCCGCCAGCAGCGCCGCCTCGAAGCGCTTCCTTGCGCCCAGCAGGGCGGTGGCAGCCAGGATGGTCAGCGGAGTAAGCACTTTCGACGAACCGCTGAGGGTGACTGCCTCGAAGAACGTGATTGCCGGCCCGGAGACGTGCTGGTGAATGAACAGCAGGATCGCCTCGTCCATCGGGTGCGCGTCGCCGTCCAGGACACCTTCGCTTGTCTGGATCGCCGATACCGCGCACACCAGAATCAGCAGCACCGCCAGCCGGCGGCGCTCCAGTGCCCGCGACCAGCCGGGCCGGCGGTGACGCGCGTAGGCGCCGACGGCGAAATGCAGGCCCTGCACGACCAGGGCAAGCGTCGCGACCAGTTGGATGAAATCGAGAAAAAACGGCAATCCTGTCTGCATGCGCGGAACCGGCCGTAGGCCCGGCGGCGCCAGGTCCTTACGATTTCCCGGCGCGCGCCTTCTTTACCAGCTCCTGCAGCAGTTTCACGATCAGTTCCTTGGTTTTGTCGTCGGTCAGGTTGCCCTGTCCGTCGAGGCTTTGGGTGGCATTGATCATGACCTCCGGCTGGTTCACCGGATCCATGTCCAGGAACACGAAGGTCTGGCGCAGATGGTATTGCGCGCGGGCGGTACCGATGACCCCGACAGACGCGCCCATGATGGCGACCGGTTTGCCAGCCCAGGCGCTGTCGCCGTACGGGCGCGATGCCCAGTCGATGGCGTTCTTGAGCACGCCGGGGATCGAATAGTTGTATTCGGGCGTGACGAACAGGATGGCATCGGCGGCTTTCGCCTTGGCCTTGAGGGCGGCAACTCTGGCCGGCGGATTTTTCTCTTCGTCCTGGTTGAAGCCCGGAATGCCCTCGAGATCGAAGATCTCGATCATGGCATCCGCCGGAACCAGTTTCTGCGCGGCGCGCAGGACAGACTTGTTGAATGACGCTTTGCGAAGGCTGCCTGCTATGCCGAGGATGTCGATCTTGTCCGCCATGCCATTCTCCTTGGTGTACGGGGGGCGGAGATAGGACAGGGATGCGGGTGCGTTAGTGCCCGGAATTCTTCCGGCGCGCGGGTTTACCGGCATTTTTACGCAGAAGGGTGTTTCAAGGCCCCTTGCGGGCGTTTTCCGGCAATTTTTTCACTTCAGAAATGTCGGAGTTTGTCCGATAGATACATATAGCTTATTGATATCCCGAATGAATAGAGGCTTAATAGTATCATTTAAGCAGTGTCTGACTTTGGAGGGGCCGCATGGACGCTCCAGTACGCGGATATAGTCTTGAGTTCATCCAGAACATGATTACCGAGCAATCCGGGCGGGTGGCCGGGTGGTTCAATGATCTGGAACTCAGAACGGTATTTCAGCCCACCTTCAGCCTGCCGCACAAATGCGCGATCGGCTTCGAGGCGAACCTGCGCAGCGCGGATACGCTGGGGCGTCCGGTTTCCCCCCAGGCGCTGTTCGGCCCCGTTCAGAACTACGCGGAAGCCTCCATGCTGGACATGCTGTGCACGACGATGCACGTGCGCAACTTCGCCAAGTCGCTGCCGTCCCGGAGCCTGCTGCTGGTCAACCTGCATCCGGAAGTCCTGCTCGATCACGGCAACAGCGCCAAATTCCTCGCCGTGCTGCTCGATCACTATCGCGTTCCCGCCAACAAGCTGATGATCGATGTGCCCGGATCGGTCCTGGAACAGGAAAACCTGGACGAGGCCATCGCTGCATACCGCGAGGTGGGATGCCTGATCGCGATTGACGATTTCGGCGTCGACAACGCCAACCTCGACACCATCTGGCACACGACGCCAACGCTCGTAAAAATCGACCGGACGCTGATCGACCGGGCGGTGACCGACCGGCGCATCCGCCAGATTCTGCCGAAAGCCGTGTCCCTGCTCCATGAAATGGGGACGCTGGTGCTGATGGAAGGCATCGAATCGGAGGCCGAGGCGTTGATCGCGCTGGACGCGGATGCGGATTTCGGCAGCGGCTTTTACCTGGGGCCGATGCTCGATTCCCTGTCCGAATTCCGTGATTCCCCGGAATTGCTGAAAGGCCTCTGGCGCACGTTCCTGAAAAAGCAGGATTCGGCCGGCACGTCCGAGACGTCGGCGCGCCTTTCCCTCGAAGACGAAGCCCTGTACTCCTCGAACATCAAGAAGCTCCGCAATGCGTCGCCTTCGGAAATCGGCCGCTATCGCGAGGAACGCCGGCCGTTTCTCAGCGCGATGCAGGATGTGGCGGCGCGGGTACGGGCGGGTAAGGCGTTCGATGTCTCCTGCGACGAGTTTCTGGCCTTGCCGGGAGCAATACGCTGCTACGCGCTCGATGGCGAGGGAACACAGACCGGGTCGGAGGTGACGGCGCCGCATCCGCCAGTCCAGCACGGACCGAATTTTCATGACATGTGCGGTCCGTTGGAAGCCAACTGGTCGAGGCGCGATTTTTTTCGCCGTGCGGTGAAGGAACCGGGCGTCGTCCAGGTAACGCGGCAATATTGCTCGCTTGCCGGCTACCCGCGTTGCGTGACGTTCTCCATCGTCGTACCCGCGGGCGGAAAGCCGATGGTCATTTGCGGCGATGTCGATTGGACGTCGCACGCCATGGTCCGCATTGCGCCCGGCAGCAAGTCCACCTGACTGGAGCCGGCCCGCGGCTTTCGGGAAATCCTAACGGCAAGCCGGAAACCCGGCTGGCGGCCGGCGGCCGAACAAATCGCCGTCCGACGGCCCCCGTACCTGCGCCTCGTGTTCCAGCAATGACCGCTTGCGATCCAGCCCGCCGGCGTAGCCCGTGAGCGAGTTGTCTGCACCGATCACCCGATGGCAGGGCACGATGATGGAAATCGGGTTGCGGGAATTGGCCATGCCGACCGCCCGCGATGCATTCCGGTTGCCGATGCGGCGGGCCAGTTCCGCGTAGGAAATGGTATCGCCGAAGGGAATTCCGCACAGTTGCTTCCAGACCCGCAACTGGAATTCCGTCCCCTGCGGATTCAGCGGCACGTCGAACTCGGTCAGGCGGCCTTCGAAATAATCGCGCAGCTGCGCCTTCACTGTCGCAAAGGGAATCGCGCCGTCGTCCTCGACCCAGTCCGCGCCGATCTTCGGACGATACTTGTCGCTTTCGGTATGCAGGCCGGTCAGGGACTGTCCGTCGGACATCAGCAGGAGCGGGCCGACCGGGCTTTCGAAGAAGGTATGGAACGTGTTCATGCCAGGCTCCTCCACAGATGCATGGCGGCGTAACCGCGCCATGGACGCCAGATTTCGGCGTGCGCAACGATCCTGCGCTCGTCTTCCAGCTTGAGCGCCTTGCGGATGCCGAGGTCGGTCGCAGGGAATGCGTCCGGCCAGGAAAAAGCCCGCATGGCCAGGTATTGCGCAGTCCATTCGCCGATTCCGGGTAACGCCTTGATGCGCGCCATCGCGGCCTCGACGTCGGCGCCCGGTTCCAGCAGGTTCGGCGCTTTCGCCATGGCTTGCGATATGCCCAGCAGGGCGCGCGCCCTCGCCGCCGTTACGCCGATACTCATCAGGGCGGCTGCGCTGGATTTCGTCACGCGTTGCGCGGTGGGCATCAGCAGATACAGATCGGGAAACGGCATCTGCACCGGCTCGCCAAAGGCAAGGGCGAAGCGGCCTGCGATCGTGGTCGCCGCTTTCACGCTTATCTGCTGGCCGAGCACGGCGCGGATTGCCACTTCATAGCCGTCGAATGCGCCGGGCAATCTCAGTCCGGGACACTTGGCCGCAATTTTTCCCAACCGCCTGGAGATGCGCTCCGGCTCCGCCCCCAGATCGAACAGCCGCCGGACGCGCATGAGCACGGAGGGAATCGAACGCCCGAGCTCCGGTGACAGATCGACCGACAAGGCGTTGCGCCTCGCGCCGGGGCGGACACGGATCCAGCCGGTGCGCCCGCCCAGGCAGACCGTGCGCAGGTAACTGTCGTCGCGGATAACCTCCACGCCCGCGTAAAGGCGCCGGGAGAGGAATTCGAGCAGGCCGTCCCAGTCCAGTGGCGGCCGGTAGGCGAGCTGGAAAGAGAACGGGCTGCCCGCTTTTGCCGCGCCCGATCCACGGCGGAATTGCGTCGGGTTCAGCCGGTAACCGGTCTTGAATGCATCGTTGAAGCGCCGCAGACTGGAAAAACCGCTGGCGAACGCCACTTCGGTGACCGGCAGCGAGGTGTCGGTCAGCAAAAGTTTCGCCGTCAGCAGCCGCTGGGTTTCCAGCAGCTTGTTCGGCGACACGCCGAATTCGTCCTGGATCACGCGCCGCAGGTGGCGGTCGCTGATGCCCATTTCGGCTGCCAGCGCCGGCACGTCCATCTCGTTCAGCGCGCCTTCCTCGATGCGCCGCGAAAGCGCCACGGCCAGGCGATTGCGCGAGTCGACCAGCGCGTTGCCTGGGGCGAGTTCCGGGCGGCAACGCAGGCAGGGCCGGAATCCGGCCTGTTCGGCCGCCGCGCGGTGCGGGTAGAAACTGCAGTTCTTGCGCAGCGGCCGCCGCGAGTTGCAGACGATGCGGCAGTAGATTCCCGTCGAGGCGACGCCCACATACAGCAAGCCGTCGAACCGCGGGTCGCGGCTGCTGAGTGCCTGGTACGAGCTTTCAAAGTCGAGGTCCATGGCTGTCATGGTGCCTGTTGCCCGCAGGCTGCGCTAGCCATTTTCGGACATGTAGTTCCAACCCCCAACCGCAAAGGCGCGAAGATGGCGCGCAGGAAACCGGCAGCAAAAGAAATCGGATAAGTGCTGGGCTTGCCCGAGGAAGTATGTGAGATCTGCACCCTTAGCCAACATTGCGTCTCGCCGGCTGCCAACCGCAACCATTCGCGAACAAGTTTGGATGCACCCCTTCTTGAGTCCTGTCTTATTCCCGGTTTTGCCCCTCCTTTGCGTTTCCTTTGCGCCTTCGCGCCTTTGCGGTCCAGGATCGGGTACTAGCCAGCGATGGCGACGCCGAACAGGTGGCCGGCGCCGTAGGTGACGGCTGCCGCAGCGGCGCCGATCAGCAACTGGCGTATTCCGGAGAACCAGGCGCCACGGCCGGTGAACAGGCTCGTGACCGCGCCGAACAGGAACAGCGCGACGGCGCTTGCCGCCGCCGAAGCGAGGACCGCATCGTTCCCCTTCAGGAACATGAAGGACACTACGGGAATGATCGCGCCCAACATGAATACGACGAAGGAGGAGATGGCGGCGGCCCACGCGGAGCCGCCCAGATCGGAGGGATTGATCCCCAGTTCCTCGCGGACCAAGGTATCGAGCGCCGCATCTTTCTTGCCCATCACGCGTTCCGCGATCGCCCGCGCTTCCTCCGGTCCCATGCCCTTGGCCCGGTAGATCAGGATCAGCTCTTCCTTTTCCTCCTCCGGAAATTCCAGGAGTTCGTCGGCTTCCGTGGCGATCTGCTTCGCGTAGAGTTCGCGGGCGCCCTGGACCGACAGCCATTCGCCCATCGCCATCGAGCAGCTTCCCGCCAGCAGGCCGGCAATGCCGGTAATCAGGACGGTCTGTTCGGAAAATGCCGCGCCGGCCACGCCCATCACCAGACTCAAGTTCGACACCAGACCGTCGTTCGCCCCCAGGATCGCAGCCCGCAGGGCGTTGCCGCCACCCGCCCCGTGGCGGCCTTCGAGCCTGGAGAACAGCGCGCCGTCCCAGGCGATGTTGCGCCGCCCGGTGAGTTCGGTGAGCAGCCGTGCGTGCGAACGCTCCTCGGCAGGCATGGCGGTCCCTTTCGATTCCAGTTGCTGATCGTAGACGTCGCGGTCCATGGTCTCGAGTGTCGCGACGACGGGCAATACGGATTCGGGGCCGAAGTGCCGTGCAATCCAGATCAGTGCCCGGGCGCGTAACCCCGGCGTCTTCGCCGCGGCCCCTCCAGCGGCGACCACGCGCTTTCGCCAGAATTCAGCGTGTCCTTCCTCGACGGCGGCCAGGCGCCCGTAAACATCCGCGACCTGCGGATTTTTTTCCGTGACCTGCATCGCGCGATACAGCGCGGCGCTGTCGATCTCGGTCTGCAGGTTGGAGCGGTAGCGGGAGAGGGCCTGCTTTCTGCTCAAGAAAATTCCCGGGAGGACTATTCGACGGGGATATCGTACAGAAAAGAAGAAGCGCTGCGTGCTGCGTACTGAATGCTGCGAAAACGACATCCCGCGCAATTGGGAGTAAAAATGAGTTCTGTTCCTGTTCTTTTTCGCAAACTGGATCTGTTCGGCCAGTCAGTATTGCGCGCCTTGCATCTCTCTCAGCACTCAGTACCCGGCACGCAGCACCACAGGTTCACCCGACCTCCACGGCCGCGATCTTCGACTCCGTGTAATGGTGGTGCACCACGAGCCGCTTGGCATCCTGCCAGGACGCGTGGCGATCGAGACCGGCGACGAACATGTGGTCCGCATCCATGTCGACCTGGCGCTCGCTCAGGCGGCGGCGGTCGCGCTTTCCCTTGAAGCGCGCCCAGTTGGTCGAAGCCCAGCCCACCTGCGCCAGCCCGATCAGCAGGATGATCAGGCTGTACCATCCCAGAAGCTGCACCAGCGCCTCCCAGCCGCGCCGCATGACCATTTCCTCGTAGACCGCGCTGAAGCCCACATACCACGCAATCAGGGTGGCCAGCGGCAGCAGCAGATAAAGGTATAAGGACCACATCACCACCGTCAGCGCACTGAAAAACGCCCGCATTGCAGGTGCCTGCAATTCAGGCCTGTCGATCACATGTTCGCTCATGTCGTATGGATTCCTCTGTCGGGACTGCGCCAGGTGGCGCGCTTTCCGGGTTTGAGCATCAGGACCCGGGGCGTGGCGACTACGGTCGTGAAAACATTGATGAGCCAGTAAATGACGGGATACCAGATCATCCAGAAGTAATACCGGAACAGGCCCTTCTCATATCGCGAGTCCATCAGCAATGCGATCGCGACCTGGAACATGCAGGTCAGGCCGATCAGCACGCCGGAGAATCCCGGCAGCACCGTGGGGACCGCGACGGCGGCAGGCAGGTCGACAAATTTGCCGAGGCCCCACAGCAGGAAGGTCAGCATCATGGCGTAGGCCCACGCCACGCTCACCACGTACTCAAGGAAAATCGGCCACATGCGCCGTTCGCGCCAGCTGCGCAACTCCCGTGCACGGCGCAGGATGACCTGCACGCCGCCCATCGCCCAGCGCAGCCGCTGGCGCCACAGGCCGTTCAGGGTTTCCGGCATCAGGATCCAGCACAGGGCGCGCGGCTCGAAGCGCACGTCCCACTTGGCGATCTCCAGCTTCCAGGTGATGTCTATGTCTTCCGTCAGCATCTCCGGGCTCCAGTAACCCGCCTGGTGCACGGCCGATTTGCGGAACGCGGCGACGACGCCTGACATCGTGAACAGGCGTCCGTAGGTACGCTGGGCGCGCTTGAGCAGTCCCGCCGTCGATGAGAATTCACCGACCTGGATGCGGCCGAACAGCGTCGACCGGTTGCGGATGCGCGGATTGCCGGTCACTGCGCCGACGCGCGCACTCGACATGAAGTGCCACATGATCCATCGGGCGGCGTGCGGGTCGAGCAGGGCATCCGAGTCGATGCAAACGAGGAAGTCATTGCGGGTCATCAGGGCCGCCGTGGTGAGCCCCAGGGCCTTGCCCTGATTCTCGGCGAGATGGATGACACGAAGGCGGGGATGCTTCAGGGCAAGCCGGTCGAGGATGCGCCCGGTATTGTCCTTGCTGCCGTCGTTGATGGCGATGACTTCGAAGTCCGGATAATCCTGCTTCAGCAGCAGGTATTCCAGTGTTTCGGCGACGATGTCCTCGTCATTGTGGCAGGGCACGAGGAATGTCACTCCCGGGGTCTGCGGCAGTTCGGGCGGCGTGTCGACCCTGCCCTGATGCTTCTCGTAGTGGAAATAGTAGTAGAGAGCCCCGATCATCCAGTAATAGGCCATGAACAGCGGATAGTAGAACGCGAAACCGAACAGCAGCTTGCCGATGACGCCGAAATCTTCAATCATGCTTTTTCCTCATTCATTCCGGATCAGTCCTTTCGAGGAAACGTTTGCACGGACAGCGCCGCCTTGATCACCGCAAGCGCCGGACGGTCGGCGATGAAATCGTCCGGGTAGTAGCCGATGTTCAACGCGCCCAGCAACTGCAATCTGCGCAGTTGCGCGGCCAGCGTGGCCGCCGGCACCGGCGTGCGGGTTTTCCAATCCATGCTCTGCAATTCGAACACGGTCTTCGCCAGGCCCTCGGGCGCGGCGGCAACTTTCCGCACCAGGCCGTCGAGCCAGAGGTCGGGCTTCTCCGCCCCTTCCATGAACGGCATTGCCATCACGGCGGTGTAGTCGTAGGCCGCGAGAAAACCCGGCAGCGATTGCGCGAATCGGACCTGGGTTTGCGGCTCCATCACCGGCAGCGCATAAAGATTGCGCGCCGTTTTGAACGTGCCCTGGTATTTGCGCACCCGGCCGGCAAGTTCGTGCGTGAATTCGATCAGTGCCTCGCTCTTGCGGGCGGTCCAGCTGTCCAGCAGGACGGGATCGGAACGGATGGCCTCTGCCGTCAGTGGCAGGCCCCATTCGGCCAGCGCCTGCTTGCCGGAAAGGCTCACGTCTTCGAAATCGTCGAGCGTCGCGTCGTCATGGAACAACAGGCCGTCGATGCGCGCCTGTCGTGCCAGATCCTCGTAGATCTCGCCGATGATGTCGCGGACTTCGGCGCTGAACGGCGACAGGCGCCGGTAGCGTCCCGATGCCGGCGCATCCGGATCGGCCGACTGCACGACAAGCTCCGCCACCGGGTTGCCGGAAGGCAGCTCGAACGCCAGGACCGGCATCCACGCATAGACGTCGGCGAGCGCCCGGGTATGCAGCTGCCATGCGACATGCGAAAACAGATCGGCGCGCACCGGCAAGTGTCGGTTCGGAAAATACAGCGCCGATGCCTGGCCGTTGCCGTCCGGATCGGAGTACGCCTGCAGGTAAACCGTCGTTACGCGCAATGCCCGAACCCGATCGACCAGGGCGTCGAGATTTTTCTGTAGCTGGCCGGCATCCTTGTCGAACACGTAATCCAGGTCCACATGCACCACCCGTTGCGGTTCCGGTCGCGGACCCTTCTGTATCAGGGAGATGAAATCGGCAAGCGGCGGATTGTGGACGATCAGATCGCGCTGGATGCGCGCGACATCGCCGTCCGGCTTGTTATTGCCGCCGGCCAGGTTCATTGCGTAGGGCATGCCGAGCGTGCCAGCGACTTCGATCAGATCGCCGCTGTCGCGTCCGTACGGCCACACCATCACCCGCGGGGCACGGCCCGTCCTGGATTTGATCAGCGCCGAATTGCGCGCGAGGTCGGACTGCACGCGTTCACGGTGTGCCCGCTCTTCCTCGTATGCGCCGTTTTCATAGCGATACGTCACGGCGGAGGGAACGATATTACCCTGCGGATTGGCGATGACGCCGCGGTGCAGGTCGTAGCTGTGCGAGGCGATCTCGACCAGGCCCGATGCCGTCATCTCCCGGATCTGCTCCCAGGACAGGAAGTTTTCCCGCGGCACCTGCCTGCCGTCGTATTCGACGGTTTTCCCTGCGGGCGCATCCAGCCAGTGGCCGGACAATGCGATTACGGCCGGATAATTGAACAGCCTGAGCAGCGGATACACGCGCGTGTAGACGCTGCGGTAGCCGTCGTCGAAGGTCAGCATCACGGCCTTGTCCGGCAGCGGCTTGCGCCCTTCGCGCGCGGCGATCACGTCATCCATGCCGATGACGTGGTAGCCGTTCTCTTTGAGCCACGCGAACTGCGAGACGAGTTGCGCCGCGTCCACGGCGAACGGGTCGGGATTGACCCGCACATCTTCCCGCACGTCGTGGTAGCAAAGCACCCGGTACGAACCGGCGGCCAGCGCCGCGCCGGGCAGGCACAGGAGCAGCAGGATCAGTGTCAGGACGCGGCGGCTCATGGGGTCAGAACATCCATCGCACTGCGATGTTGTAGTAGTTCATGTACTCGCGAACACCGTCGTACGGGTGGATCGTGCGCTGCGCTCCGTACAGGATGGCCAGGCGGTCGTCGAGGCTCCATTCATGCTCGTAGCGGATCCCTGCCACCTCGCCGCTGCCGAAATTCTTCTGCTGGTAGGTGCCGAGGGTGAGGTACAGCCGGTGCAGGAGGCTGCGGTCGTAGCGGCGCCAGAGCCGTTGTTCGCCGATCAACGTCAGGTCCGCGGCGAAGTCGCTCTCGGGATTGAAGTACACCGCGTTGTCCAGGGAATTTTCCGAGGTATACAGCCCGACGACGCCGTCGAGCTTGAATACCGGCCCGGTGATCAGGCGCTGGAAAGCCGAGGCGTTGAGGATGTCGCGGCGATTGCCGTCGTTGAAGTCGATGGTCTGCGCACCGGCGGCGAACCGCCGCGACTCGCTCATCCGGTAGGTGGCGCCGACGCGCAGCGACTTGCCGCGCACGCCGGATGGCCGGCCCTGCAACGGTATGTCGTTGGTCGACGTTTCGGCAGCGGCCGCGAAATTCCAGTGGTCGTTCATCCACCAGTCGCCGTCGACCGACAGGCCGACATCGGTGTCGTCGTCGTAACCGGCGCTGACTTCCGCTGCAGCGCGCCAGTCGCGCACGCGATACTCGGCACCGGCGCCAAGGCGCCGGCGATGGCCATCGCCTTCGGGAAACGTGGCCGATGCGTCGTACTGATGGAGGAAGGCGCGCCAATCGTGCTTGTAGGGCGCCGAGTAAAGCCAGCTTTCGATCTGGTGCTCACGGGAGCCAAGCGGGCCGCCGGAACCGCTCGAACTGCCGGTGCCCGCTTCCACGCGCAGTTCGCGCATTTCATGGATGCGCCACAGGCGCGCCACCCGCTGCACCTGCTTGTCCTCCGGATACTCCTGCTCGAGCGCCAGCGCTTCGCCCTCCGCCGGGCGCCAGTCGCGCAGTTCACGCAGCGCGTCCGCGCGGCCGGTGCGGGCAGAGCGATTGCGGGGTTCAGCCGCGAGGATCCATTGATACTCCTGCTCCGCCTTGCGCGGCCAGCCGCGGGCGCCGTAGAGGCCGGCGAGCTTCTCGCGGCCCTCCATGTTCCACGGTGCCTGGTCGCGAAAGCCTTCGAGGCGAAGCTGCGCATCCGCGAGCCGATCCTGATACCCGCGTGCCGCACCGGCCGTGGCCACCGCGCTCGCGTAGTCGGGATTGTCGGCGATGGTGAGCGGGCTGTACGCCCGGATACTCGGGGGCGTTTGCGCAACGATGTGGTCGATCTGTTCGATTGCCGACGCGTGCTGCTCGGCATCGTTGTAGGCGTAGAACAGGCCGTATCGCGCGGCGGCTGTCGTGTCGCCCTGTGCGATCGCCGCCTGATACAGGTCGCGCGCCTTTTCCGGCTGCTCGAGGTATAGCCAGGCATCGGCCGCGGCAATCTGGACGTACGCCGGGATCGCGCTGTCGGTCCGCGCCAGGTCCTCATGAAGCTGCGCGGCCTCCTGCATGCGATAGCGGTTGCGCAGGAGCACGACACGGTCGAACTGGAAGCGGCGCTGCGCCGTTGCCGTCGCCAGCAGCTTCTCGTTTTCCGCAAGCGCCGCATCGGTGCCGGCAAACCGCTCGGGCGAATTCTGGTCGGCCGCGATACCCCAGCGTGCCGTGATGGCGGTCCGTTCGCCATGTAACGTTACCAGCTCTTCTTCCGACAGCAGGCCCGGCGACTGGGCCGCCAGTTCGAGCGCGCGATGCGGCGCGCCCAGTTGCGCGACCGTGAAAATGCGATTGCGCTTCGCATCGCGGTTTTCGCGATCGAGGGCGAGGATGCGCTCATAAGCCAGCAGGGCCTGCGCATGCTCGCGTTGGGCGCGCAGCGCCTCCGCGTAAGCCTCGAGCAACGGCACATGCTTGTCGAGCAGGCGCTGTTTGCCGTCGAGCAGTTGCTGTGCGTCCGCCGGACGGCCGGCGTCGATCAGTGCGTAGGACAGGCCGGCGATGATGTCGGTACGTTCCGGCGCCTGCTTCAGTGCCGCCTGGAACGTCTCGACGGCCTGTGCGAACTGCTTCTGGTTGCTGGCGGCGCGCCCCAGGCGCGCGAGCACGGTGGCGGGCGCTGTGGCAAGGTCGACGCGCGGGCGCAGCCCGAGCAGCTCCGCGTCCCGGCCCGCTTCCTCGAGGGCCTGCATGTAGTCGAAAAGAAAGGCCTGGTTGCCCGGATTGCGGTCGGCCTGGTCGCGGAGGCGCTGGAGACGCTTCGCCGCCGCTTCATTCTGGGGTGAAGAGGGCGCCTGGGGCGCATCCTGCGCTCCAGCATGGACAGAGAGTGCCGTGCCCAAAACCGTCAGGGCCAGCACCATCCTTTTGAGAGGTCTCAGCGGCCCCTTCCTTTTTATCTATATATTTCATCGGCTGCGGCGTCGAAGTTGAGAATCTTTCTACGCCGGCCGCACATGCGCACCCGCTGGCGCGAGTGGCCCCCTGGGCCCTGCAAATTTCTGCCCGGATTCTACGGGAAAGATGTCGTTGGTTGACGACCGTCCCGAAGAAAATTTTCATAGTGGAAAGCTCGGCAAGAACTACGTGGCGAGCGCGGCGCGCCATGGGGTTTTGTCATGCCGGTGGAAACTACAGCGTCCTTGGGAAAAGGCGCGGGGAAGGGCCCCGACGATCCGGAAAGAAAGCAGGTCCTTGGCACAGACGAATACAGACCGCCCGCCCTTCGGTGGGCGGAGACTGCTTCTTGCGCACGGTGCGCTTGTTGGGCGGCGGCCCATCCTGGATCACGCATTTTCCTGGTCCGTTCGCGTTGCCCCGGCGCCATCGACGCGAGGCGACTCATCCACCCTTCTTCCACTCGCGCCATCCCGACAGCAGCGGGAAGTAAAGGCCAAGATTCGACTCGTCCGCAGCGAGGGCGATTGCATAGCGTTCGAGTTGCGCGCGATAGCGCAATTCTTCGGAATCGAGAAAACCCTCGACATCGGCGCCTTCGTGGCCGCTGGTTTTGTAGTCCACGATCCGGCGCCGGCCTTGCGCGTCCACAAAGGTACGGTCGATTACCAGGCTGCGGCGCTCGCCGTTTATCAACGCCGTGACGCGATATTCGTTGCGTGCCTGCGCTTGCGGGCCGAGCAGCCAGCGCCCGCGCTCATCTTCGAGGGTGCGGACAAGCGCCTCGGCCACGCGCGCCGTCGCGCCATCGAGCTCGGACTCCGGGATGCCTCGCATCGCAAGCTCGTCGCGGAACGCCTTGCGCATGCCCTCCACGCGGACGCGCGACCAGCCGCGCAGCTCATCCTCGGCGAGGCGCTGCAGCCAGCGGTGCACCACGCTCCCGACGTGGCGCGCGGTCTCGCCGACCCAGGAGAACTCGATGCCGCCGCCGGCATCGCGCACCTGGTCCGACAATGCCCAGGTCACCGCGTCTGGCGGCTCCGGCACCTCGAACCCTGGGGGCAGCCGCCGTAAATCCTCGTTGCGCGCGACGGGGCTCGTCGTGGCACCAGCAGGCATGACAGGAGCCGTCGCGACCTGTTGCGAAAGCGCGCGCCATGCGATTCCCAGCAGGCAGCGCCGCGACGGCGCGATGATCCCGCCGTCTTCTCCCGGCTTCACGCAGGCGAGCAAGTGCAGGCGCGCCTTCGCGCGTGTCGCCGCGACGTACAGCAGGCGTCCCGCTTCGATGTCCTCCGCTTCGGCATCGAGCGCGCGGACGTACTTGTAGAGCGCTTCCCGTTCGCCGCCGGTCTCGTCGATGGGCGCCAGAAGGAGGCGGTTACCGGGCAGGCCGCGCCATGCGAAAAGCGGGCGCGACCCACCGCGCGGACGCCGGTCGAGCCCGGGCACGATGACCGTATCGAATTCGAGGCCCTTCGCCTTGTGGATGGTCATGATCTCGACTGCGTCGGCCCCGGCATTGACGTCGGGCAACGCATACAAGCGCGCAAGGCTGTCCGCGAGGCTCGCAAACGTCTCGAGCTCGCCCGCCTGTTCGAGGCGCTCCAGCTCGTCGAGGAAGATCTGCGCATCCTCGAGGTCAGTGGCACTTTCGACGCACGCAGGCCCGCCCAGCGCGAGCCATACCCCTTCGACCCGGTCACGCAACGTGCCGCGCATGCGATCGTCGAGCGCCGGCCTGAGGATGTCACAGAACGACTCGAGGCGCGGCTGCTGCTGCATCAATTCCCAGACGGTCTCGTGGCGACGCGCCTCGAAGAACGCCGAGAACTCTTCGAGCGTGAGACCGCACCAGGGCGCACGCAGGAGCGCAAGCCAGGCCACCCGGTCGGCCGCATGGGTCAACGCCCGCGTGAGGGCGAACAGGTCCTGCACGACTTGCTTCTCGCCAAGCTGCTCGATTTCGACCGCGCGAAAGCGGATTCCCGTCTGTTTCAGCGCCGGCACGATGGCATCGAGGTGCGTGCGGTTGCGCACAAGGATCGCCTTCCTGCCGGTGGCGCCCCGGAGCAGCTCGACAACCCGGCACGCCTCCTCGGCGCGATCGATGAAGGTTTCCAGCGTAGGCTCGTCATGTGCCGCGGGATGGAATGCCACGGAGGCCGAATAAGGCACCGCGCCCGACGCCTCGTCCTCCGCGGCGGGCAGGACGTGCGGGAAGATCCGGTTCACCCAATCGACCAGCCGCGCCTGGGAGCGGAAATTGGTGGAGAGCAGCAGCGGCTCGAGGCGGATGCCAGGCAAGCCTTCCCGCCGCGCCTGCAGGAACAATCCCACCTGGGCGTCGCGGAACCGGTAGATGGACTGCATCGGATCGCCGACCACGAATACGGTACGGCCGTCGCCGGCTTCCCATCCCGCGGTGAGGCGCTCCAGCAGTTCCCACTGCGAGTTCGAAGTGTCCTGAAACTCGTCGACCAGCAGATGGCGCACCCTTGCGTCCATGGATAGCAGCAGATCGGTCGGTTCCTCCGGGGTACCCAGCGCCTGCAGGGCGCCGTGCGCGATCTGGGTGAAATCGACTTCTCCGCGTTCGCCGAACAGTGCGAGCAGTTGCGCGACTGCGGGCTTGAGCAGGGAGAGGATTGCCTCGAGCGCCTGCCACTGCGTTTCGCCGTAGTTTTCGGGTGGGGCCGCGCGCAGCGCCACGAGGGCTTCGAGCAGACCCTCCGCTGCCATCATTTCCGGCGTGGCGACAGGTGGTTTCTTGCGCCATTCGCCCTTGGCCGTGAGGACGGTGTTCGCGAGCCCGATTGATGCGTCGGGATGCAACGCGCGCGCATTGCGCAACAGCCGATCGCGCTCTGAAACGAGGACGGCTTCCAGTTCCGCGCGATCCGGGACCTCACCCGTGCGCCGCAGCCACTGGTCGCGGCGTTCCAGCATGACTGCGAGCAGCCCTGCAGCCGCGGCAAGGTTGTTGTCGAGATGCCCAAGCAATTTCGCGACGGGCGGCGTGAGCGTCGCAAGCGTGCGAACGGCGGCTTCCCGATAGAGCGGGCCGGCATCCTCGGCGACCGCCGGCTGCGCGCCGAACCGTGACAGCACCGGCATCTGCCTCGTCAGCGCGGAGCACAGGGCGTCGATGGTCTGGATGCGCAGCCGGGGTGCCAACTCGGGCGACAGCTTCTGCATCACCCGCGCGCGCATTTCCGCCGCTGCCTTCTTGGTGAAGGTGATTGCCAGGATTTCTTCCGGCTTCTCGACCGTGTCCAGCAGGCGGAGATAGCGCTGCACAAGCAGTTCGGTTTTCCCGGATCCCGCGGGTGCCTGCACGATGAACGAGCGCCGCACGTCGAGCGCGGTGTCCCGTTCCTTGCGGTCCGCGGGCTCAGTCATCGCCGCCCTCCGCGTCCGCACTTTCGAGGGCGTCGTCGATGCGCTCGTAGACCCGGCAGAGCGGCTGCAGGTCGCAATACCGGCAGGTCTGCAGCCCTTTCTTGGGATCGACGCGTGCGTCGCCGCCCGCGAAGGCTGCGCCGAGGGATTCGACTTCGTCTTTCCATCCGGAAAGCAACGCGCCCCAATCCTTCGCCGCCCTGACGCCGGGAATGCTATCGGGGCGGTCGGAGAATCCCAGGTATTTCATCTCGCCGGTACGCAATTTGGCGAACGCGACGGCAGTGATGTCCTCATCGGCCGCCAGAGCGTATAGCGGGAGCTGGGGATCATCGGGTCGCGCGCCCATCCATTCGTTGGGCGTTGGCTTGCCGGTCTTGTAGTCGATGAGCGCATGGCCGCCCGACGCGAGGCGATCCAGGCGATCGATGCGCCCGCGGATCTGCAGGCCCGCCACTTCAAGCGTGCGCTTCTGCTCCACTGCGACGACCTCGAACGGCGGACGCGTGCGCTCGACTTCCAGCCACTCGCGGGCCAGCTTCTCCAGCCGCGCGCGCTCCATTCCGGCGAATGGCTCGTCGAGCCGCGCCTCGGTGACGGCTACCTGGGCAGCCTTCGAGATTGCCCGGCCGCAGTCCGCCGCGAGGCCTGCGCTGCCCCCGAGCTCCGTCCAGAGCGCCCGCATCAGCGAATGCAACAACTGGCCGCGGGTGCGCGCATCGGGGCCGGCCACCGGCTCTTCGAGTGCCTCGGCGCCAAGACGGTGGCGCGCGAACGCGCGGAAGGGGCAGGCCGCCTGGTCCGCGAGGATGCGCGTCCCGCCCTGTGGCAAACGGGTCGGCAACGGCAGGGCCTGGCCGTCGGCGAGCGACTCGAGTTGCCGTGCCGCATGAATCCGGTCACGCCAAGTCTCCCGCTCCGTCTTTTCCGGCACGCCTTCCGGAATGTCGACGATCAGCGGCGAGCCGATGAGCAACCGGTCTTCATCCATGGCCGGATGGGAAACGACGACTTCCTGCGCCGCGCCAAGCCAGCCCGCCGTGATGCGCACTGCCTGCGCCAGCGCGGCGACCGGCGATGCTTCGGGAATTCCGGCGCGGTGCTGCAGGGCCGGCGGGACGAAGGGATTGAGCCGCGCCGGCAGCGGCCACGCTTCGTCGGTCAGGCCGCTGACCCAGAGGCCGTCGAATTCGAGCCCGGCCGACTCGAGGATGCCGAGCACCTGGACCGGTGCGTCGGGAGTCTCCGGCTGGAACGGGGTCTGTGCGCAGATATGGCGCAGCCGTGCAAGGGCGCGGGAGACGGGCATCCTGGGGGCGACCCTCTCGAGGCGCGCGAAAGCGGCAAGGCAGTCGTTCCACTTCGCCAGCGTCTGAAATTCGTCGGAATCGAGGCCGCGCTCGCCGGGGAATCCCGCTGCGGCAAGCACGTCGGAGAAGTAGCGTCCCCACTCGTTCGGGCTGCGCTCGCCCGCGCCCTGCTTTGTCAGTGCGAACACGGACTCGAATAGGGATCGCAGCGCCGGCGCGCCTTCGGTGAGCGCAATCAGCTTGCCAAGCGTGATGAGCGCGGGCGCCTTCCTGCGAAGCGCCGCGTCGAGACGCGCGCGGGCGGCAAACTCTGATTCCGCGCCGCCGAGGAAGGGCGAGCGCACCAGCTTGCTCGCGTGGTCGAAATCGACCTCCTCGGATGCCAGTTCCAACAGGGCGAGCGCGGCATTCACCAGCGCATGGTCTGTCAGCGGCGCACCAAGCGAAATGTTGTATGGCGGTGTCCTGCGCACGATGCGCGGGTCGTTGTACCCAGGCTCCATCACGCGCGCGAACACGCGTGCGACTTCTTTCCTGCGCGCACCGAGTTCGGGAATCACGATACCGACCCGCCCAACCCCTGCTTCCACTTGGGCACGTGCCCAGTGTGCGGCCGCGTCGAGTTCCTCGCGCGCAGAGGGGTAAATGAAGCGGACGGCCCGGGCGGTGGTGACCTTCGCAGAGCAGCGCAGGACTTCGATGCCATTCGAGAGACAGGCATCGAGGAAGCGACGCGTCTGTGGCGGCATCACGTCATAGCCGAAGGCGACGATCGAGGTGGGTTTCCCACAGAAGGATTCGCCGAGCAGTCCTGCCACCATATCCGGCAACCGCGCGGCATCCGTGCTGCGATCCTTCCTGCAGCGCTCGACATAAGCCGCTGCCCATTCTGCGAAGGCCCGGGCGTCTTCATTGCCGGGAAGTTTCCCCAGTGCGTCGGCGATGCCCCATTCGTGGACGAGGTTCCAGGCGCGGCTGCAGTCTTCCGCGGTGGAAGCCAGGGACAACAGCAGTCCGCCCCATTCGCTTGCGCGAATGGCCGATTGCCAGAGCTCCCAGGACTGCACGGGCGCCAGGAGAAGCGGAAGCCGCGGCGCCGCGTCGGAGTACAGCGCGTCTTCGTAGAGCCGTTCTACGAACGCGCCGAAGGGCAGGATATCGGCCGTCTGCCAGGCCTGGAGGCCGAGTTGTTGCTGTGCTTCACTGAATTCGCGCGTCAGCTCATGCGCGAGACGCCGATTGGGAGTGACTACCGTGGTGCTGGCGGCGTGGTCACCCGCCAACACCGAGAACAACTCGGGCTTGCCGATATCGGGAAGTTCCGCGCCTTCGGCCATGGCGTTGTAGAGACGGCGACCCGATCAGTCGAATGCCGCGCAGCCTGTCCGGCAGTGGCAGGGTTTCATTCAACCGCGATCCAGCAGATCGACCTTGTCGCTCTTGTCCTTCCAGTCGTCGGCGTCGGCGGGCGCGTCTTTCTTTTCCGTGATCGTCGGCCAGACCTTGGACAGCTCCGCGTTCAGTTGCAGGAACGCACGCTGGTTCTCCGGCACGTCGTCCTCAGCGTAGATGGCTTCCACCGGGCACTCCGCCACACAGAGCGTGCAATCGATGCATTCGTCGGGATCGATCACCAGCATGTTCGGTCCCTCGCGGAAGCAGTCGACCGGGCAGACGTCCACGCAGTCGGTGTATTTGCACTTGATGCAACTCTCGGTTACGACGTACGTCATGGTTCCCTTATCCTGGAAAACGCGCCTGGCCGGATCACAAGAAACTACGGAATGCCAATACCGCCTTCGCCTATCTATATGTGCGCGGCTTGACGGATGCGGATCATGAACGCAGGCTCAAGGGCGGCATTCTAGCAAAAAGCCGGCGCAAATCCTGCGTACACGCCGTCGGCATTCCGAATATGCATATGAAATTGAAGAGAATTTCGTTGGAGGCACGGCGACTTCCCTTTCGAAATCTTTTTCGCTAGCATAGGTCTCACATATCGAATCGCAGTCCGTCCGGACAGCGGCTGTTCAGCGGCAAACCCCTTTTCAATACCTCGAGGCAATCCTCATATGAGCGAGCAAATACATCATGTCACCGACGACTCCTTCGAGCCGGAGGTACTCCAGTCACAGGTTCCCGTGCTGGTGGACTATTGGGCCGAATGGTGCGGACCGTGCAAGATGATCGCGCCGATTCTCGATGAAGTGGCCAAGGAATACGGCGGCCGCCTGAAAATCGCCAAGCTCAACATCGACGAGAACCAGGGCACGCCGCCCAAGTACGGCATTCGCGGCATCCCGACCCTGATGATCTTCAAGAACGGAAATATCGAGGCGACCAAGGTCGGCGCCGTATCGAAATCCCAGTTGACGGCATTTATTGACAGCAACATCTAAAGTGTTCTAGGCTAGCCCCCGTACTGGTCAGCAGGCGCACCCAATAAAGCGTTTGCGGCCGGTGGCGGGTAAGGTCCCTTCCCGCCTCAGCTTCTCCCCAAGCTTTCCCTTGTTCACACCCTGTAGGCCCTCCCCTATGCATTTGTCCGACCTCAAAAACCTCCACGTCACCGAACTCGTGGAGATGGCAACGACCAACGAAATCGAAAACGCCAACCGGATGCGCAAGCAGGACCTGATCTTCGCGCTGCTGAAGAATCAGGCCAAACGGGGCGAAAGCATATTCGGCGAAGGAACCCTGGAAGTCCTGCCCGACGGATTCGGATTCCTGCGAAGTCCCGATACTTCCTACCTGGCCGGACCCGACGACATCTACGTCAGCCCCTCGCAGATTCGCAGGTTCAACCTGCATACCGGCGATTCGATCGAGGGCGAGATCAGGACGCCGAAGGACGGGGAACGCTACTTCGCCCTGGTGAAAGTCGACAAGGTCAACGGCGAGCCGCCCGAGAATTCCAAGCACAAGATCCTGTTCGAAAACCTGACTCCGCTGTTTCCCACCGAACAGTTCACCATGGAGCGGGACATCAAGTCCGAAGAAAACCTCACTGGCCGCATCGTCGACATCATTGCCCCCATCGGCAAGGGCCAGCGCGGCCTGCTGGTCGCCAGCCCGAAAAGCGGCAAGACCGTGATGCTGCAGCACATCGCGCATTCCATCGCCGCCAATTTCCCCGACGTCTACCTGATCGTGCTGCTGATCGACGAACGCCCCGAGGAAGTGACGGAAATGCAGCGCTCGGTGAAGGGCGAAGTCGTGTCGTCGACGTTCGACGAACCCGCGACCCGCCACGTGCAGGTCGCCGAAATGGTGCTGGAAAAAGCCAAGCGCCTGGTCGAGCACAAGAAGCACGTCGTCATCCTTCTCGATTCGATCACGCGGCTCGCGCGCGCCTACAACACCGTGGTCCCGGCTTCCGGCAAGGTGCTGACGGGCGGCGTGGACGCCAACGCGCTGCAGCGGCCCAAGCGCTTCTTCGGCGCGGCGCGCAACATCGAGGAAGGCGGCTCGCTGACGATCATCGCCACCGCGCTGATCGATACCGGCTCGCGCATGGACGATGTGATCTACGAAGAATTCAAGGGTACCGGCAACATGGAAATCCACCTCGACCGGCGCATGGCCGAGAAGCGGATTTACCCGTCGATCAACGTCAATCGCTCCGGCACGCGCCGCGAGGAATTGCTGATCGAGAAGGACATCCTGCAGAAGATCTGGGTGCTCCGCAAACTGCTTTATCCCATGGACGAGCTGGAAGCGACTGAATTTTTTGTCGATAAGCTGCGGGGTACCAAGAACAATGCGGAATTCTTTGACTCCATGCGGCGCGGATAGCGGAGGAACGGGATAAGACGCGCGCTGCCCGCAAACGGCTGCCTGCGGCAGTAACGAGTCCGCGCGCGATCCCATGGACGAGCTGGAAGCGACTGAATTTTTTGTCGATAAGCTGCGGGGTACCAAGAACAATGCGGAATTCTTTGACTCCATGCGGCGCGGATAGCGGAGGAACGGGATA
>DASVNF010000228.1:0-6644 GCA_036384015.1 Burkholderiales bacterium
CGCGAGTGAACGATTCCACGATCAAGCCGATTGAGTAAAGGACAGAACCATGATGAAGGGACAGTTGTCGGGGTTGATGAAGCAGGCCCAGCAGATGCAGGAGAACCTGAAAAAGGCGCAGGAAGAAATCGCCTTGATGGAAGTCGAGGGACAGGCGGGGGCCGGCATGGTCAAGGTGCTGATGACCGGCCGCCACGACGTCAAGCGGGTCAGCATCGATCCCAGCCTCATGGGCGACGACAAGGACATGCTGGAAGACCTGGTTGCGGCGGCCATGAACGATGCCGTGCGCCGGGTCGAGGCCGCCACCCAGGAGAAAATTGGCTCGCTGACCTCCGGATTCGGACTGCCGCCGGGGATGAAATTGCCATTCTGATAAACGGCAATTGGATGATTGGTGATTCGCAATTGGTGATTGGCAAAGGACTAAACTGCTTGAACCGCTTTTTCCCGGGTTACCAAACACTAGTCACCAGTCACCGATGAAGACCCCGTCGAGTCTCGAAGAACTGATCGAAGCCCTGCGCTGCCTGCCCGGTGTCGGGCCGAAGTCGGCGCAGCGCATGGCCTTCCATCTGCTGCAGCGGGACCATCCGGGCGCGAAGCGCCTGGGGAATGCGCTCGCGCAGGCGGTTTCGCTGGTGCGCCACTGCGAGCGCTGCAATAATTTCACCGAGGAAGAGGTCTGCGAATTGTGCAGGTCGCCGCGCCGGGATCATGCGATGCTGTGCGTCGTGGAAACGCCGGCCGATCTGCTGATGATGGAACAGGCGCAGGTGTTCAACGGCCACTACTTCGTGCTCATGGGACGCCTGTCGCCCCTTGATGGCATCGGGCCGAAGGACATCCACCTGGACCGCCTGGTCAAGCGGGCGATGGATGGCACGGTAACGGAAACCATCCTTGCGACCAATTTCACGGTCGAGGGAGAGGCGACGGCCCATTACATCGGCGAGCTGCTGACGCCGCGGGGAATGAAAGTGACGCGAATCGCGAGGGGATTGCCGGTGGGAGGGGAATTGGAACACGTCGATAGTGGCACGCTGGCGCAGGCAGTCATCGAGCGGAGACTCACGTAGAGATGGCTGCCACCGCTCCCGAGGCGTCCAAGCCACGCCGCGCCTCGCCCCGGCGCACCCCGAAAAGCACGCCCGCGGTCGCAAAGGGGCAGCGCAGGAATTCCGGAAACGGCGGCCGGCGGCCGCCCAAGCCGCCGGCTGCGCCGGCCGCCGCACCGGTCGATCGCTCGCAGAAACTGCAGAAGGTACTGGCGCAGGCGGGACTGGGCTCGCGCCGCGCCATGGAAGAGATCATCAAGACCGGCAAGGTCAAGGTCAACGGCGCGGTAGCTACGCTTGGCTCGCGGGTGACGACCGAGGACATGATCCAGGTCGGCCGCCGCCAGATCAAATTCAAGGTCACGACGCGCCTGCCGCGCGTCATCCTCTATCACAAGCCGGAGGGTGAAATCGTCAGCCGCGACGATCCTGCCGGCCGCCGCAGCGTGTTCGAGAACCTGCCGGTGATCCGGAGCGCCAAGTGGCTGGCCATCGGCCGGCTGGATTTCAATACCGGCGGGTTGCTCATATTCACGACTTCGGGCGAACTGGCCAACCGCCTGATGCACCCGCGGTTCGAAGTGGAGCGCGAATATGCCGTGCGCCTGTTCGGCGCGCTGACGCCGCTGCAAATCGCGGAACTGAAAAAAGGCGTGCGCCTGTCCGATGGCGATGCGCGGTTCGAGCAGGTGGACGACCAGGGCGGGGAAGGGCGCAATCGCTGGTACCGGGTGATGCTCAAGGAGGGCCGCAACCGGGTGGTACGCCGGATGTTCGAAGCCCTGGGCATCCAGGTGAGCCGCCTGATGCGCGTGCGCTTCGGGATCGTCGACCTGCCGCCGCGCCTGAAGCGGGGCGCCTGGATCGAACTCAAGGAAGCGGATATCAAGATGCTGCTGGACTGGGTGGGCAGTCCGGCGCCCGAGGACGACGAAGTCAGCGAGCCCGCAGCGCCGCGCCGTTCAACAGGAACACAAAACCGTCACCGCCCGAAGTCTCGAGCCAGGTAAACGGCAGATCCGGGAAGGCCTGTTCCAGCGCCTCCCGGTTGTGGCCTACTTCCACCACCAGCACGCCGTCTTTCGTCAGCCGCGATCCCGCTTCCGCCAGGATGCGGCGCGCGACATCCAGGCCATCCTCACCGGCGGCCAGCGCGGCTTGTGGTTCCGCGCGAAACTCCGCCGGCAGGCGGGCCATCGACTCCGCGTTAACGTACGGTGGGTTGGAGATGATCAGCTGGTAAGGTCCGCGCAGGCCGGCAAACAAGTCGCCCCGGTGCAGATGGACCCGTTCTTCGAGCGCGTAGTCGGCGACGTTCCTTCTGGCGACCTCGATGGTATCGGCCGACAGCTCCGTCGCATCCACCTGTGCTTCGGGAAATGCATGCGCCAGCAACACGGCCAGGCAGCCCGAGCCCGTGCACAGATCGAGTGCCCGTTTCACGTTGATGGCGCCAAGCCAGGGTTCGAGGCCGTCGGGCAACAGCTCCGCGATGAACGAACGGGGCACGATGGCGCGCCGGTCCACGTAAAAGCGGAAATCGCCCAGCCAGGCTTCGTTGGTGAGATAGGCGGCCGGGATCCGTTCGTCTATCCGCCTGCGCAACACGTCCGCGATCGCCTGGGCTTCGGGCGGTGTCAGCACGGCATCCAGGAACGGCTCGAGGCGGTCCGGCGGCAGGTGCAGGGTGTGCAGGATGAGGTAGGCGGCTTCGTCGTAGGCGTTGGTGCTGCCCTGGCCATAGGCGAGCCCGGCCGCGTTGAACCGGCTGACGGCAAAGCGCAGCCAGTCGCGCAGCGTGCGCAAATGCCCCGCGGCGTCAGCGAACATCCAGCAGCAGGTCGGCGAGCGCCCGCTGGTAGATGCGCGACAGCGCATCCAGGTCAGCCAGCGCGATGTGCTCGTTCAGTTTGTGGATCGACGAGTTGATCGGACCGAGCTCGACCAGCTCGGGGCAGATCTGCGCGATGAACCGCCCGTCCGATGTCCCGCCGCTGGTGGACAGTTCCGGGCGCCAGCCCAGCTCGGCTTCGACCGCCCGGCTCAGGCAGTCCACCAGCCTGCCGCGCGGGGTGATGAAGGGATTCCCCGACAGCCACCAGTCGAGCTGGTAGTCGAACCCGCAGTGGTCGAGGATCGTGTGGACGCGGTGCTTGAGCGATTCGACGCTGCTGACGCTGGAAAACCGGAAATTGAAGGACACCCGCAGTTCGCCGGGGATCACGTTGTTGGCGCCGGTGCCGGCATGAATGTTGGACACCTGCCATGTGGTTGGCGGAAAGTATTCGTTGCCTTCATCCCACTCCGTCGCGGCGAGTTTGGCCAGCGCCGGCGCGAACAGGTGGATGGGGTTGCGGGCCAGTTGGGGATAGGCGATGTGCCCCTGGACGCCCCGCACGAGCAGCTCGCCGGACAGCGATCCCCGGCGGCCGTTCTTCATGGTGTCGCCAAGGCGCTCCACCGAGGACGGCTCGCCGACGATGCAATAGTCGAGCACTTCGCCCCGCGCCTTCAGCTTTTCGACTACCTTTACCGTGCCTTCCGTGGCAATGCCTTCCTCGTCGGAAGTGATGAGCAGGGCAATGGAGCCCGCATGGTCCGGATGCTCGGTCACGAACCGCTCGGTCGCCGTGACGAACGCCGCGATCGAGGACTTCATGTCGGCGGCACCGCGTCCATAGAGGACGCCGTCGCGCACGTCCGGCTTGAAAGGATCCGACAGCCACTGGTCGAGGGGACCGGTCGGCACGACATCGGTATGGCCGGCAAAGCACACGAGCGGCGCCGTCTTGCCCCGGCGTATCCAGAGATTGTCGACGCTGCCGAAGCGCATCGGCTCGGCCACGAAGCCGACGTGAACCAGGCGCTGCCGCAGGACTTCCTGGCAGCCGGCGTCGTTGGGCGTGACGGAACCGCGCGAGATCAGCTCACGCGCCAGGTCGAAGGTTGCCGCGGAGACGGTTGTGGAATCCGGCATCAGAACCGGCCGCCAGGTCGCGGGCTCACTTCTTGTCGGTGTCCATGTTCAGCTTGATCTCGCTCAGCGAATAGCCGCCGCCGGGCTTGATCGAGATCCGGCTGGTCGGGCTGTCGCCAAGCTTGCCGGCCGCCTTCTGCTCGTAGTTGTTGATGAGCCAGGACAGGTTGGTCGCCGAATCGGAATTCTTCAGCGCTTCTTCCTTGGCCACCGTGCCCGACATGAACAGCTCGAACAGCGCCTGCTCGAAGGTCTTGGAACCCGGCGAGAGGCTTTGCTCCATCGCGTCCTTGATCTGGTCGATCTCGCCCTTCTTGATGAGCTCGGCCACGTGCTTGGTATTGAGCATGACCTCGACCGCGGCAACCAGCGTGCCGTCGTTGGCTTTTACCAGGCGCTGGGAAATGATCGCCCGCAGGCTGATGGCCAGGTCCGACAGCAGCGAGGTGCGGGCTTCGTAGGGAAAGAAATTGATGATGCGATTCAGCGCGTGATAGCTGTTGTTCGCGTGCAGGGTGGAAATGCACAAGTGGCCGGTCTGGGCGTAGAGCAGGGCGTGCTGCAGGGTCTGGCGGTCGCGGATTTCGCCGATCATCATCATGTCGGGAGCTTCGCGCATCGCATTGACCAGCGCGTTCTCGTAGGACCGGGTGTCCGTGCCGACCTCGCGCTGGTTGATCACGCATTTGTCGTTGCGGAACACGAACTCCATCGGATCCTCGATGGTCAGGATGTGGCCGGCCTTGAGCGCGTTGCGGTGCTCGATCATCGCTGCAAGGGTGGTCGACTTGCCCGAGCCGGTGGAGCCCACGACGACGATGAAGCCGCGTTTTTCCATGACCAGTTCCTTGAGGACGGCGGGCAGCTTGAGCTTGTCGATGCCCGGCGTGCCGCTCTTCAGGAAACGCACCACCATGGCGACGTTGCCGCGCTGGCGGAAGATGTTGACGCGGAAGCGCCCCGTGTCGGGAACCACGTAGGAGAAGTTCATCTCCATGGTTTCCTCGAACTCGCGCACCTGCTTGTCGGTCATGATCTCGTATGCGATCTTGCGCGCGGTCTCCGGATCGATCATCTGCGCGTTGACAGGCATGATGTTGCCGAGGATCTTGATGGAGACCGGCGCGCCGGCGGAAATGAACAGGTCGGAAGCCTGCTTTTCGGCCATCAGCTTGAACAGCGGGGTGAGGAACATGGTTGCCTCGATCGATTAGACGGTCATGCCGATCCGCACGGCACGATCTGCGGGCTCCAGAAGCTAGATGCCACGGAGGAGCTCATTGATGCTGGTCTTTGCGCGGGTCTTGGCGTCGACCTGCTTGACGATGACGGCGCAGTAAAGGCTGTACTTCCCATCCGCCGAGGGCAGGTTGCCGGACACCACGACCGAACCGGGGGGGATCCGCCCGTAAGTCGTTTCACCGGTCTCCCGGTTGAATATCTTGGTGCTCTGGCCGATGTAGACGCCCATCGATATCACCGAGCCTTCGCCGACGATGACGCCTTCGACGACTTCCGAGCGGGCGCCGATGAAGCAATTGTCCTCGATCACCGTCGGGTTGGCCTGCACCGGCTCCAGCACGCCGCCGATGCCCACGCCGCCCGACAGATGCACGTTCTTGCCGATCTGGGCGCAGGAACCCACCGTCGCCCAGGTATCGACCATGGTACCTTCATCGACGTAGGCGCCGATGTTTACGAACGAGGGCATGAGCACCACGTTCCTGGCGATGAACGAGCCGCGGCGCACGACGGCATTGGGCACGACGCGAAAGCCTCCCGCGCGGAAATCCGCATCGCCATAGTCCGCGAATTTCGCCGGGACCTTGTCGAAGTAGTTGGTGTAGCCGTCGCGGACGACATGGTTGTCCTCGAGCCGAAAAGACAGCAAGACGGCTTTCTTGAGCCACTGGCGCACGGTCCAGTCCGAGCCGGACTTTTCCGCGACGCGCAGTTTGCCGGCATCAAGCCCGCTGATGGCTTCGGCAACGGCTTCCTTGACTGCGGGCTCGGCGTTCTTCGGCGAGATATTGGCTCGGTTATCGAACGCTTTCTCGATGACCGACTGCAGATCCGTCATTCTTGTTTTTCCCTTGCAAGAGTTGAGCGTAAAACTGTTTGAGGCGCTGGGCCGCTTCCACGCATTCCTCGAGCGGGGCCACCAGGGCGATGCGCACGAAATTCCTGCCCGGATTCACCCCTCGCGCCTCCCGGGCCAGGTAGCTGCCCGGCACAACAGACACATTATATTGTTCGAACAAGCGTTTAGCGAATTCCGTATCGTCGATGGGCGTGCGCAGCCAGAGATAGAAGGCGGCATCGGGCAAGGACACGTTAATGACTTCCGAGAGAATGGCCACAACCTTGTCGAATTTCTCCCGGTACAGGCGGCGGTTGTCGCGGACATGCCCCTCGTCCTGCCAGGCCCTGGCGCTTGCCGCCTGGATCGCTGTGCCCATGGCGCTGCCGTGGTAGGTGCGATACAGCAGAAATTTCTTCAGGATTTCCGCGTCGCCGGCAACGAATCCCGAACGCATGCCCGGCACGTTGGAGCGCTTCGACAGGCTGCCGAAACTCACCAGCCGGGGATAACCGCTGCGTCCGAGCTT
>DASVNF010000229.1:0-6216 GCA_036384015.1 Burkholderiales bacterium
GCTAGAACTACAGGTATGAAGTGAAAGGTTCGAGGTACGAGCAAGTTCCGAGGCCGTTCAAGCCCGGCCAAAGGTTTCTCACTTCAACCTTTCACCTTTGACCTTTCCCCTCTTGCTCAAAATGGCGCACTCCGGTGCGCCTTTTTTATTGGTCGAATCAGGCTATGATGGTTTCATCGCAATCAGGGCATCTTCGATGAAACGCTTCACGGCAATCGTAGCCGCCGGCACGGTCTTCGCCGGCCTGGTCCTCGCAGCGGACCAGGACTTGGAACCCGGCGACCGCGGCGTGACCGCCACGGCAGCACCCACCTATTCACTGGATTCGCCTCCCCGCGTCAACCGGCTGGATTTCGATTTTCGCATCGAGGAAACCAAAGCCTGGCTCAACAAGGACGGCGACTTCCAGGTGAATGGATGGGTCAAGCACGTGGGCCTGCTATGCGCCACCTACCGCGTGGGCGTGCGTTTCGGGATCGGCTCGCCGGGGTGCCTGAACGCGAACTGGATCACCGAGCCCTACTTCGTGACCTCTGAGTATCAATGCAATGGCGCCCGCGTTCAGCACATCGGCGGCGACACTTATGCGGAGCTGGGCGGGCAGCTGGGCAGGATCAGCTGCGCCGAACGCGTCATCAACTGCGCGGGCAACTGCAGATAGGAATACCGATGTCGCAACCGGTGTCGCACCGGCTTTGCACTGCGCCGATGATGGATTGGTCGGACCGGCACTGTCGTTATTTCTTCCGGCGCCTTTCGCGGCACGCAGTGGTTTATACCGAGATGATCACCGGTGGCGCCCTGATCCACGGGGACGTCGATCGCCACCTGCGCTTTCACGAGGCCGAACATCCGGTTGCGCTCCAGCTCGGCGGTTCGGAACCGGCCGACCTGGCCCATTGCGCCAGGCTCGGCGAGCGCTACGGCTACGACGAGATCAACCTCAATTGCGGCTGCCCCTCGGAGCGCGTGCAGCACGGCGCCTTCGGCGCCTGCCTGATGGCCGAGCCGCAACTGGTCGCCGATTGCGTGAAAGCGATGCGCGATGCTGTAGCCACACCCGTCACGGTGAAGCACCGCTTGGGCATCGATTCGGTCGAGGAATACGATTTTGCCCGCCGCTTCGTGGAAACGGTGGCGCGATCCGGCTGTTCGACGTTCCTGGTGCACGCCCGCAACGCGGTGCTGAAGGGTCTCTCGCCCAAGGACAATCGCGAAATACCGCCGCTCAAGTACGACTATGCGTACCGGCTGAAGAAGGACTTTCCCGAGCTGCGCATCGTGGTCAACGGCGGTGTGGACACGATCGAAAAAGCGCTGGCGCATCTCCAGCACGCCGACGGCGTCATGCTGGGACGGGTTGCTTATCACGATCCCTACATCCTGGCACTGGCCGACGCCCGGATCTTCGGCGAGCCGCTGCAGCAGCGCGCGGCAATCGTCGAGGCCATGCTTGCCTACGCCCGGCACGAAGTTGCCGCCGGCACGCCCCTGCGTGCAATCGTGCGCCACATGCTCGGGCTGTATCACGGCCGCCCGAACGCGCGCGTCTGGCGGCGCATGTTGTCCGATGCGTCGCTGCTGTCGGCAAACCGCCCGGAATTGCTGCTGGAAGCGATGCAGGCGACGGAAATCGAACAGCCGCCAATCGCCGCGGTCGCCTGAATCCGCCGGAGTCGGCCACGATGCGCCAAACCGGTTCGGCAACGTTCCGCGCCAGGCGCCGATGCTGCGTGTCATGATCCGCCGATTGATGCAGCGCCGCTTGGCGGATGCCTGCGGCGGCGACATACTATTCGCGTCAACCGACTGCGGCCGCACCCTTCCCGGGAATACGATCCCGCCCAAAGGAGGAGCCATGAATATGCATCCCGATCCAGAACTCGGCAAGCAGGAGAATCTCAAGTTTCCACGGGCGTCCGCGGCCAAGCTGCTGGCGGACCATTGCGTGCAGGACTGGCGCGATACCATTCCGCGCATCAGTGTGCCGACCCTCATATACGGCGGCACGGCGAGCTTCTTCACTCCCGCCTCGCAGCAATGGATTCAAAGCCAGATTCCCGGTTCGCGCATCGAGATCTTCACCTCCGAGGAAGGCGGCAGCCATTTCATGTTCATGGAGAACCCGGCCAAATTCAACCGCATCCTTGCCGAGTTCCTGGGCTGAATCGGTTCGGGGGAGAAACCTGATGGAGTACGCGAATCTCGGCACGACCGGCCTCAAGGTGTCCCGCATCTGCCTTGGCTGCATGAGCTACGGCTCGTCGAAGTGGCGCGACTGGGTGCTCGACTACGATGCGTCGAAGCCGTTTTTCAAGCGGGCGCTCGAACTGGGCATCAACTTCTTCGACAGCGCGGACATGTATTCCGACGGGGAAAGCGAAATCGTCCTCGGCCGCGCGCTGAAGGAATTGTCCGTCGCGCGCGACAAGGTCGTCGTGGCCACCAAAGTCTTCAATCCGATGGGCAGGGATCCGAATCAGCGCGGCCTGTCGCGCAAGCACATCCTGCACGCCATCGACGACAGCCTGCGCCGGCTGGACCTCGACTACGTCGACCTCTACCAGATTCACCGCTTCGACCGCCATACCCCGATCGAGGAAACCATGGAAGCGCTGACCGATGTGATCAAGGCCGGCAAGGCGCTCCATATCGGCGCGTCCTCCATGTACGCCTGGCAATTTGCCAAGATGCAGCACATCGCCGAAGCGAACGGTTACTCGCGCTTCGTCACCATGCAGAACCATTACAACCTGGTCTACCGCGAGGAAGAACGCGAGATGAACCCTCTGTGCATCGATCAGGGCGTCGGCCTGATCCCGTGGAGCCCGCTGGCGCGCGGCTTCCTCGCGGGCAACCGGACGAAGGAGAACTGGGGCGCGACCACGCGGGCGAAAAGCGACGACTTCGCCCACGACATGTATTACGAAGACTCCGACTTCGAAGTGGTCGCGCGCGTGACCGAAATCGCCAACAAACGCGGCTTGCCAAATGCCCGGATCGCCCTGGCGTGGCTGCTGCAGCAGCCCGGAGTGAGCGCGCCCATCGTCGGCGCAACAAAAATGCAGCACCTCGAGGATGCGGTGGGAGCGCTGTCCGTAAAACTGGATGCGGCGGAACTGGAGGCACTGGCCGAGCCTTACAAGCCCCATCCGGTCCTTGGCAACCTTCGCTAGTGAGCGGCAGGCCATGACGCGAGGAATTTCCCTGCTGGTCCTTTGCGCCGCATTCATCGCGGGCGCGCGCGCGGCCGATCCGATCCGGATCGGCCTGGTCGCGGAAATAACCGGCGCGGCGGCCGAGGCCGGCATTTACACGGTCAACGGCGCCAGGCTGGCGATCGAGGACATCAACAAGGCGGGCGGCGTGCTCGGCCGCCACGTCGAACTGCATGTCGAAGACAGCCAGGGAAGCAATCCGGGTGCGGTGCTGGCTTTCACCAGGCTGTTTTCCCGCAAGGATATCCCGGTGGTGGTGGGCCCCATCCGCAGCACGCAGATCCAGGCGGCCTCGCCGTCGATAGCCAAGGCCGGCATTCCCGTGATGATCGGCGGCACCGACCCGAGCCTGACCCGGGTGAACAACCGCTGGGTGTTCCGCTGCCGGCCGAACGATCTTTACTCCTCGAAAGTGATCGCCGATTTCGGCGTGAACGACTTGAAGCTGAAGAAGTGGGCGATCATCCATTCCACCGATGCGTTCGGCAACGGCGGCATGAAGGCGCTGACGGCGGAACTGAAGAAATTCGGCATCGAGCCGGTGCTGGTACAGGGGTTCACCAACAATACGGTGGATTTCACGCCCGTCGTCCTGGCGATCAAGCGCGCCAATCCGGAAGTCATCGGCACATACATTCCCTTCTCCGGCGACCAGGGCATATTCGCCAAGCAACTCGCGCAGCTTGGCGTGCGACCCGCCTGGGTCGGCTCGCCGACGACCGTATCGGAGACTGCGATGCAACTGGCGGGGCCCGCGCTGCACGGCAGCTATGCCGTCACGGACTTCAATGCGGGCGCCAACGACGTCGCCAGGACCTATGCCCGGAATTACCGGGAACGCTACAAGATCGATGCCGACAATTACTCCGCATGGACCTACGATGCCGTGAGCCTGCTGGCGCTCGCGATGAACAACGCCAAGAGCACCGATCCGGAAGCCGTGCGCAAGGCGCTAGTCGGCATTCGCGGCCACATCGGCACGGAGGGGATCTACAACTTCGACGAAAGCGGGGAAGGCGTGCGCGGTTACAACGTGGTGAAAAACGACAACGGCAAGGTCGTCTTCATCAAGCGCGTCGATTTTCCCGCCCAGCCCGCTTCGGACAAATTGCCATGACCGCCCTGGACGTCCCGGTTCGCACCGCCTCATGAGCAATATCCGCTTCGACACTTACTACCGCTACGCCGACCTGGTCCGCTTCCTGACCGATTGGGCCGGCGCGCATCCGGAGCTGGTCAGGCTGGAACCGGTGGGGAAGAGCTACGAGGGCCGCGACATTTTCGTCATGCGCGTCACCAACTACAAGACCGGTCCCGATACGGACAAACCCGCCTTCTGGGTCGACGGCAACATCCATGCTTCAGAACTGGCCGGTTCGATGGCCTGCCTGCACCTGCTGCATCGCCTGATCTCCGCATACGGCAAGGATCCGGAGGTGACGCGCTGCCTGGATACGCGTGTCTTTTATGTCTGCCCGCGCGTGAATCCGGACGGCGCCGAATGGGCGCTGGCCGACGTGCCGCGGATCATACGTTCCAGCACCCGCCCCTACCCCTACGACGAGGAGCCGGTCGGCGGGCTGGTTCGCGAAGACGTCGATGGCGACGGTCGCATCCTGTCCATGCGCATAGTGGATCCGAATGGCGCGTGGAAGCCGTCCAGGCAGGATCCCCGCATCCTGGTGCGCCGCGACCCGGTCGAAACCGGCGGAAAATACTATCGGCTTCTGCCTGAAGGCCGCATCGACCGTTATGACGGCAGCACGATCCGGCTCCAGGCGCGCAAGGAGCGGCTCGATCTCAATCGCAACTTTCCGGCGTACTGGCGAACCGAAAACGAACAGGCTGGCGCCGGTCCCTTCCCTACGTCGGAGCCGGAAATCGCGGCCGTCACCGGGTTCATCGCGCGGCATCCGAACATCACCGGGGCAGTGGCGTTCCACACCTACAGCGGCGTTCTGTTGCGGCCCTATTCAAATCTCGCCGATGAGCAAATGACGCCGGAAGACCTGTGGACCTACAGGCGGATCGGCGAGACAGGCACTGAAATCACCGGGTACCCGGCCGTTTCCACCTATCACGACTTCCGCTACCACCCGAAGGAAGTCATCACCGGCGATTTCGACTCCTGGATGTATGACCATCGCGGCGTGTTCGCCTGGACGGTGGAGCTCTGGAGTCCGCAGCGGCAGGCCGGCATCACGGACTACAAATACATCGACTGGTACCGCGAACATCCGGCCGAGGATGACCTGAAGCTGATGCGGTGGAATGACGATGCGCTCAAGGGCAAGGGCTTCGTCGACTGGTACGAGTTCGATCATCCGCAGCTCGGCAGGATAGAACTGGGAGGCTGGAACAGCCTCTACACCTGGACCAATCCCCCGCACCATCTGCTGGAGAAGGAGATTGCGCCGTTCTCCCGCTGGCTCACCTGGCACGCGCTGATTTCCCCCAAACTGGAAATCCTGGAAGCCTCGGCCACACCAGTCGGCAAGGCCGCATGGCGCATCCGTCTGATCGTGCTGAACAGCGGCTGGCTGCCGAGCTACGTCACGAAAACGGCGCGGCAGAAAAAATTCTGCCGCGGCGTCGTCTGCGAGATCGACTTGCCGGAAGGCGCGAGGCTGGAAACGGGCAGCCCGCGCGAAGAACTGGACCAGCTCGAGGGTCGCGCCTACAAGCCGGCGGCGGCCAACACCTGGGCGGGAACGAGCGCGGACGAAACGGACGACCGGCTGAAGGTGGAATGGGTGGTAAGCGGCTTGCGCGGCCAATCCGTCAAACTGACCGCGCGGCACGAACGGGCAGGAACTGTTCGCGCGGAAGTGGTTCTAAATTAGTACATTGCCTAGCGAGGATTCCGAACATGAAATACACGATAGCCACTGTTGCACTGTGCCTGTCTGTTGCAGGGGTACATGCCGCCGAGAGCACCGCCGATCGGGTGAAGTCCGACGCCAAAAGCATGGCCCATAGCGCGAAGGGTGCCGCTGTC
>DASVNF010000230.1:0-34271 GCA_036384015.1 Burkholderiales bacterium
CGGGCGCGCGCACGCCAGCCCGGCCCGATACTTGAGGCCAAGGATCAGTGCATTTGCCGGAAACTGGTCGCTCAGGGCACAGACCACATGGTCGAATGCCGGCCGCCTGGCCAGGCAGCGTCCGCAGGGTTCGGAAGTCGGATTGGGTAGCGCACAAATCGGGCAGCGTGCCGACGGAAGCCTGGGCAAGGCAGCGCGGCAACCCGGGCACAAGCCGTCAACGCCGGCTGAATCACCGCACAGCGCGCAGGCCGGCGCCAGCAACCGGCGCGCGACGGCCAGGCAGTTGTCAAAAACCCTGTAGCCAATATTTGACAAGTTCCGGGGCTTCCCTGAACATGGTCTCAACCCGATCAAGCCGTTGCTTCATTCGCAATCGACATCATGCCCGATACCGTGACGCTGTCCCCGGCAGCCCAGCTTCCCGCAAAAAACAAGGCCTGGACCCTAAACGAGATCGAGGCGTTGCTCGATTTGCCTTTTGGTGACCTGGTCCACCAGGCCCAGCAGGTGCATCGCAGGCATTTCGCCCCGAACGAAGTGCAGTTGTCCACGCTGCTGTCCATCAAGACGGGAGGCTGTCCGGAGGATTGCGGCTATTGTCCGCAGGCGGCCCGCTATCACACCGGCGTCGAAAACCAGGCGTTGATGTCGGTGGAGGAAGTCGTGAAGGCCGCCAGATCGGCGAAGGAGAACGGCGCTTCCCGGTTCTGCATGGGCGCGGCCTGGCGCGGACCGAAGCAACGCGATCTGGAAAAAGTCGCGGAAATGGTCCGTGAGGTCAAGGCGCTGGGCATGGAAACCTGCGCCACCCTCGGCATGCTACGGGACGGACAGGCGGAGCAGCTGCGGGACGCGGGGCTCGACTATTACAACCACAACATCGATACCGCCCCGGACTTTTACGGGGACATCGTCACCACGCGCGAGCAGAGTGACAGGCTCGATACGCTGCGAAAGGTTCGCGACGCCGGCATGCACGTGTGCTGCGGGGGAATTGTCGGAATGGGCGAAACCCGCGCGAGCCGGGCCGCACTCATCGCGGAACTTGCGAACCTCGATCCGCATCCCGAGAGCGTGCCCATCAACAACCTGGTGCAGGTGGAAGGCACGCCGTTGTACGGCACCGCTCGGCTGGATCCCTTCGAGTTCGTGCGCATGATCGCCGCGGCGCGCATTACCATGCCTACGGCGATGGTGCGCCTGTCGGCCGGTCGCGAGGAAATGTCGGAGGAGCTGCAGGCGCTTTGCTTCCTGGCCGGCGCCAACTCGATTTTCTACGGCGAGAAGCTGCTGACCACCGGCAACCCCGAAGCGGAGCGCGATCGCGCCTTGTTCGAAAAGCTGGGGCTGCGGCCGATGAAAGCGGACGGCTGAGCGCGGGGATTCCGGCCAGCCGAACCGCTCTCCGCTGTTCCGGATCATGCGACTGTTGAATCCGGCATCCATTAGTCATGCGTGACATTGCCGCAGAACTCCGCGGGCTCGATTCGCTCGGGCTGCAACGCCGGCGGCGGCTTGTCGAATCGGCGCAAGGGCCCCGGATGCGCGTCGACGGTGCCCAGAAGCTTGCCTTCAGCAGCAACGACTACCTGGGCCTGGCGGGCGATCCGCGGATCACCGAGGCGCTGTGCGAGGGAGCGCGGCAATGGGGTGTCGGTGCCGGGGCCTCGCATCTGGTCACCGGCCATCATCGCATCCATGAAGATCTCGAGCAGCGTCTCGCGGCATTTGTCGGAACGCCTCGCGCCTTGCTGTTTTCTTCGGGCTATCTGGCCAATCTGGCCATCGTAACGACGCTCGCCGCGCCTTCCTGTGAAATGTTCGCCGACCGGCTGAACCACGCGTCGCTCAACGACGCCATGCTGCTGTCGCGCGCGCGCTTCAAGCGTTATCCCCATTGCGATCTCGGCACGCTGGAACGCCAATTGTCGCAATCGCAGGCGCGGGAAAAAATGGTCATCACCGATGCGGTGTTCAGCATGGACGGCGACATCGCCCCCCTCGATCGCCTGTTCGAACTTTGCGAGCGTTACGACGCCTGGCTGGTGGTCGACGATGCCCATGGCTTCGGTGTACTGGGCAAGGACGGCGCAGGCTGTCTTTCCCATTTTCAGCTCGAGTCGCCGCGCATCGTCTACATGGGAACCCTGGGGAAGGCGGCCGGCGTCTCTGGCGCCTTTGTCGCTGCCGCGTGCCCGGTAGTCGATCTGCTGGTCCAGCAGGCCCGTTCCTACATCTAGACCACGGCGAGTCCGCCTGCCCTCGCGTGCGCGCTGACAAGGAGCCTGGAGTTGATTGCGCAAGAACCTTGGCGGCGCGAGCGCCTCGTCCAATTGTCCGCGAAGCTTGCCGCCTCGCTGCAAGTCCGCCGTTGGCGGCTGGTCCCGTCGACGACGCCGATCCAGCCGCTGATCGTTGGCTCCAATGTGGAGGCTGTGGCATTGAGCAATGCGCTTGTCGCTGCCGGCATCCTGGTGCCGGCAATCCGGCCGCCAACGGTGCCCGAAGGCAGTGCACGGCTCCGAATTTCCCTATCGGCGGCGCATTCGGAACAAGACGTGCAGCGACTGATCGACGCGCTGCATGCAGCGGAAGGCGTCCTCGCGGACGGGGCGTCCCGGCGATGAGCGAAGCATTCGCACTCGACAAGCGCCAGGTACGCCGCTCCTTCGACCGTGCCGCCGCGACCTATGACCAGGCCGCGGTATTGCAGCGGGAAATCTGCCTGCGCGCCCTCGAGCGCCTCGATCTGGTCAAACTCGAGCCCGGCCTGATCGTCGACGCCGGGAGCGGCACGGGATTCGGAGCGCGCAATCTGGCGAAACGCTATCCGCGCGCATCGGTGCTCGAACTCGATCTGGCCGCTGCCATGGTGCGTACCGCCCGCGCATTGCGTCCCCGTTGGCGATATTGGCCCGGCCGCCGGCACGAGATGTTCGTCTGCGGCGACAACGAGCGCATGCCGATCCGCGACGGCGCAGCCGGAATGGTCTGGTCCAATCTGGCCTTCCAGTGGACCGACGACCTGCCCGGCGTATTTTCCGAGTGCCGCCGGGTACTGCGTCCCGAAGGGCTGCTGACCTTCACGACATTCGGGCCCGACACGCTGAAGGAGCTGCGGCAGGCATTTCCTCCCGCATCCGGCAAAGTGCACGTCAACCGCTTCCTCGACATGCATGACATCGGCGACATGCTCGTCCACGCGGGATTCGCGAATCCCGTGATGGACATGGAAGTGATGACGCTGACCTACGAAAGCGTCGAACAACTGATGCGCGAACTGAAGGCGCTGGGCGCGCACAACATCGCCGGGGGTCGTGGCCGCGGATTGACCGGTCGCGGCACGCTGCGGCAGCTGAAAGATCGCTACGAGACCCATCGCCGCGATGGACGCCTGCCGGCAAGCTTCGAAGTCATTTATGGCCACGCGTGGAAACCGCAACCGCGCCTCGGTCCCGGCGGTCGTCCGGTAATCGACATCAGGTCGCGCTAGGCGCCGGAATGTCCCAATCCTCATCAGTCGCGCAGGGCATTTTTATCACCGGCACCGATACCGGCGTCGGCAAGACACTAGTGGCCGCGGCGTTCCTGCGCGCGTTTGCAAACCGGGGACTGCGCGCGGTTGGAATGAAGCCGGTTGCCGCCGGGTGCATCGAGCACCATGGCCGGCTGATCAACGAAGACGTCATTGCGCTTGTTGCCGCGTCCAATGTGGCCGCCGCCGAGGAGGACATCAATCCCTACGGATTTCAGCCGCCGATTGCCCCGCACCTGGCGGCGGCCCTGGCGGGCAGGCCCATATCACTGGAAAAAATCCGCACGGCTTATGCGGCGCTGTGCAGGAAAGCGGACCGGGTGGTGGTCGAGGGCGCCGGGGGATTGCTGGTGCCCCTGGACGAAGTCCAGGATTTTGCCGACCTGGCCCGCGTGCTGGAACTGCCCGTCGTCCTGGTGGTGGGCATGAGGCTGGGCTGCCTGAATCATGCCCTGCTCAGCGCCGAGGCGATACTCAGTCGCGGACTGCAATTCGCCGGCTGGGTCGCGAATACCCTGGATCCCGACATGGCGGAATTCACCGCCAACCTGCAGACCCTGCGGGCCCGGTTGCAGGCGCCCCTGTTGGGAATTCTGCCCTTCGGGCCTCCCGATCCGGCCGCTGCCGCCGAGCTTATCGAACTTCCTTTCGGGCAACGCTGAACGGCGCTGCGAGCGTGTCGCAACCCGCTGTTTCAAAGGCCTCCGTTCCTTGCTATGGCCGGGGAGCCTGTGCGACAATTCGCGCGCTCAAAACGCGTCGGGTTTGCCTAAGGCTGGCCTTTCGCAAGGATTGCGACAACGGGTTCTGGCATGGGCTGCAGCATTGTGGAAGGGACCACCGGGACGACGTTCGTCGCCCGGCGCAACAACTCTCTGTCCCGCGGCGGCAGGAGGCTGGTGCTTGGCTTCCTTGCGGTGCTTGTCCTTGCCATTTCCCTTGGGTTCGCATTCAGCGGAGCATGGCTGGTGTTGCCGTTCGGGGGATTGGACGTTCTGGTCGTGTACCTGGCTTTCCGATACGTGGAACGTCATGCCGCGGACTACGAGCGCATGAGCCTGGACGGTGACATGATCGAACTCGAACGCGGGCAACCCGGCAGGATTCGCAAATTTGAATTCAACCGGCACTGGGTGCAGGTCGATTATCAGGAGCCCCGGGGCATGGAGAGCGGGAAATTGATATTGCGGTCGCACGGGGTCGACGTAGAATTCGGCATCTATTTGACCGACGAGCAGCGGGCCGATGTGGCGCGCCGCCTCAAGGAACACCTGAAAATCCGTTAATACAAGGCATTCTGTCTGGGGGAAGCATGATCAAGACGATGTTGCATAAGATCGGCGCCGGCGCGCTGCCGATGCTGGTCCCGGCGCTGGCCTGGGCTGAGGACAAGGCGAAATGGAATCTGCAGGAGCCTCATACCGAGGTCGCCAGGCAGATGTACGATCTCCACACCGTCGTCCTCATCATCTGTCTGGTCATTTTCGTCGGCGTGTTCGGCATGATGTTCTACGCGGTGATCAAGCATCGCAAGTCGGTCGGGCACCAGGCCGCGCACTTCCACGAAAACACCACCGTCGAAATCATCTGGACCGTGGTGCCCTTTTTCATCCTGATCGGAATGGCATGGCCCGCAACCCAGGGCGTGCTCAACATGCGCGATGCCTCCTCGCCCGATATCACCATCAAGGTCACGGGCTATCAGTGGAAATGGGGTTACGAATACCTGAAGGGCGAGGGCGACCTTTCCGGCGTCGCGGACGGCATGCAGATCTACAGCACCTTGTCCACGCCCCGCGACCAGATCTACGGCAAGGCTCCCAAGGGCGAGCACTATCTGCTGGAAGTGGACAACCCGTTGGTCGTCCCCGTCGGCAAGAAAGTGCGCGTCCTGATCACCGCCAATGACGTCCTGCATGCATGGTGGGTTCCCGCGTTCGGCGTCAAGCAGGACGCCGTGCCCGGCTTCATCCGCGACGCCTGGTTCAGGGTCGACAAGCCCGGCACTTTTCGCGGTCAGTGCGCGGAACTGTGCGGCAAGGAACACGGCTTCATGCCGATCGTGGTGGTCGCGCTGGAGCCAAAGGAATTCGCCGACTGGGCGGCCAAGAACAAGGTCGCCCTTGCGGCGGCAGGCGGCGCAGCCGCCACTGCGGCGGCGGCAAAGTAGGCCCCGGCAGCGAATCCATTTCGAGAAACATCCAGAAGGTCATCGAGGAGAAACACCATGAGCGCAGTCATCGGCCACGATCACGATCACGACCACGCACACGGGCATGAATATCATCCCGGCGGGCTCATGCGCTGGGTCAAGACGACCAACCACAAGGACATCGGCACAATGTACCTGTGGTTCAGCTTCGTCATGTTCCTTGTCGGCGGCTTCATGGCGATGGTGATCCGCGCCGAGTTGTTCGTACCCGGCATGCAGGTGGTCAATCCGGAAATCTTCAACCAGATGACGACGCTGCACGGCCTGATCATGGTGTTCGGCGCGATCATGCCGGCCTTCGTCGGCTTCGCGAACTGGCTGATCCCGATGCAGATCGGCGCACCGGACATGGCCTTCCCGCGCATGAACAACTGGAGTTTCTGGCTGCTGCCCCCGGCCGCGACGCTGCTGGTGCTGTCGCTGTTCGTGCCGGGCGGCGCCCCCGGCGTGGGCTGGACGCTGTACGCCCCGCTGAGCGTCCAGCAGGGCATGGGCATGGACCTGACGATTTTTGCGATCCACATCCTCGGCATGTCGTCGATCATGGGCTCGATCAACATCGTCACCACGATCCTGAATCTGCGCGCGCCCGGCATGACGCTGATGAAAATGCCGCTGTTCGTCTGGACCTGGCTGATTACCGCCTATCTGCTGATCGCGGTCATGCCGGTGCTGGCGGGCGCGGTCACCATGATTCTGACCGACCGCCATTTCGGGACGCACTTCTTCAACGCCGCGGGCGGCGGCGACCCGGTGCTGTTCCAGCACATTTTCTGGTTCTTCGGCCATCCCGAGGTTTACATCATCGCGATTCCCGCGTTCGGGGTGGTTTCCCAGGTGATCCCGGCTTTCTCGCGCAAGCCCCTGTTCGGCTACACCTCCATGGTCTACGCGGTCGCTTCGATCGCGATCCTGTCCTTCCTGGTATGGGCGCATCACATGTACACGGCCGGCCTGCCGACCACGGCGCAGCTGTATTACATGTACGCGACGATGCTGATCGCCGTGCCCACCGGCGTGAAGGTGTTCAACTGGGTGGCAACCATGTGGAAGGGTTCGCTCACCTTCGAAACGCCGATGCTCTTCGCGATGGGCTTCCTGTTCCTGTTCACGCTCGGCGGCTTCACCGGACTGGTGCTGTCGGTGACGCCGGTGGACATCCAGCTGCACGACACCTATTACGTCGTTGCCCACTTCCACTACGTGATGGTGGCAGGCGCCTTGTTCTCCGCTTTCGCGGGGGTCTATTTCTGGCTGCCGAAGTGGACCGGCAACATGTACAACGAGACGCTCGGCAAGTGGCACTTCTGGCTGTCGTTCATTTTCTTCAACATGATTTTCTTCGTGCAGCACTTCCTCGGCCTTGCCGGGATGCCGCGCCGGATTCCCGACTACGCGCCGCAGTTCACCGATTTCAACATGATTTCGTCGATCGGCGCATTCGGGTTCGGCCTGTCGCAGCTGCTGTTCCTGTACATCGTGCTGAAGACCATCCGCAGCGGCGAGAAGGCCCCCCAGAAACCCTGGGAAGGCGCGGATTCGCTCGAGTGGACGCACCTGCCCACGCCGGCGCCGTACCACAGTTTCGAAACCCCGCCAGTGGTGAAATAAGAGCGACCCGGACGGCGCAGGCTGTCCCCCGCAAATAAAATGGATGCAAAGCAGTCCGGTCAGCTGAAGGCGAAGAAAACGAGGACAGCGTTGATATTGCTGTCCGTCGCGATAGCGTTCTTCGTCGGCATGGTCCTGCGGCACTGGAAATGAGCACGGCATCGGTAAGCAACCGTGCTGTACTGAAGAAGCTGGCGGTGCTGGCGGTGCTGATGTTCGGTTTCGGTTACGCGATGGTGCCGATCTACAAGAAGATCTGCGAAGTCACCGGCATCAACGAGATCGAGAAGGCGGGCTCGCCCCTGACCAGCACGCAGGTGGACAAGAGCCGGGTGGTGACGCTGGAATTCGACGCCAACATCCGCAGTGACCTGCCGTGGCAGTTCAAGCCGATGCAGGCCAGCATCAAGGTGCATCCCGGCGAGCTGGTGCAGGTGGAATACGAAGTGCGCAATGCCTCGGACGTCCCCATCACGGGTCAGGCGATCCCGAGTTACGGACCGCAGGTCGCAGGGCAGTACTTCCGCAAGCTCGACTGCTTCTGTTTCACCAAGCAGAATTTCGCGCCCGGCGAAGTGCGGCGGATGCCGGTGGTCTTCGTGATTGAGGCGGGGCTGCCGAAGGATGTGAACACGGTCACGCTGTCCTATACCTTCTTCAAGGTGGAAGGCGCGGCCCCGACGGCAGCGGCGCCGGTCGACGGAAAAGCAGGAAAGGCCGGCTGATGGTCAGCTCATCAGGTATCCGGCGAACGAAGAGACGTGAAGTACTGGGGAATGAAAACTTAGGGAGATTCTAGAATGCTTAGCCAATCCACTCGCTATTACCTGCCCGAGCCGTCGCACTGGCCCGTAGTCGGTTCCTGCGCCCTGTTCCTGATGGCGCTCGGCGCGGTACTCTGGATGAACGGTGCCGGGGCCGGTCCCTGGGTCGTGACCGCCGGCATGGCCGTCCTGATCTACATGATGTTCGGCTGGTTTGGCACGGTGATCCGTGAAAGCGAAAGCGGCAAGTACAACAACCAGGTCGATCTCTCCTTCCGCTGGAGCATGAGCTGGTTCATTTTCTCCGAGGTGATGTTCTTCGCGGCGTTCTTCGGCGCCCTGTTCTACATGCGCGTGCTGTCCCTGCCGTGGCTTGCGAGCGGCGACACCCTGGAGCAGATCTGGCCCGGCTTTGCACCGCACTGGCCGGTTTCCGGTCCCGGCATCGAGGAAACCTTCACGCCGATGGGTGCGTGGGGAATTCCCGCCATCAACACCCTGATCCTGCTGACCTCCGGCGTCACGGTCACCATCGCGCACTGGGGGCTGAAAAAGAACAGCCGGTCGCAGCTGATCGGAGGCCTGGTGGCGACTGTTGTCCTGGGCCTCATCTTCCTGAGCCTGCAGGCCTACGAATACATCCATGCCTACCGGGACCTCAATCTGACGCTGGGGATGGGCGCGTACGGCGCGACTTTTTTCATGCTCACCGGATTCCACGGTTTCCATGTGACGATCGGGACGATCATGCTGATCGTGATCCTCGGCCGTTCCATCGCGGGGCACTTTACCGCCGAGCACCACTTTGCCTTCGAGGGCGTGTCGTGGTACTGGCACTTCGTGGACGTGGTGTGGCTGCTGTTGTTCGTCCTGGTCTACTGGCTGTAACGATCCGCGGAGAATCAAAGAAGAACAACGGAGGAGTGACCCCGCCGGGTCACGATCAAGTTCCTGGCGGGGACACTCAAGCCGCACGTTGTGCGGCTGTTTTTTTTATGGGCCGGATTGAGGGATGAGTCCGAAGTAGTAGCTGAGCATCAGGAGCAGGAACAGCACCACGGACAATGCCACGCGGACGGTCAGCGCCTTGACGGTTCGGTCGGAGCCGCCCTTGTCGCGCACCAGATAGAACAGCGCCGAAGCGAGGCTGCCGAGGATGACGACGAGAAAGGCGATGATGACGATTTTCATGGCATGCGTGCGACGGAATTCAGCGGTTCAGTGTAGCCGATAAGACGAGCCCCTTCTACTCGCAGACCCGATTGGATCAGCAGAGCCCCTCACCACGCCGTCGGCCGCGCTGGTTGCCGCTCGCAGCCGCCGTGCTCGGTATCGTGCTGACCGCCAGCGCAGGCAGGTGGCAGCTGAATCGTGCGAACGAGAAGCAGCGGTTGCAGGCCGCATACGATCGTGGCGCGGCCGAGGCGCCCATCAGCCTGTCGGCCAAGCCGGTTTCCGTTGATGAGCTGCGCCTGCATCGGGTCGAAGCGCGGGGCGAATTCGTGCCGCAGGCAATGGTACTGCTCGACAACAGGATCCAGGCTGGTGTGGCCGGCTACCATGTGCTCATGCCGCTGCGTATCGCCGGTTCGTCCATGCATGTGCTGGTGAATCGCGGCTGGATTGCCGCGGGTCCGGATCGCGGGCGATTGCCGGAGATCCGTACCCCTGCATCGACGCTGACCGTAACCGGCGTTGCAACTGTGCCGGGACGTTTCCTGGAACTGGCAGGGACGGATAAATCGGGCGTCGTCTGGCAGAACTTCACCATCGAGCGTTTCGTCGAGCACAAGGGCCTTGCAACGCAACCGATCGTCATCGAACAGACCGGCAATCTGGACGACGGACTGGTGCGCGACTGGCCGCGACCGGATTTCGGCATCAACAAGCACTACGGCTATGCGGTTCAATGGTTCTTGTTCTGCGGATTGATTTTTTTCCTCTACGGCTATTTTCATGTCAGACGCACCAGATCCGAAAAAAACCCGGCGGATGTTCCTGCTGCTGGGCGCGATTAGCCTGGCTCCGTTCGTCGGTTCATTGCTGCTCTACAACTTCTGGAAGCCGCAAAACTTCACCAACTATGGAGAGCTGCTGCCCATTACCGCGCTGGCGGAGGTCGCCGTAAAGGCGCGCGACGGTTCCGTGTTCCGCTTTTCGGAGCTGCGCGGCAAATGGGCCTTTCTGATGGTCGACGCCGGCGCGTGCGATGACTACTGCAAATCCAAGCTTTATCTGATGCGGCAGATCCGCCTGACCCAGGGCAAGGATCAGGAACGCATCGAGCGTCTCTGGCTGATCAGCGACGGGCAGCGCCCCGCGCCGGAACTGGAGGCGCAATACGCCGGTACCCGCGTCTTGCTGGCGGAAGGCGATGAATTCACGCGCAAGCTGCCGGCGGCCGCATCAGCCAGCGATCATGTCTACGTGGTCGATCCGTTCGGCAACCTGATGATGCGATTTCCGCGCGATGCCGACCTGCGACGTGTAAAAAGAGACATCAGCAAACTGCTGAAAGCTTCCAGCGGCTGGGTGCAACCCGCCAAATAGGCCCCATCGATGCAGCCCTCGGCGATCTGGCAGTTTTCCCTCGAGTCGGTCCATGCGCTTATATGGGGCGGACCGTTGCTGATTGCGCTGATCGTATTCGCGCGTCTTGTGCCGCTGCGGGCGCTGGTGATTTCGACCACGGTGGTGACCCTCGTGCTGGTCATGCTCGGCGCCTATGTCCGCCTGACCAATGCCGGCCTCGGCTGTCCCGACTGGCCTGGTTGTTACGGCAAGTTCTCGCCCGGGTTCGCTGCCGAGCAGATCAGCGCCGCGGAGGCCGAAGCGCCGGCGGGGCCGGTTTCGTTGCCCAAGGCGTGGAAGGAAATGGTCCACCGCTATCTGGCATCGCTCGTGGGGGTGATGATCCTCGCCATCGCTTATCAGGCGCTCCGCGGTGCCCGGCGAAGGGACGCCGGACCCGGGGCGAAAATCGGCTTGCCTCTCGCCCTGGTATTGCTGGTGGTGTTGCAGGGGCTGTTCGGCAAATGGACGGTGACCTTGCTGCTCAAGCCGGTGATCGTGACCCTGCATTTGCTGGGCGGCATGGCTCTTGTCGCCTTGCTGGCCTGGCTGTCGGCGCGCCTGCTCGAACTGCGCGCCGGTCCGCCATCGATGCTGCGCGGCATTCGCCCGTGGGCCCTGTCTGCTCTCATCGTGCTGGTTCTCCAGATCGTCCTGGGCGGCTGGGTCAGCACCAACTATGCGGCCCTGGCCTGCACCGACTTTCCGACCTGCCATGGCCGCTGGCTCCCACCCATGGATTTCGACCATGGCTTTCACTTCCTTCGCGAGCTGGGCATGACGGCCCAGGGAGAACCGTTGTCGAATGACGCACTGAATGCCATTCACTGGGCCCACCGGGTCGGCGCAGTGGTGACCTGCATCATCGTCGGATGGACCGGCTTGAGGTCATTGCGCATTCGCGACCTGCACGGATACGCAACGGCGTTGCTGGGCCTGCTGGCGCTGCAGGTTGCACTGGGGATCACGAACATTCTTGCCAGCCTGCCGCTGCCGGCGGCCGTGGCCCACAACGGGGTGGCCGCGCTGTTACTGATGACGCTGGTGATGCTAAACTTCGCGGTCAATTCGCCCACCACGTTCCGCAGATAGATGTCCATTTCCATCCAATCGCCCGCGCTTCCGTCGCGCTTGCAGCAGTTTCTGCAGCTGACCAAGCCACGCGTGGTCTCCTTGATCGTCTTTACCGCCGTCATCGGCATGTTCCTCGCCGAGCCGGCGGAACGATTGTTGTCCGCGAGCTTCTGGTGGGCGGCGATCTTTGCCACGTTGGGCATCGCGCTGGTGGCCGGATCCGCAGCGGCGGTGAACTGCCTGGTGGAACAGAAGATCGACGCCGTCATGGCGCGCACGCGGGCACGCCCGCTGCCGATGGGCACGATCAGTTCGCCCGAAACCCTGCTGTTCGCCGGCGTCGTGGGCGGTACCGGCCTGACCATCCTCTACCTGCTGGTGAATCCGCTGACGATGTGGCTGACGCTGGCGACTTTCGTCGGCTATGCGGTCATCTACACGGTGTTGCTGAAACCGCTGACCCCGCAGAACATCGTGATCGGCGGCGCCTCGGGAGCAATGCCGCCGGTGCTCGGGTGGGCGGCCGTCACCGGCGGCATTTCGCACGACGCATTGCTGCTATTCCTGATCATTTTCGCCTGGACGCCGCCGCATTTCTGGGCACTGGCGCTGTACCGCAAGAATGAATACGCCAAGGCCGGCGTCCCGATGCTGCCGGTCACCCATGGCGATCGCTTCACCCGCCTGCATGTCTTGCTCTACACCGTCATTCTCGTGGCGGCAACGATGCTGCCGTTTGCCACGCGCATGAGCGGCATGATCTATCTGGTTTCAGCCGTGGCGCTCGGCGGATTGTTCCTCATTTACGCGGTACGCATCTGCATCAGCTACAGCGATGCGCTCGCCAAACGGACCTTTCGCTATTCGATCCTGTATCTGTCGCTGCTGTTTGCGGCGCTGCTTGTCGACCACTACGTCCGCTTCTGAGCGGGCAGTGATGCCAGCATGACGGTTTTTCTGCGCCTGTTGCTGCTTGCCTCGATCGCCGTTTGCGCGGGCTGTCAACGCGGCGACGCCGGCTTTCGTTCCACCGACATCACCGGCGCCGATTTCGGCAGGGACTTCACGCTTACCGACCACACTGGGAAACGCCGCTCGCTCGCCGATTTTCACGGCAAGGTGGTCGTGATGTTTTTCGGGTTCACCCACTGCCCCGATGTCTGTCCGACCACGCTGGCGGAGCTGGCGAGCGCGATGAAGAAAATAGGTGCGGCGTCGGACAAGGTGCAGGTGCTGCTGGTCACCGTCGATCCCGAGCGCGATACCCCGGAGATACTCGGCCCGTATGTGACCGCCTTCGATCCGCGTTTTCTGGGGTTGCGCGGCAGCGCCGAGGAGACGGCGCGGGTCGCGAAGGAATTCAAGGTGATCTATCAGAAGGTCGCGGGCAGCAAGCCCGGGAACTACACCATGGATCATTCCGCCGGAAGCTACGTGTTCGATGGCCAGGGACGCATCAGGTTGTACATCGGTTACGGCCAGGGCAGCGAAGTTTTCGCGAAGGACATCGGCCGGCTGCTCACGCAGGGCTAGGCCAAAAAAAAGCCCCGCTTGCGCGGGGCTTTTGTTGGGCGGATTTGCGAAGATCAGGCCAGTGCCGGTGCCATGAGTCCGCGCATTTTCTTCATCGCCTGGTTCTCGATCTGGCGGATGCGTTCGGCGGATACCCCGAACTCGCCGGCCAGGTCATGCAGTGTCGCCGTATCGTCTTCCCGCAACCAGCGGGCCTCGATGATCCGGCGGCTGCGGGCATCCAGCGTCTCGAGTGCGCGCGTCAGGCCTTCGGACTTGTTGCGCTCGGTTTGCTGATGCTGCAGAATCAGGCCCGGTTCGTCTTCCGCGTTGGTCAGATAGGCGATCGGGGCGAAGCTTTCTTCCTCTTCTTCGCTCAACGGCTCGAGTGCCACATCCTGCCCGCCGAGGCGGGTTTCCATTTCGACGACGTCTTCCGGCTTGACGTTCAGCTCCCGGGCGACGGCATTCACTTCGGCCGGGCTCATCGCAACATGGCTTTTCTTCAGGCTGCGCAGATTGAAGAACAGCTTGCGCTGGGCCTTGGTCGTCGCCACCTTCACGAGGCGCCAGTTCCTCAGGATGAACTCATGGATCTCGGCTCGAATCCAGTGGATGGCGAACGACACCAGCCGCACTCCCCGTTCCGGGTCGAAGCGCTTGACGGCTTTCATCAGGCCGACATTGCCTTCCTGGATCAGGTCGGCGTGGGGCAGGCCGTAACCCAGGTAACCCCTCGCGATCGCAACCACCACGCGCAGGTGGGACACCACGAGCTGGCGGGCGGCATCGACATCATCCTGATCCCGCAGACGGCGCGCGTACTCGGTTTCCTGCTCCTGGGTCAGAAGCGGGAAGCGGTTCACTGCCTGGATATAAGTGTCCAAGCTGCCGGTAGCGGACGGAAACGGGACCGCAACAGTCAAAGCATTGGTCATGGCATACCTCCTTGGCGATCATTTTAGCACTCGGATCCTAGGAGTGCCAGCGACCCTAAAGGTTCCCCCCTTTACTGGCCAACTCCATTAGCCGGGCTCTATTTGCCATAAGTGACGACTCACTGATAGCCAGCTGCCCAGCCAGCCCATGGCAGCGGCCAGGCCGAGCAGAATCGACGAATCCCTGGAGCTGAGAGTCTCCAGGGCGAAGGAGGTGCCGTACAGGGTGGCCAGCTCCGTCAACTGGAGGTTCAGGGCCATTCCAGCCACGGTCACGATCAGCCAGGCGGCAATCCCGCCGGCGAGGCCCTGCAGCGTTCCGAGGTAAAGGAACGGTCGCCGAATGAAGGGATTGGTCGCGCCGATCAGCTTGGAAACCTCGATTTCGTCCCGCCGGGTCAGGATCTGCAGCCGGATGGTGTTGAACGTAATCGCCACCAGGGCCATGGCCAGCAGGGCGCCCAGCAGGCTTACCAGCAGGCGGCCCACTCCCAGGGCGGCATCCAGCCGCCTCGCCCACTCTGCATCGAGTTGCACGTGTTCCACTTTGGCCCATCTGCCCGCCTCGGCGCGTAGCGATTCCAAGGTGGCCGGATCGTTGTTGCGGGCGGTCAACACGAAAGCGTCGGGAAGCGGGTTGCGGCCCAGATCGGACAGCACGTCGGCGAGGCCGGCGCTGCGTTTCAGGCGTTCCAGCGCGCGATCCCGGGAGACGAATTCGAAGCGGTCCACCTCCGCATGGTCGCGAAGCCGCTGCTCGACACCGGCGACGTCCGCGGCGCTGGCATCCATGGTCATGAACAGGCTGATCTGGGGATCGCTGGAAAGCTGGCGCGAGAACGTCTGAACGTTGTTCAGTCCGATGTAGAAGCCCGCCGGCAAGGACATGGCGATGCCGATCACCAAAATGTTCAAGAGGGTTGCAAAAGGCTGCTGTGCTAGGCGCAGCAGGCTTTCGCGCAGCGTATCGAAATGGCCAAGCAGCCAGTTCATGGACCGAGCCTGCCGTGGTCCAGATGCAGGATGCGCGGCCCGAGACGCTCGATCATTGACTCGTCGTGGGTGGCAATGACCACCGTCACCCCGACCTGGTTGAAGGCTTCGAACATGCCGATGATTTCCTCGGCATAGGCCGTGTCGAGATTTCCCGTGGGCTCGTCCGCGAGCAGGATTGCCGGGCGGTTGACGATGGCGCGCGCAATGCACAGGCGCTGCTGCTCGCCGCCGGAAAGCGTGATCGGACGGGATTTCTCGCGACCGAGCAGGCCGACCTTGTCGAGGGCCGCGCGCACGCGCTTGGCAATTTCGCGGCGCGGGAAACCGGTTATGGCGAGCGGCAGCGCGACATTCTCATAGACGCTGCGGTCGAACAGGAGCTTATGGTCCTGGAACATCAGACCGAAATTGCGGCGCAGGAAAGGGATGGCGCCCGGCTTCATTGCCGAGATATTCTGGCCGTTGATGATCACGCTGCCCGAAGTCGGCATCTCGATGGCGGCAATCAGCTTCAGCAGTGTGCTTTTGCCTGCGCCGGAATGGCCGGTGATGAAAACCATCTCGCCGGACTCCACCGCGAAGGTGACGTCCTGCAGCGCCTGATAGCCGCCGGCATAACGCTTGGACACGTGACTGACGCTGATCATTTGCGAAACGGCCATGGCTGGGTCAGTCGGCTGACGGATGCGGGCTGCTCACGAGTGTAGCGGTATCCGCCCGCGTTTCATTCGAACAGCGCTTCGACGAATTGTTCCGCAGAAAACGGACGCAGGTCATCCAGGCCTTCGCCGACGCCGATGAAGCGCAGGGGAATCGCCTTGTGCCGCGCGATGGCGGCGACGGCGCCCCCTTTGGCCGTGCCGTCGAGCTTGGTGAGAATCAGGCCGGTGACGCCCAGCGCTTCGTCGAAAGCCGTGACCTGTGTTACCGCGTTCTGGCCGGTATTGGCGTCGAGCACCAGCAGCACCTCATGGGGCGCGTCGGGCATCACCTTGGCGATCACCCGTTTTACCTTGCGGATCTCTTCCATCAAATGCAGTTGCGTCGGCAGTCGCCCGGCGGTATCCGCGATCACCACATCGATGCCCTTGGCAGCCGCCGATTGGATGGCATCGTAGATCACCGCCGCGGTGTCGCCGCTTTCCTGCGCGATGACGACCACGTTGTTCCGTTCGCCCCAGACCTTCAGCTGCTCGCGGGCGGCGGCGCGGAACGTATCGCCGGCCGCCAGCAGAACCGACTTGCCTTCGGATTGGAATAGTTTCGCCAGCTTGCCGATCGATGTGGTCTTGCCGGCGCCATTGACGCCTGCCATCAGGATCACGAACGGTTTGGCGGCAGCCGTGTCGAGCGGTCGCTCGAGCGGTTCGAGCAGATCGAGCAGGGATTGCTTCAGTGCATCGCGGATCTGCGCCGCGTCCTCAAGGCGATCGCGTCGCGCACGGGCACGCGTATCGTCGAGCAGGTAACGGGTTGCGCCGATGCCAACGTCCGAGGCGAGGAGCACCGACTCAAGTTCTTCGAACAGCGCTTCGTCGACCTTGCGGCCTGCGCCGAACACCGCAGCGAGCTGGCCACCCAGCCGCGCCCGGGTGCTGGCGAGGCCGCGGCGCAGCTTCGCCGTCCAGCCGTCGCTGTCGGCCCGCTCGGCGGCTTCGTCCTTGTCACGCTTCAGGAAACTAAACATACTCTCGCACTGTCACAGCGTCGCTGTACCCGACGGCAAAGAGCCGCAATTCTATTCTGTTTACGTCCGGTCCATCCATAACCATGATCCGGTCTTTTGCAAGACGATGCATCGTGCTCGTCCTGGCGTTGTTCTGTGTGCCCGCCCTTGCCGTGGAGGCGCAGCAACGCACGCTGGCCAACGGCATGAAGGTCATCGTCAAGGAAGACCATCGCTCGCCGATCGTGGTGTCGATGGTGTGGTACCGCGCCGGGAGCATGGACGAGGTCAGCGGCAGTACCGGCGTCGCCCACGTCCTCGAACACATGATGTTCAAGGGCACCGGGAAGGTTCCGGCCGGCGAGTTCTCCCGGACCGTCGCCCGTGCCGGCGGCCGCGACAACGCCTTCACCTCGCGCGACTACACCGCCTATCACCAGCAGCTGCACAAATCGAAATTGCCGCTGGTTCTCGAACTGGAGGCCGACCGCATGGCCAATCTGACCCTGTCCGAGGAAGAATTCTCCAAGGAGATCCGGGTGGTGATGGAGGAAAGGCGCATGCGTACGGACGACGAGGCCCATGGGCAGGTGTCCGAACAGATGATGGCGTCGGTCTATATGGTCCACCCCTACCGCAGCCCGGTGATCGGCTGGATGAACGACCTCGTCAACATGCGCGTCAAGGATGCACGCAACTGGTACGACACCTGGTATGTCCCGAACAACGCCACGCTGGTGGTGGCCGGCGACGTTGCGGCGGAAGAGGTGTTCCGGCTCGCCGAAAAATTCTTTGGTCCGATCCCGTCCCGCGCTTTGCCGGAGCGCAAGCCACAGGTCGAGCCGAAGCAATCGGGCATCAAGCGCCTGACCGTCAAGGCCCCGGGCGAATTGCCATATGTGCTGATGGCGTACCACGTGCCGGTGCTGCGGGATCCGGAAAAGGACTGGGAGCCCTATGCGTTGTCGGTCCTCAATGGCGTCCTGGACGGATACGATGCGGCACGGCTCAATCGCGAGCTGGTGAAGACCTCGCGAATTGCGACGAGCGCCGGGGCCAGCTATGACGCCGTGAGCCGCGGGGAAGGGCTGTTCTACCTGGATGGAACCCCTGCGGAAGGACGTTCCGTCACCGAGATCGAGCAGGCCTTGCGTGGCCAGATCGCGCGCGTGGTGAATGAAGGCATCAGTGAGCAGGAGTTGCGGCGCGTAAAGGCCCAGGTGACGGCTTCCCAGGTATTTTCCCAGGACTCGGTCTACTATCAGGCGATGCGGATCGGCATGCTCGAAACCGTCGGCATCCCCCACGAGACGGCCGACCTGCAGGTGCGCCGCCTGCAGGAAGTGACTGCAGACCAAGTGCGAGAAGTCGCGCGCAAGTATTTCGTCGACGACAATCTTACGGTCGCCGTGCTGGACCCGCAGCCGTTGCCAGGCGGCAGGAAGCCCCAGCCGAAAGCGGAGGGTTCCCGTGAACCGCAGTAGGTTCGCGAACACCGTGAGCCAACCCGGCTGTCTGGTGGCCGCGGTCGTGACGATGCTTGCGGCAACTCCCGCAAGCGCGACCCTGCCCATCCAGCAATGGCAGAGCGCAGGCGGCGCCCGCGTTTTGTTCGTCGAAACGCACGACCTGCCGATGCTCGACGTCGCGGTGGATTTCCCCGCGGGGGCGAGCCGGGATACCCGCGAGAAATCAGGCGTTGCGAGCCTGACGATGAGGCTCATGGGTCTCGGTGTGCAGGGCCTGATGGAAGAACAGATCTCCGAGCGGTTTGCCGACGTAGGCGCGCAGCCATCGGGCCGCTTCGACGCCGACCGCGCCGGTTTTTCGCTGCGAACGCTGTCGAGCGCGGCGCAGCGCGAACAGGCCCTCGACCTGATGTCGCGCATCCTGCAGCAGCCGACGTTTCCACAGGCGATCCTCGAGCGCGAAAAAGCCCGGGTGCTCGCGGGACTGCGCGAATCGGACACCAAGCCGGAAACCATTGCCGACCGTGAGTTCCGGCGCCTGATCTATGGCAGCCATCCATACGCGCTGCGCGGTTCCGGCGAGATCGACACGGTGGAAAAACTGACCCGTGCCGACCTCGAAGACTTCTATCGCCGGTACTACGTCGCCGATGCAGCCGTGGTCTCGATCATCGGAGATGTGACGCGCGACCAGGCGCGTGCGATTGCCGAGCAGCTGACCGGCAAACTGCAGAAATCGCGCAAGCCGATTCCAGCCTTGCCGCCGGTGCCGGCGCTCGGCGCGGGGCAAGCGCTGAAGATCCTGCACCCGGCCACGCAGGCGCATATCGTCATCGGGCAGCCCGGCATCCGGCGCAAGGATCCGGACTATTTTCCACTCTGGCTCGGCAACCACGTGCTGGGCGGCGGTGGATTTTCTTCGCGCCTGAGCGAAGAAATCCGGCAGAAACGCGGTTTTGCCTACAGCACGTACAGCTACTTCAACCCGCTCGGACAGGAAGGCCCTTTCCAGATCGGGTTGCAGACCAAGAAAGAACAGTCAGAAGAGGCGCTGAAGGTGGCCAGGGAAATTCTCGCCGGCTTCGTCGCCGATGGACCGACCCAGCAGGAACTCGACAACGCCAAGCAGAACGTCATTGGCGGATTTCCGCTGCGCATCGACAACAACAGGAAAATCCTGGACTACCTCTCGATCATCGGCTTCTATGACCTGCCGCTCAACTATCTGGACGAGTTTCCGGCGAAAATCGAGGCGGTGACGCTGGCCGAGGTCAAGGACGCCTGGCGCCGGCGCATCCGCCCCGACCGGATGGCCACGATCGTGGTCGGCTCGCTCGATACGAAGTGACCAGGGATTGGCTTTCCGGCGCAAATATTCGGTGCGCATCATTGGCGGCGAGTGGCGCCGCCGGCTGCTCGAATTTCCCGATGCGCCGGACTTGCGCCCGACGCCGGATCGGGTGCGCGAAACCCTGTTCAACTGGCTCGGCCAGGACCTGAGCGGTGAAACCTGCCTGGATCTGTTCGCCGGCAGCGGCGCGCTGGGTTTCGAGGCGGCCTCGCGCGGCGCGAAACACGCGGTCCTGGTCGAACACAGCGCAACCGTCGTCCGCACCCTGCACGCGAATCGCACGATGCTGTCGGCGCAGCAGGTGGAAATCGTCCGCGCCGATGCGATGGACTTCTTGCAGGCGGACGCCCGCCGCTACGACGTTGTGTTTCTCGATCCGCCTTTCAGGCTCGACCTGCTGCCCCGGGTCCTCCCCTTGCTGGGCAGGATCCTGCTTCCAGGCGCTCGGGTCTATCTCGAGTCTGACGTCGTACCCGAACCTGTTGCGGGCTTCGAGCTGCTCAAGCAGGCCCGCGCCGGGCAGGTGCACAGTCTGCTGCTAAAATGGCAGCGAGCCTGAACCATTCCGGCGCAGACGAAACCAGCGATGAAAACCCGCATCAACCGGGCCCTGTATCCCGGCACCTTCGATCCGATCACGCGCGGCCACGAGGACCTCGTGCGCCGGGCGTCGAGCCTGTTCGACGAGGTGATCGTGGCGGTGGCGGACAGCCGCGGCAAGCAGCCGTTCTTCACCCTGGAGGAGCGGGTGGCGATGGCGAAGGAAACGCTGGCGTCCTTCGCCAACGTCCGGGTGGAAGGATTCTCGGGCCTGCTCATGGATTTCCTGCGCAAGCACGACGCCAAGATCATCCTGCGCGGGTTGCGTGCGGTATCAGACTTCGAGTACGAGTTCCAGATGGCGGGCATGAACCGGAAGCTGTTTCCCGATGTGGAAACCCTGTTCCTGACGCCGTCGGAGCAGTACATGTTCATCTCCGCCACCATGGTGCGCGAGATCGCGAGCCTTGGCGGCGACGTCTCCCTGTTCGTCAATCCCCTGGTGGTGCCGAGGATGAAGGCGAAGGGCCAGAAGCAGTGACGCCCGGAATGGATGACAGATGGCGCTGATCATCACCGACGAATGCATCAATTGCGACGTTTGCGAGCCGGAATGCCCGAACGATGCGATCTCGCAGGGTGACACCATTTACGTCATCGATCCCGGGAAATGCACCGAATGCGTCGGCCACTACGACCGTCCGCAATGCCAGGAGGTCTGTCCGGTCGATTGCATCCCCCAGGATCCCGAGCGGGTCGAAAGCAAGGATCAGTTGCAGCAGAAATATTTCGTGCTGACGCAAAAGAAGGCCGGCGTTCCGGCCTGATCTCCTGCGCCTCCCCCCTCAGGGCAGGCGGTGCTGGACGCCGTACTTGGCGTAGATCCCCGCCAGCGTGCCGTCCGCGATCAGCTTCTCCAGCACCGCGTTGACGGCGCTTTGCAGGGCCGCATCGGATTTGCGCAGGCCGATCGCAACATCCCACGTGAGGTCCTTGTTGTCGGTGAAAGCATAGGCCGCTCGCAGGTTCGCGTCCGGATGGTTGTGGATGTAATGGTCGATCCAGGTGGACGACACGGCGCCTCCATACAGGTCGCCCTTGACGATGTCATCGATCATGTCCGCCTGAAAGGCATAGGGTGAAGTCGTTACCCCGGCCTTCCCCAATACCACGCTCGCGACCGAGTTCACCATGACGCCGATCTTCTGGCCCTTCTGCAATTCGGTGAAGCTGGAGATTTCGGCGGCATCACGGCGCAATGCCAGCGCCATTCCCGATTTCTGGTACGGACGCGACAGCAGCATGCGGCCCTCGTTCACTTCCGGATCGTTGACGCTGTCCAGCATCATGTCGCAGTTCACGGTGTTGGCGCGCCGCCGCGGAACGATCCAGTCGATATTCAGCGGCACCCCGAGGCCGGCCGCGATCGCGCGGCCCAGCTCGATCTGGAATCCGGGGGTCTCCGGCTTGTTGCTCGCCCAGGGCAGCGCGTCTGCATTGGCGCACATGGAGATCGCGCCGAGTGACTTCACCTCCGCCAGCGTGCGGGCGGATGCAGGGCCGCCGAGCGCAAAAGCTGCGGCGCAGAGGAGGGCGCCGAGCGCCCACGGAAATGCATTGCGGCGGTTCATGAGGGATTCTGCGGCTCTTCGCCGGCCTTGAGGCTGCGGATGAATTTGACGAACAGGCGGATCTGGTCGTCGTTGTAGACGCTGCCGAAGGCGGCCATCCGGCCCGGCAGCCCGTTCTTGATGCGGTTGGCAAGATACTCATCGGTGCGTTCGGAATCCATCAGCTTCGGACCCTTGCCGGTATGGCGTCCGTAATCTTCATGACAGAAGCCGCAGATGTTGCGGAACTGATTCTTGACATCGAACGGCTTGGCTGGAGGCTTGTCCTCGGCCCGCGCCGTGCCGCCGAAGACGGCACCCAGGGCCATGACGGCCAACAGAGTGCCAATTTTGCTAGGGATATTCATGGTTCTGCTCCATCTTCTCGTGAAATCCGTCGTCGTAACGGTCTGACCATAACGCGCGAGCGTGGTTTTCGACGACAATAAAAAAGGGCGGGGACAGGCCCCGCCCTTCTTGCCCTTCGGTATAGCCGTGCTGCCGCCCGGTTACTGCAGCGCGAACACTTTCAGCACACCGGAATCCTTCGGCATGCTCTTGAAAGGTTCGCCCCACAGGTCGCCATAACCGTCGCCGACCAGGCTGCCCCAGCCGGTCATCACGGCCACGTACTGCTTGCCCTTGGCCATGTACGTGATGATGCCGCCGTTATGGCCTTGGCCATTGTTGTGCGACCACAGCTTCTTGCCATTGGTTGCGTCATAGGCCACCAGGGTGCCATCGGCTTCCGGTACGAACAGCACGTTGCCGCCGGTGGTCAGCAGGCTGGCGTGCGGGATCGCGCCCGGATAGGCGATTTCGAACTTGACCTTGCCGGAGATCGGATCGCGGCCGCGAATATGGCCGCGCATCTTGTCGCCTTCCGGAGCCACGAACGTGAAGTTCGCGCCGATGTTGAGCTGAACCACCGGTTCGGTGATCGGCTCGGTCTTCACGACTTCCAGGTCAATGCACCACTCGTAGCCGACCTTGTAGAGCAGGCCGGTCTTCGGGCTGTAGGAGCCCGCGTTCCAGCTGTAGCCGCCGGCAATCGCCGGGCACAGGTTCTTGTGCTTGCCTTCGGCCAGATCGCGTCTGCCCACCAGTTCGCCGTTCGGCTTGATGTCCTTGACGAAGTTGATGTTGTCGACGCCCTTGTAGACGTTGACCGGTTTGCCGGCGCGATCAAACACGAATACGAACCCGGCCTTGGTCGGGTGCACCACGTATTTCTTGCCGCCCTGTTCGATCATCATCAATTCGCCGGACGCGGGATCGTAGTCCCACGCATCGTGCGGCAGGACCTGATGGAACGCCTTCAGGGTGCCGGTGTCCGGGTCAAGCAGAATGATGGACGAGGTGTACAGGTTGTCGCCGGGACGCGGGCCTTCGGTTTTCCACTTGTCGCCGGCCCAGTCGTACAGCGGGGCCGGGTTGCCGGTGCCCCACCATACGGAATTGGTCTCCGGATCATAGGAGCCGGCCATCCAGCCGCCGCCACCACCCGTCTTCCAGGAGTCGCCGCCCCAGGTGTCGCGACGATCGCTCGGCGTTCCTTCGTTGCCGCCTACGGTGAAGAATTCCCAGACCTTGGCGCCGGTCTTGGCGTTCACGCCGAAGATCGGGCCACGGTACGGCCATTCACCGCCCTGCGAGCCGATGATGACCTTGTCCTTGACCAGCAGGGGCGCGCCGGTGAAGCCGACGGTCAGCTTTTCCGAATCGACCAGCTTGGTTTCCCAGCTCAGCTTGCCGGTCTTCATGTCGATCGCGGCGAGCTTGCCGTCGAGGGTGCCCATGAAGATCTGGCCATAGCCGGCTGCGAGGCCGCGGTTATAGGGCGAGTGCGTCTGCCGGGCGACCAGGTCTTCGTTCAGCTTCTGCTTGTAGGTCCACAGAACCTGGCCGCTGGCGCCGTCGATCGCATAGACCTGGTTGTACGGGCTGGCATAGTAGAGCACGCCGTCGATGGCGAGCGGAAAGCCCTGCAGGCCGCGGTTGGCGCGCGAAGCCACGTGCGACCAGGCTTCGGTCAGTTTCGACACGTTGCTGGTCTTGATCTGATCCAGGGGGCTGTAGTGCCAGGACTTGTAGGAACCGTGATAGGTAAGCCAGTTGCCTTTTTCGAGTTCCTTGTCTGCGTTAAGGACGCGAGCGCCGTCGACATCGGCGGCGGTCGCGCTTCCCGCAGCAAGCAGGGCCGCCGCGAGCGCCAGGCGCACGAAGCGAGTCTTGTTGCTGGTCATGATGATTTCCTCTCCGAAAAAACTTGCATCCCCCGAACTTCAGGGTCGCCACGGGATTTGTTGTTGACAAGGCCGGCAGGGGGGCGACGGCGGAGCCGGTCTTTATCTTTGTGCCCCTAAAGTGCGGTCGCCCCGGCCAGGAACAGGCTTATGCCGGGTTTCGCACTTCGGTACGCCGATTTTCGGGAGGTTTTCCCGGGCAGTCAAGGGAAAAACTAATACGGGCCTGCGGGATTCAAATCAACGCTGGCAACGGGGGCAATAGAAGGTGGCCCGTTGGCCCTGGCGAAGCATTTTTATCGCATTGCCACATACGCGACAGGGCTGGGCACGGCGGGCATAGACGAAATAAGTTTGCTGGAAATAGCCGGCATCCCCGTCGGCGCCGACGAAGTCCCGCAGGGTGCTGCCCCCGGCTTCGATCGCGGCGGCAAGCGTTTCACGAATCGCGGCAACGAGGCGTTCGCAACGCTGCACGGAAATCCTGCCGGCGGCGGTCTTGGGATGGATGCCGGCCCGAAACAGCGCTTCGCTGGCGTAGATGTTGCCGACACCGACCACGATGCGACTGTCCATGATGGCGCTTTTTATAGCCGCACCGCGCCCGAGCAGACGTCGATGCAAGACCACGGCGTCGAAATCCGGTCCGAGCGGCTCCGGGCCGAGATGCGCCAGAAGCGGGTGGGCAAGCAGATCGCCCGCCTGCCAGAGCACCGCGCCGAAGCGGCGCGGATCCGTGAGGCGGGCGGCCATCCCGGACTCCAGCACAAGGTCGAAATGATCATGCTTGCCGGCGGGCGTCTCCCGCGGCAGGACCCGCAGGCTGCCCGACATGCCGAGGTGCAGGATCATCCAGCCGCTGCCGCAATCGATCAGCAGATACTTGCCGCGACGCCCGATCGATTGCACCGTGCAGCCAACCGCTTTCTTGGCGAGGTCGCGCGGTATCGGCCAGCGCAACCGGCGGTCGCGCACCACCACCGCGGCAATGCGTCTGCCCTGCAGGTGCGGTGCCAGGCCGCGGCGGGTGGTCTCGACTTCCGGAAGCTCGGGCACGGTGCGGCCGCGTACTATTTTTCGGCGGCTACGTGGGGATTCATGAGGCGGCGTCCGGTTTGCGCGCCGAAGCGATACAGCAGGTTCTCGTCATTGCGCAACAGGGTGAAGCCGGCATTCGCTTCAGCCGCCTGCATGGTTACGGATTTCCCGTTCTTCAGGCGCACGGTCACGCTCTGCCTGCCGGCGCCGCTCTTGTAGGGTTCGACGGCGAGCGCGTAGGTTACCCGCCACTCTTCGGCCCAGCGGTTGAACTCATCCTGGGAAAGCCCGCTTGCCGATTTGTTCGGCAACACGCCGGTCGCCGACCAGTGACCCTTGTCGTCGCGGAGGATCCGGTAGCCATCGAACTCGAAGCCGACGGGGATTTCGTCGTCGGCGAGGAGCTTGCGGCTGACGAGCTTGCCGGCGTCCGCGGGAATGCCATAGCCGTGGAACGGCGCCAGCAGGTAGATCGCATCCGCGGTTGCCGCGTACTGCTCATTGGTGATCTCATTGATCTTGCCGAACGCGATCGCCTGGTCGTCGAGCGTCACCGTGACCTGCGGTGGCTCAAGGCCGAACCGGGCGAGGTCTTCGCGCGGCAGCTTCTGCTTGGCGGTGGCCGAGGTCAGGTCGAGGACGCGGTCGACCTGGCCGACATCGGCACGCGCAGCAAAAGGCGCCGTGACATGCCACCCATCGCCGCGTTTTTCCAGGCGGATGGGGGCGCCCTGCCGGTGCTCGATGCCCAGCCGTGTCACCTCGGCGCGCTTGAACTGGAACACGCCGATGCCTGGATCTTTCTTTTCCGCCGGCCGCAGGATTGCGTAAAGCGCTATCGCGGTGACCGCAAGCACCAGCAACAGGTTGAGGATGACCTTGGCTTTCATGCCTTGCGCCTGCGCCACCAGATCACGACGCCCGTGATCAGGAAGGCGAGCGGCAACAGGATCAGGAAACCGAAGCCCACCAGCGACAGCCCGGCGCGGCTCAGTTCCAGCGTGAGGTCCTGGCGGTTGCGCGGCTGGATCGTGATGAGCGACTCGTCGCCGGCCAGCCAGTTGATCATGTTGATCCCCAGGTCCATGTTGCCGAGCAGGCCGGCGTACTGGTTGGCGAGGAACTGGGACGTTCCGACCACGACGACGCGCTGCTTGCGACTGCCGATGTCGCGTTCCAGCGCCGCGCTGATGACCACTGGGCCGCGGATGTCCCGGTCCTTGTTGAATGCGACGTTATCGTTGATGCCGCCGGTTTCGAGCCAGCCGTCGTTCGCCACTTCGACCAGCGGCGTGAAGTGCCATTTCGAGCCCTCGGCGGGTGTGATCCGGCCCGCATACGGAAAGACGCTGGTGAGCTGCGAGTTCTCGGTAATGCGGTGCTGGCCATAGGCCGTGGCAAGCGAGAACGTCGCCGGCAGTTTGAGCCCGGCGGCGCGCGGGTCGATCACGGTGCCGGCGATCAGCTTCAGACCGAGTTCATCCGCCAGCGGTTGCAATCCCCGGGCAGCATCGTTGTTGGCGAGCCAGAGCAGGTTACCGCCCTTTTCCACCCAGCGACGGAGTCGCGCCGTTTCGCCGGGCAGCAGGTCCACGCGCGGCGCGGCGATGATCAGGACGCTGATGTTATCCGGAACGTCCTGCGCCGTCGCCAGATTGAGGGGCGCGGTCTTGAAGCCCTTCACCGACAGCTGCGTGCCGAAATCGCCCAGATCATGGTTGGCCCTGCCGTCGAGCTTGCCCTCGCCGTGACCGTCGAGGTACATCACCTGTCTCTCCGACGAACGGGCCAGCCGCAACAGCAGATTGGAGAGGTCCTGTTCGGTCAGGCTGGTGAGGTGTTCGCTGCGGCCGTTGAATTCGACCACCAGCTCGCCGTTGACGCGGACTCCTGCCGCCTGGACCTGTTGCGGTTGCTCGCGCGGATCGACAAAAGCCAGGGTGAAGTCGGACTTGGCGCGCTGGAAGGGCGACAGGAACGTCTGCACCGCCTTGCGCACGTCCCCCTCGGTATCCTGCGCGGTGGCGTAAGCGGTCACCTTGATCGGTCCGTTCAATTGCTTCAGCACGTCCGCCGCTGCGGGCGAGAGGGTGTTGCGTCCGCCCTGCGTCAGGTCCCACTGCGTCTTGATGTCCCGGGTGACCCAGCCGATGCCGGCGGCGAGGCCCAGCAGCAATACGACGAATACGCCGTTCTGGATCAGCAACTGCATTCTGAGCTTGCGGTTCACGTTCATGCGCGGAGGCGATCGGCATCGAGACGCCGGATCGAAAGAATGAGGAAGACGGCGATCAGCAGCACGAAATAGATCAGGTCGGTGACGGCGATCGATCCATTCATGAAGCTTTCAAAATGCTTGAGCAGCGACAGCAAGTGCAGCGGACTGCCCGGATCGGAGGCGGCGATGTTGATCAGCCACAACACCAGGAATGCCGCGAGCGTGCCGATCGCGGCGACCACCGGATGCGTGGTTAGGCAGGACACGAACAGCCCGATCGCGGCAAAGCTTCCGGTGAGCAGCAGCAGCCCGACCATGTTGGAGGCGATCAGTCCGGCGTCCAGCTTGCCGCCGAGCAGGAGCGAGAGGCCCATCAGCACGATGAGGCCGCCGATGAAGGCAAGGAAGATGACGGTCGCAAAGTACTTGCCGAGGATGATCTGGGTCATGGACACCGGCGCCGAGATCAGCATGGTCATGGTCTGGTTGCGGCGTTCCTCCGCGACCAGTCGCATGGTGAGCAGCGGCACCGACATGAGCAGCACGATCGAGGAAATGCCGAACAGGGGCACCATGACGATCTCGGTGAGCCCCGGCGCATTGGGCACGCGGGCCAGTTGCGCCTGGATGGTGAGGAAATAGTCGACCCGGGTCAGGAATATCCAGCCGAGGATGATCTGCAGAAACGCCAGCACCACCCACGCGAGCGGGGAGGTGAACAGCGATCTCAGCTCTTTGCCAACGATTGTCCGGATCATGATGCAGGCGCCTCCTCTTCCTTTTGGGTCAGCTGGACGAACACTTCCTCCAGGCTCGCCAGCGCCGGTTGCAGCTGGTACATGCCCCAGCCGCGCTCGACGCAGGCGCGCACCAGCGTATCGGTGGGGTCTCCGCTGCGCGGCCGCACCCGGAACAGATTGGCGTTGATCGCCTCGACCTCGGCGCCGTCGGCAGCCCGGGCGATCTCCTCCAGGGCCGGCGGGTTGCGCAAACCGATCTGCAAGGCCTGACCGCCGCGAAATTGCTTGAGGCCGGCGATGGTGTCGTAGAACACGACTTCTCCCCGATGCAGGATCTGCACCCGGTCGCACACCGCTTCGACCTCGGGCAGGATGTGCGTCGACAGAATCACGCTGTGGTCGCGGCCGAGGTCGCGGATCAGCGTCCTGATCTCGCGGATCTGGTTCGGGTCGAGGCCGACCGTGGGTTCGTCGAGAATGATCACATCGGGGTTGTGAATGATGGCCTGGGCGATGCCCACGCGCTGCTGGTAGCCCTTGGAGAGCGAGCCGATGAGGCGCTTGCCCATGTCCGACAGGCCGCAGCGCTGCCGTGCCTGCTCGACTGCCTGCCTGAGCGCGGGCTTCTTCACCTTGTGCAATCGGCCGGCAAGGCGCAGGTATTCGTCGACTTTGAGTTCCTTGTACAGCGGCGGGACTTCCGGCAGATAACCGATTCTCGACTTCGCCTGGATCGGCCGGTCGATGAGGTCGATCCCGCAGATCTGAACCTGGCCGCTGCTGGGCGCCAGATTGCCGGTGATCATCTGCATGGCGGTGGTTTTGCCGGCGCCGTTCGGCCCCAGCAGGCCGAGCACTTCGCCGCGCCGCAGTTCCAGCGAGACGTCGCGCACCGCGCGGTTGGCGCCATAACTGCGCGACAGCGCCTTCGCTGAGACGGTCAATTCGGAGCTTGCCGTGATGGTCATGCCCTTGCTTTCATGTTGGTTGTCGGGTTTCCGGTCCCTGCCTGCGGCTGCATTCGAACGCCCGTGATGTCGCAGCAGGCAGCGACTTGTGATGGCCGCGAAATATACCTAAACTGTCCTCGGGATAGAAGAACTTCGCGTGTTGCCGCGTCCCAAATTTTGCGTTACGCATTAACGCTGCCAACCCAGATCCGTCCATGTTCTTGCGCCAAGCCCTGTTTTTGTTCGCGATATGCGCCGCCCTCTGCGCCTGCGCAGGCCCCGGCTCGAACGCCAGATCGCCGGGGGCCGCTCCTGGCGGCGTGGCTTCGGCCGGCGGGGATGTCATTGGCGACGCACAGTCCGGCGATCCCGAGAATTATGAACAGCGCGCGCGGGAGGTGTTCGGAACGCGTTCCCTGGCGAACAGCGAGCTGCCCAGCCGCAACTTGGATTCGGATACCCTCTACAAGTTTCTGCTTGCCGAGATCGCGGCGCAGCGGGGTGATTTCCAGACCGCCGCGCAGGCCTATTTCGAAATGGCCAAATCGAGCCGCGATCCGCGTGTCGCGCGCCGCGCAACCGAGCTGGCCCTGTATGGGCGAAACAACGGCCTGGCCCTGGAAGCCGCACGGATCTGGATGGACGCGGAGAAAAGTTCCACCCCCGCGCGCCAGACCGTCGCCGCCCTGCTGGTCAATTCCAACAACCTGCAGGCGGCCAAGCCGCTGCTGAAGGACATGCTGGCGGCGGAGGGCGAAAACGTCGGACCCTCCCTGCTGCAATTGCATGGATTGCTGGGCAAGCACAGCGACAAGAACGCAGTGCTGGCGCTGGTAAAGGAGCTGGCCAAGCCGTACAAGCAGCATCCGGAAGCGCATTTTGCGGTCGCCCAGGCGGCGCAAGCGGCGGGCAAACACGATACCGCCCTGTCTGAAATTCGCGAGGCGATGCGCGTCAGGCCGGAGTGGGAGGCCGCGGCCCTGCTGCAGGCGCAGATCCTGGGCCGGGAATCGCGCACCAAGTCGCTGGAGTACCTGGGCGGATTTCTCGGCGCTTACCCGGCCGCCCAGGAAGCGCGGCTCGGCTATGCGCGCCAGCTGACGGCGGAGAAGAAGTATCCCGAGGCGCGGGCCGAGTTCCAGCGGCTGCTGCAGGACAATCCCGACAACGCGGACATCGCCGTCACGGTCGCCCTGCTTTCGCTGCAGATGAACGACCTCGACGCGGCGGAACTGCAGCTGAAACGCGTGCTGGAACTGAACTACAAGGACGAGGACAGCGTGCGTTTCCACCTCGGGCAGGTCAACGAGGAACGCAAGCGTTACGACGATGCGGCAAAGTGGTACCTCTCGGTCGAAGGCGGCGAACAGTTCGTGCTGGCGAATGCGCGTTATGCATTCATGCTCGCCAAGCAGGGCCGTCTGGCCGACGCCCGCAAGCACCTGCAGACGCTGCAGGCGGACAACCAGGGCCAGCGCGTGCAGATCCTGCAAACCGAGGCCCAGTTGCTGCGGGAGAACAAGGAATACCACGAATCTTACGAAGTCCTGAAAAAGGCGCTCGACGCCCAACCCGATCATCCGGAGCTGCTTTACGACGTCGCGCTGGCCGCCGAGAAGCTCGACCGCATCGACATCGCGGAAACCAGTCTGCGCAAATTGATCATGCTCAAGCCGGATCATGCCCAGGCCTACAATGCGCTGGGCTACACGCTCGCCGACCGCACCAGTCGATTGACCGAGGCGCGTGACTACATCGAGAAGGCGCTCAAGCTTTCGCCCGAGGATCCATTCATCCTCGACAGCATGGGCTGGGTGGAGTATCGGCTCGGCAATTCCCAGCAGGGCCTGCAGTACCTGCGGCGCGCCTTCCAGCAGCGCCCGGATCCCGAGATCGCCGCGCACCTGGGCGAAGTTCTCTGGGCCAAAGGCAAGAAGGCCGAAGCGGAAAAAGTCTGGCGCGAGTCGCTGCGCGACAATCCGGAGAACGAGGAGTTGCAGAAGGTCATCAAGAAGTTCATGCCCTGAGCCGGGACGTGCAGAGCGCGCCCCGTTTCCTAGCCGCCTGTTTTTTCCTCGCCTTGCTTGCCGGTTGCGCCACGTCTCGCGCGCCGCGGGATTTGCCCGCGTCCAATGCATCGATCACGGATTTTTCCCTGGCCGGTCGGGTCGCCGTCAAGGTGGAAACCCGGGGCTACTCGGCCAGCATGCGGTGGCGCCACGCCGGACCGGCCGACTCGCTGCGCCTGTTGTCGCCTGTCGGCACGACAATCGCGCAACTCGAGGCGGATGCCGGCGGGGCGATCCTCACCACCGCCGACAAGAAGGTATATCGCTCCGGTAAGGTCCAGGACCTGACGCGTGAAGTGCTCGGCTGGGATTTGCCGCTGGAAGGCCTGCAGCACTGGGTCCTGGGCCGGACCGATCCGGCTTTGCCGGCAGAAGGCGAAGAGCGCGACGCCCGTGGCCGCCTGGCTCGATTCAGCCAGAACGGCTGGCGTGTCAGTTATCTGGCTTACACGGACGACGGCGTGCTGCCGGCGCGCATGAAGCTGCTGCACGAGCGCCTGAGCCTGAGCCTGGTGATAGACCGCTGGGACATTCCGGGGTGACCGCCGCAACCTCGCGCTATCCGGCGCCCGCCAAGCTCAACCTGTTCCTGCATGTCGTCGGCCGGCGTGCCGACGGCTATCACCTTCTGCAGACGGTGTTTCGGTTCATCGATTATGGGGATGAACTGGCATTCAGGGTCCGGGACGACGCAGTGATCCGCAGGACGACGCAGTTGGCCGGCGTTCCCGAGGACGGTGATTTGTGCGTCCGCGCGGCGCGCCTGTTGCAGCAACATACCGGTTGTCGGTTCGGCGCGGACATCGAGCTGGTCAAGCGCCTGCCCCTCGGCGGCGGGCTCGGCGGCGGAAGCTCCGATGCGGCCACCACCCTGATCGCATTGAACCGGCTATGGAAAACTGGCGTGCCCCGGGACGAATTGCAGGGACTGGGGCTGCAGTTGGGTGCCGACGTGCCGGTGTTCGTTTTCGGCCGCAGCGCCTTCGCGGAAGGGGTCGGCGAGCGCCTTCAGGAGCTTGTCCTGAGGCCCGCGTGGTATCTGGTTTTGATGCCGGAAGCGGCTGTTTCCACTGCGGAAATCTTCTCCGCTGCTGAATTGACACGTAATACGAATGCAATCACAATAGCGGCCTTTTCGACTGGCCCGGGTCATGTGTTTACCGGTCGCAACGATCTCGAACCGGTGGTGGTCCGGCGTTATCCGCAGGTGGCCCGACACCTCGAGTGGCTGCGCCGATACGGCGATGCCCGCATGACCGGATCCGGAGCCTGTGTTTTCTGCGCGTTTGACAGCGAAGCGCAGGCGGCCACGGTCCTCTCGGAATTGCCGGAGGGCATGCGCGGGTTCGTGGCGCGCGGCCTTGACCGGCATCCCCTGTGGTCGGGGGACGAATAAGGAATTCTTGGGGAGTCGCCAAGTGGTAAGGCACCGGATTTTGATTCCGGCATTCGTAGGTTCGATCCCTACCTCCCCAGCCACGATGGATGCCGGCTTCTGCGTGGGCAGAGGCTGGGACAGGGCAGCCGCAAGCGTAGTTGCGGCTGATTTTTTTGGGGCGGCCTGAAAACCGGCAACCGGGTTAATAGTCGAGCATGGCTTACGACAGCTTGATGGTGTTCACGGGCAACGCGCATCCGAAGCTTGCCGAGGACGTCGTCAGACAACTGAACATTCCGCTGGGCCGCGCCACCGTCGGCCGCTTCAGCGATGGTGAGGTGATGGTCGAGTTGCTCGAGAACGTCCGCGGCAAGGACGTGTTCGTGTTGCAGTCCACCTGCACCCCGACCAACGACAACCTGATGGAAGTGCTGCTCATGGCGGATGCGCTGAAACGCTCCTCCGCCGGACGCATTACCGCGGCGGTGCCCTACCTCGGGTACTCGCGCCAGGACCGGCGGCCGCGCTCTGCTCGGGTGGCCATCAGCGCCAAGGTGGTGGCCAATATGATGGTGGTGGCCGGCGTGGACCGGCTGCTGACGATGGATCTACATGCCGACCAGATCCAGGGTTTTTTCGACATCCCGGTGGACAACGTGTACTCGGCGCCGATCCTGCTGGGGGACATCTGGAAGCTGGGCCACCAGAACCTGGTGGTGGTGTCGCCCGACGTGGGCGGCGTGGTAAGGGCGCGAGCCTTGGCAAAGCGTCTGGAGTCCGACCTGGCGATCATCGACAAGCGGCGTCCGCGGCCCAATGTGGCAACGGTCATGAACATCATCGGCGACGTCGCCGGACGCACGTGCGTGATCATGGACGACATGGTCGATACCGCCAACACGCTGTGCGAAGCGGCGCTGGCGCTGAAGGAGAAGGGCGCGGACAAGGTGCTGGCCTACTGCACGCACCCCGTGCTGTCCGGCAAGGCGATCGAACGCATCGAGAATTCGGTGCTCGACGAACTGGTCGTGACCGACACGATTCCGCTGCGCGAGGATGCGAAGCACTGCAAGCGCATCCGCCAGCTGAGCATCGCGGCGCTGCTGGCCGAAACGATGCTGCGGATCAGCAACGAGGATTCGGTGTCCTCGCTGTTCATGGAGTAAGGATTTTTGGCGGGTGGCAGCGAAGCCGCCCTTTTTTGCGTGATGGCGGCAACTGGTCGCGGTGGCCGCCTTGAACAACTTAGGAGAGCTAAATGGCAAAGATCGAAGTCAATGCGATGCCTCGCTCGCTGCAGGGAACGGGTGCGAGCCGCCGCCTGCGCGGGCAGGCCAAGGTGCCCGGAATCCTGTACGGCGGAGACAAGCCGGCACAGAACATCGAGCTGGACCACAATTCGCTGTTCCACCAACTCAAGCAGGAAGCCTTTCATGCCTCGATCCTGAGCATGAACCTGGATGGCAAGAAGGACCGCGTGCTGCTGCGCGACGTGCAGATGCATCCCTGGAAGCAGATGATCCTGCACGTGGACTTCCAGCGCGTGTCGGCGAACAAGAAGATCCACATGAAAGTGCCGCTGCACTTCATCAATGCGGAACTCGCCCCCGGCGTGAAGACCGGCGGCGGCATCGTCAGCCACGTGATGAACGAAATCGACATCACCTGCCTGCCGGACGCGTTGCCGGAGTTCATCGAAGTGGATCTGCAGACCCTCGAACTGGGCTCATCGGTGCACCTGGCCGACCTGAAGATTCCCGAAGGCGTTGAGTCCGTGCAG
>DASVNF010000231.1:0-7825 GCA_036384015.1 Burkholderiales bacterium
CCGAGCGGTTTGGGAAGGTCGTCCGCGAAGCGGGCGTGAAGGTGGAGTAGGAAGCGGGTTTTGTCGCCTGCTCAGGCCGCAGCAACGTAAGGGGCAAGTGCCTGTAAAAGCGGTTCTGGCACTTCAATGGATTTTCCATCGGTCCGGCCGATGGCGACGACGACGAGATAACCGTCCGCCGCCGGCTGGCCGTCCGGTTTCTTCAGCGCGAATTCGAATCGGATCGAGCTGCGGCCGATCCGGGACACCCAGATTTGCGCCTCCAGCAGTTCATCCAGGCGCGCGGGATTCCGGCAATCGAGGTGGAACTGCACTCGTGGAAGCCAGATATCGAGCCGCTCCCACAAATTCGCATACGGAAACCCGATTGCACGGAACAGCTCGGTCTCCGCGAGCTCCACGAAACGCGTGTAAGCGCTCCAGCGGATGATGGAACTCGCGTCCACGTCGCTCCAGCGCACGTATTCCTGCAGCAAGTGTGATTTTGATCTGGCTGTTGTCATCGGCGCAGCAATCGATCGTCCCTTTTTCCAATAAGGGAGGAGCGTTCCATGTTACGCGATGCCGCTGTACTCGCGAAACCCGAATGCCTCAGGCCGACGACCCTTCTTCCGGACCGCGGGTCCGCAGTGCAATGTCGCCGGGAGAAGTCATCGAGGCCCGGTGCACGAAGGCGCCGAGCAGCACGGCCGGGATGAACACCCACGTTTCCCAGTTGGGCGCCGCAAGCGATGCAATGGCGGGTCCCGGACAGTAGCCGCTGATGCCCCACCCGATGCCGAACAGGGCGGTGCCGACGACCAGGGGACCGTCGATCGCCTTGAGAGTCGGCACCCGGAAACTTTCGTCGAGCACGGGTGCCGGCCGGCGCAGGATAAAGCGGAACGCGATGGCCGTCACGCCGACGGCGCCACCGAGCACCAGCAGCAGGCTGGGATCCCAGGCACCGGCAACATCGAGGAAAGCCAGCACCTTGCCCGGGTGCGTCATGCCGGATAGAGCCAGTCCGATGCCGAACACCAGGCCCGCCATCGCCGCGCTGATGAGCCTGGCCATCAGTACACCCCGAACACGTGGCGGACGATCGTCGTGGTGACGATGGCCGTTACGAGAAAAATGATCGTCGCAACCAGCGACCGCAGCGACAGCCGGCCGAGCCCGCAGATGCCATGGCCGCTGGTGCAGCCGCTGCCGAACGATGTGCCGAATCCGACCAGCAGGCCGGCGACCGCCAGCAACCAGCCGGGAAATTCCTCTCGCGGTGCGGGTGTGCCGCCCGCGAACGCATAGTACAGGCCTGCGCCCGCCACCAGCCCGCCCAGGAACAGGAGGCGCCAGGCCACGTCTCCTCGCTTCCACGGCAACAGTCCGCCGACAATGTTGCTGATTCCGGCGATGCGGCCGTTCAGCAACAGCAGCCATGTCGCCGCGGCGCCAAGCAGCAGTCCGCCTGCCAGCGCGCTCCAGGGTGTGAAATTGTCCATAGTTGCGAGTTTCGCGAGAAATCGCGCTTGCACGCAACGAACAATTGTCTATATGAATATATACTTTCTGAAACCCGTCGCCACGCCCATACTGGCCCCATGAGTATTTTCCATGCGCGGATTCGACGAGCCGCTTCGCCGCATATCAATATTCCCTCAGGATATTTGGGATTTAATATCAATTACCTTACTCTTTAGTTCTCCGGGGAAGTGCAATTGAATGATTGATGACCTTATGAATATCCTTGCCCGGTGCCGGCAATGGGCTCGGACCACCAAGTCAGTCGGATCCACCTTATGGATTCATGCTCCAGGGAGCCGGCCTGACACGCTTCTTGCGCGAACCCGAAGCGAAAGAGAAAAAGGCCGGTGTGTTCGTGTGTCGCAACGCCCTGCTCCGGATCCACGACTGAGCACCGAACTTCTCCCGCATGTCCCTTGACCACCCGGGATTCGAACTCGCCCGCGTTGTCGCCGAGTTGCGCGCCCAACGCGAACGGTGGCGCAGCGCCGTCAAGCGATCAAGCGAGCCCGGAGGACGGGAATTGCCTTCGCGGGAAGCCCTCGCCCTGATCGTGGACGGCTTGCGCGGCGCGCTGTTTCCCATGCGCCTGGGCCCGCCGGAATTGCGCCAGGGCCAGGAGAGCGAGGACTACTACGTGGGCCACACCCTCGACACGGTATTGCACGCCATGCAGGTGCAAGTCCGGCTGGAGTTGCGCTACTACGCGCGCCAGCAGGGCCATGCCGACAGCGACGTGGAACCGCAGGTCCGGTCCATCGTCGCGGAATTCGCCTCCTCACTTCCAGGCATCCGGGAATTGCTCGACACCGACGTCCAGGCCGCATATCACGGCGATCCGGCGGCGCGCAGTGTCGACGAAGTGCTGATCTGCTATCCCGGCATCGACGCCATGGTCCATCACCGGATGGCCCATCGGCTCTACCGCCTGGGCGTGCCGCTGCTCGCCCGAATCGTTGCGGAGAAGGCGCACGGACAGACGGGAATCGACATCCACCCGGGGGCGCAGATCGGCGCGGGTTTTTTCATCGATCATGGCACCGGTGTCGTGATCGGCGAAACGGCGGTGATCGGCGAACGCGTGCGCATGTACCAGGGTGTGACACTGGGTGCGAAACGGTTTCCGACCGATGAGACCGGGAACCTGCAGAAAGGCCTGCCCCGCCATCCCATTGTCGAGGACGACGTGGTGATCTACGCCGGCGCGACCATCCTCGGGCGCGTGACCATTGGACGAGGTGCCACCATAGGCGGCAATGTCTGGCTCACGCGCAGCGTGCCGGCGGGAAGCCATGTCACGCAGGCCAGCAGCCTTCACGAACTGATCGAACCCACCAAAGCCTAGAACACCGCAAGCTCCGACGTCGAAAAGGCGCCCAGGTAATCGCTTTGCATCAAAACTGGCGGGACAAGGTGTTCTCACCAACGTGCCCCGCGCGTCGGTGAGAGGAGGTGGATGGTACGGGGTCTCAGCGCATCCCGCCGCTCTCGACGACAACCGCCATCGGCGTGACGGAAGCAAGCTTCCGGAATGCCGGGGAACTCTCGATCGCGGCCATGAAATCGTCGATCGATCCAAGGTCGGAAGATGCCAATCGGAAAGGTTTGAGGTCGGTATTGGCGCTCGGTTCGAAGATCAGGGTAATGCCCGCGGTCTCGGCAAACTGATCCGCGCCGGCATCCGGCCTGGAGACTTTTCTCAACAGGCTAACCTTGAAGCCCGTCGCGCACCCCTCCGACCAGCCGCCGTACTGGTATATGAGCGCGTCTGCAGCCGCGGCGCCGCGATTCCCGCTTACGGGCGCAAAACGCACCCAGTCGACCATCACACCGACCATCGAATCCGCGGTGATCCGGGTGGTGTCCAGTTCGCGCTGGTGCATGAATCTCTCGAGCTGCAAGAGCAGCCCGTGGGACGTAAACACGGGCGCCCCGGCGACGGCAACCGGCTCGGCGGCATCGTCCGCAGCGACTGGCGCCGCGACCCCCGCCCAAAGCGCAGCGCCGAACAGGCACACCCCGAATGGCCGATTCATTGTTGTCCTGACGTGACAAAGCCTGACTAGAGAATTTGCATCATACCGGAGCCTTGCCTGGCGTCGAACGGCGCCAGCGCCTCGCCGGCAACGGCGGCGCCGGGCGTATCTGATCGAGAATCGCCCTGTCCGGGAAAACGAAGGACTTTTCCGGGCGCTCGATGCCGAGTTTCTGCATCAGGCGGTCGGCGTCAAACGGTGCGCGGACCTTGATGTCATTGTCGAAATAGCAGTAGACGTCCCGTGCGTCGTCACCTCGCGCCTTCCCCTGGGTCACCTTGCGCGCATCGGGAGGCTCCTCCCCTTCTGTCCAGGCGCGGATCCGCCGGACCCAGCGATCCAGCGCGGGCTCCGTGTAGCCGCTGGCATACAGTTCTTCATCCCCGTGCAGCCGCAGGTACATGAAGTCGGCCGTCACGTCTTCCATGTAAGGCCATTTCCCCGCGGTATCCGCGACCACCAGCGCCACGTCGTGGCGCCGGAGCAAGTCGATGAAGGATTCGGTCGCAAAGCTCTCATGGCGGACTTCGATCGCGTGGCGCAAGGGCCGGCTCCGGTCGATCGCCAGCCGGGAGCGGCCTTGCATCCGTGGCTCGCGTCCCCGCGCAATCTTCAGGGCCTGGGCGGAATCGCGCGGAAGCTGCGCCAGGAAATTCCCGAAACGCGCTTCGTCGTAGCGGAAGAACGGCGGAAACTGCCAGAGGAAGGGGCCGAGTTTGTCCCGCAGGTTGAATACGCCGGATGCGAAGAAATTCGCCAGAGGCGCTTCGATCTCCTTCAGGCGCCGGATATGCGTGATGTAGCGCGGCCCCTTGACGCTGAACACGAATCCCCGCGGCGTTGCCTCATGCCATTTCGCGTAACTTCCCGGCGTCTGCAGGGAGTAGAAGGATCCGTTCAGTTCGATCGACGGGAACGCCTGCGAGGCGAACGCGAGTTCGTGCTTCTGGGCAAGGCGCTCGGGATAGAAGATGCCGCGCCAGGGTTCATAACGCCAGCCGGAAATACCGATACGGATGCTTGCCTTCGAGATTTGCACTGGCGGGAATCCATGGGGATTGCATTTGGGACCCCGGAACCCCAGGAGAGTTCTGCTGCCTTTACCGACTAAAGCAGCAGCCTTACTCCAATAGCGGAATGCCCGCCCGATCGAGAATATTGACTTGCGCTGGCGTGGCCCTCTCACGGATGAATTCCACGTGTGGGTATGCCGAGCACAAGTCATTCTCATAAGCGAGTGACTGCCGGAGCAGGCGCACCGTGCCGAGCATGTCTCCCCGCAAAAAAGCGGCTTGCGCGGCCAGGCCAAAGTAAGTGGATTTTGCCCCGCCCGCATGAGCGGCGCGGTGTTCCAGCGTGCGCACCGAGACGCCACCCTGCTCTACAAGTTCGATGAGATCGGGAGTCAGGCCCGCCTCGCTTGCGTGCTGGAAAATCGTATCGCCATCCAGCCCGAGTTCCCGCAAGCGGACGACGACGTCGCGCAGACGCAGATACAGGGAATCCTCGGGAACGAACCGGATCAGATCGCGCCAGGTGTCCGCGGATGGCGCGCGGGCAAACCCGGCCAGCGCTTCATCCCAGCCTGACGGCGGCGAGGACAGGCCGGCAAGGACGGCTTTCAGTTCCGCCGCGTCAGGACAATCCGGTTTGGCCAGGGCCAACCGCGCATACGTACCCGCTTCAATTTTCGCGCCCCGCGATGCAAGCAACTCAACGACGGGCAATGCGCTGCCGCCAGCCAACCAGCGCTTTCGGGCCGCGCGCACCTCCGGATCGTCGTTGATGTCCATGACAGCCGTCAGTTGTTAAGCAGCCACGCCCGCATGGCCTTGTTCACGACCGTTGGCCTCTCCAGGGTGGACATGTGCCCGCACTCCTCCACCACGACCAGCTTCGCGCCGGGAACCGCAGCGGCAATGAACTGGCTATCGCTCAAGGGCGTCAACTGGTCCTCGCGGCCGCACAGCACCAGCGTCGGGCACTGGATCTTCGGAAGGTCCGGCCGGAAATCGGGACGGGCGATGATCGCCGTCTGCTGGCGGACATAGGCTTCGACACCGATGCGCTCCGCCATGTCGCGGATGACGTTGACCAGCGCCGCCTCCTTCACCCTCGAGGGATGCAGCAGGAAAGGCAGCAACCGCGTGGTCACCGGCGTGAATCCACGCTCGCTTTGCGCCAGCTTGATGAACTGGTGGCGGCGCTCGGTTTCCAGCGGCTCTTCGGGACGCGAGCGGGTATCGAGCAGCGCCAGCTTCTTCACGCGTTGCGGCGCCTGACGCACGATTTCCTGGGCGACGTAGCCGCCCATCGACAGGCCCGCCAGCGCGAACTCCTTCCACGGTGCATCGCGCAGCACCGCGGCCGCCATGTCCTTCATGGTTTCCTGCGCGGTCAGGTCGGCCACGAAAAAATCGGCGATGTCGGCGAGATCGGAGAGCTGCGGTTCCCAGAGGGCTGCGTCGCAGAGAAGGCCCGGCAGCAACACGAGTGGTTGTTTCATGGATTATTGGCGGGGGAGTTCTGATTGGGCGCGATTGGCCGTGGCTGTCGTACACCCTTGCGGGCATACCGGCCGTTCGCCCATAACTATCGTGACTGTCGAGACTCGTAAAGTCAAAATCGGACTGCGCACAGCCTTTCACGACAGGCACGTCGTCACGCCAGTCACGAACAAGGGCGCCGCTTAGGCGCCCTTTGAATGATGTCACGCACTGCTATGCAATTTGCCGCTGCGACTGCGCCGCGACCTGCGGTTCCTTGTGGAACTGGCCGTCCTTCATGACCATCAGCAGCTTGCTGGCATCCTGCAGCAGCTTGACGTTGGCGACCGGGTTGCCGTCGACGAGGATCAGGTCGGCAAGGAAGCCGGGCTTGATCTGGCCGAGCTCGTTGCCCGCCTTCATGATTTCGCCGCCCAGCCTGGTGGCCGACAGGATGGCGTCCATCGGCGAGAAGCCCAGCAGGTTCACGAAGTGCTCGATGTCGCGGGCATTGGTGCCGATCGGGTTCCAGGCGAACCCGTAGTCGCCGCCGGGAAGCACGCGCACGCCGCGCTTTTTCAGCTCCTTCATGTTCCTGATACCGGCGTCGAGTTCGATGCGCATGCCCATGCTTTCGGCCACTTGCGTCGTGATACCCCACTTCGCGGCTTCGTTGAGCGTGGTGTAGTTGATGCCCAGGGTCGGCGCCACGAAGCACCAGTCCTTTGCCGCTTCCAGCGCAGCGCAGGCCTCCTCGTCCACCAGGGTGGCGTGGTAGATCACCGCGACACCGTGCTTCAGGCACAGTTTCACCGATTCGGCGCTGCGTGCATGCGCAGCCATGCGCTTGCCGTGGGCGTGGCCGACGTCGCAGACCGCCGCGATCTCGGCTTCCGTCATCACCGTTTGATGCGCGCGCGCATGCGGGATGAATTCGTCGCCGGACGGATTGATCTTCAGCGTATCCACGCCTTCGCGCACCATCAGGCGCGACATCTTGCGGAATTCCTCCGCGCCGTCGCAGATGACCGCGAAGGTTTCGCGGTGCATGTGCATCAATCGCACATCGCCCAGTCCCGAGGTCACCGTCATCTCGGGGCTTGCCGCCAGGGTGCGCGGGCCGGGGAAATCCCCGGCATTGATCACGTTGCGCAGCACCACGTCGAGCCTGGGCTTGGCGGCGGCCGCGCTATTACAGGCAGTGAAGCCCTGGTCGAGCATTTTCTTCGCGTTCCTCACCGTACGCAGCATGTGCTCCTCGGGGGGAACGAAACCGAGCCCCTCGAGATCAGGCGTATCCAGGAAAGACAGGTGGGAATGCGATTCGACCATGCCGGGCATCAGCGTCGCTCCGCCGCCATCCACGACCTTCGCCCCGTCCGACGGAATCGATGAACCTTGCGGCGCCACAGCCTTGATGCGGTTGCCTTCCACCAGCACCTGCCCCGAAAACGGCGGAGCGCCCGTACAGTCCAGCACATTGACGTTCTTGAACAGAACCTTAGCCATTGCTTTCCTCCTCGCCGTAATACAGGTTAATGCCGCTGTCCGAACTGAAAAAATGCAGCTTTTCCTGCTTGAATGAAAACCGGACCGCCGAGTCGATACCCAGCTCGAGCCTTGCCGGCACGGTGGCCTTGATCAGGCATTCCGCCACCCGGAGGGTGACCACCTTCTCTACGCCCTGATTCTCTACCCCATGCACCCGGGCTTCAACTCCTTCGTTAGTCCCCACCGCGACATCTTCCGAGCGGATGCCCAGGGTCGCGGGCCCCGATAGTTGTCCGGCTTTCCCCC
>DASVNF010000232.1:0-48495 GCA_036384015.1 Burkholderiales bacterium
GCGGGAGATGAGCCGGCCCATGCGCGTGGCGGCCTTCCAGTCGATCTGGCGCTGCGAATCGCCCTCGCGATACTCGCGCAGCTGGTGGAAATCCAGGCCTTCGCCGCGCCGCCGCCGCTGCAGGACGCCGATCTGCGACAGGCGGTTGTCGGTGGCCAGCACCGCGAACTTGGTCAGTTCGGAAAAGTCCGGATAAACGCGCACCACCTGCGGCTCGCCGGCCGTACGGCTTGCCTGCCACAGTCCGAACTGCGAGTTCAGGCGCAACTCGATCGAACCGAACTTTGCATCGCCGCGCTCGATCGGGCGCAGGCGATAGCGCAGTTCGGCCCAGCCTTTCGCCGGCACGACGACAGGCTGCGGCTGGCCTTCGACCTGCGCGGCGGGCGGATGATGATCGTGCACGGTAACCCGCAATGCCAGCCTGCCGCCGTTGGCCAGGCGGATGCCGACATCGTGTCCCACGCCCAGTGGCAGCGAACCCGGCACCACTCTATGCGCTGCCGGGGTCTGCATGTTCAGCGCGAGGACCGCATCGAATGCAGCGGCCGCCAGCAGCACCGCCGCCGCGGCGATCCAGACCGTTGCCAGGGCCGGCATGAAGGACACGCCGATGCCCGCGACGGCCAGCAGCGCAGCGAGCAGAAGTAACCGGCGTGAAGGGATCAGCATCGGGAAATGCCGTGACGAACGTGACGGCGTGACGATCGTGGCGGGGCTCTGGAGCCGTCTTGTGCTGTTACGGCCGTCACGATCGTCACGTTCGTCACGGTCTTTAGACCCTCGGTGCCTGGACTTTTTCCAGCAGCGCCTTGATCAGCGTGTCGCTGGTGTGGCCTTCGATCTCGAGTTCCGGCGCCGGCGTGACGCGATGCCTGAGCGCGGGCAGGGCCATGCGCTTGACGTCGTCCGGGGTGGCGAAGCCCCGCCCTTCCATGAGGGCGCAGGCTCGGGCGGCGCGCACCAGCGCGATGCCGCCACGCGGTCCGGCGCCGGACGCGACGCCATTCCAGGTGCGGGTTGCGCGCACGACGCGCACGACATAGTCCTGCACGGCATCGTCCATGGCCACGGCCGCTGCCATGGCCTGCAGTCCGACCACGTGCTGCGGCTGGATCAGGCTGCCGACCTGGTCGACGTTGAGTTTCTCGCCGACCTGGCTGGAGGTGATGCGCTTGAGCATCGCGACTTCCTCTTCCAGGGGCGGATAGTCGATGCGCACTTTCAGGAGGAAGCGGTCGAGCTGCGCTTCGGGCAGGGCGTAAGTGCCTTCCTGTTCGATCGGATTCTGGGTCGCCAGCACCATGAAGGGCGGCGCCAGCACATGCGACATGCCTTCGATGGTGACCTGTCCCTCCTGCATGACTTCGAGCAGCGCGGCCTGGGTCTTGGCGGGGGCCCGGTTGATTTCGTCGGCCAGCAGGAGCTGGGTGAACACCGGTCCGCGCCGTGTCGTGAATTCGCCGCTGCGCTGGTCATAGAGCGTATGGCCGGTGACGTCCGCCGGCATCAGGTCGGGCGTGAACTGGATGCGTGCGTAACTGCCGCCGAAGGTTTTCGCCAGTGCGCGCACCAGCAGCGTCTTGCCCAGGCCGGGCACGCCTTCGATCAGCACATGGCCGCCGGCGAACAGCGCGGCCAGAACCTGGTCGACCGTCTCCTCCTGGCCGACCACGGCGCGCGCGATCTGCGTCCGCATCGCCGTGCCGATGTCGAAGGCCTGCTTGAGCTGCGAATCCGAGAGACTCGTTGTCATCGTGTTTTCCTTGAGGGTACCCGCGCCTTGAGCGCGAGCTGTTCGTGCACTGCCTGGTAGAGACCGATCGCTTGCAGGAAATCCATCATCTTCGCCGCGTTGGCGGGGGCGAGCAGTTGCCGCACGCGCGGCTCGGGCCAGCCGAGGATTTCGGCCAGCCACCGCGGTCGTTCCGCGTCGGAAATCGCCAGGAAGTCAGGATGCGCCCGGGCGATGCGGCGCAGGCAGGAATCACGCGCGGCATCGAGCATGCGTTGTGCGCCGCCGCTGGACCAGAGAAAGCGTCCGCTGGCGCGCAGGTGGTCGAGCAGCCGGCGGCGGTTGCGCGCCGGATCCGGGGCGATGGGGCCGAGCCGCGGCGCAACGGACCAGAGCCACAGCAGCAGCAGAACGGCACCTCCCGCCAGCGGCGCCCAGGCATTTTCCTGCAGCCAGTCGCCGAGCGAGAGCCTGCCGGCGTTGCTGAACAGCAAAACCGGCCTGTCATCGGGAACGATCGAAACCATCTGCCAGAGGAACTGGGCGTGCTGTTCCTCGCCGATGGACGGATTGAAGGCGAATTCCAGTTCGTTGAGAACCATGACCAGGCCGTTGCCATGCTCTACCAGCAGCAGGGCCTTGCCGGAGCCGTCGTCGAAATGGTATTCGGCAGCCGGCGCCTCCAGGCGCATGCGTCGCGACAGTTGCACCCTCGAGGCCGAGTCGCTTCCCGGCAGCCTCACTTCGACCGGCTCGTTGGAATCCTTCGAGCCGCGCGGGCGCCTGACGGCATGACGCTGCACGCGCAGCGCCTCGAGCAGGGGATCGGATTGGCCGGGCGGCTCAGCCTCGACGATCAGGTACCCGCCGTTGGCGACCCACTCCAGGATATCCAGCTGCAACGACTGGCTCAGGATGGTCCGTCGCGCGGGCAGCACCAGGGTCGCCGGTGCCGGCAGGGTTCGCAGTTCCGGTATGGACCGCAGGGTCGAGGCCTTGGCGCCCAGGCGCAGCAGCAGGCGTTCCGCGGCGAGGAAAGGATTGCGCAGGGCAGGACCGCGATATCCCGTATGCACGGTCTCCGTAACCTCCTCGAAATTCCTGAAGAACCAGGCCGCGCCCGCAGCGATTACGGCCAGCAACAGGACGCCGACGAGAACCTGGACCCGGCTCATGCTTGCGCCTGTCGGGCAAAGTGCAGCGGCCAGTTGTTGCAGAGTTGTTCCACGCCTGCGGGCGCCGGCGTCTGCGCGGCATAGGCCACGCCCTGCCATGCCGCCACCAGCTCGCGGAAGTAAACCACGCCGGCTTCCGGCAAGGAGGCGCCCGCGGCGCGCACGCAATCGCCCTCCGTATATCCCGCGAGCAACGGAATTTCGTACCTGTGGACCAGCGCGGAAAGGGCGCCGCGATACAGGAGGGACAACGCTTCCCGCATGCGCCCCTCACGGGCCGCCGCCGCCGCCGCGGCGGCAACGTCTTCAGGCAGGGATTCAGGCGCGACATCGAGGCCGAACAACGCGTCCGGCGGCCGGTAGGCCTGCCTGCGCAGGCGCGGCTCGGGCATGAACCGGCGCAACGCATACAGGATCAGCAGAAGCGCAACGATCGCCAGCACCCAGAGCAGGCCCTGCGAAATGTCCGAAATGAACCGGATGAAATTGATCATCGAGTCGGAGATCGTGCGCGGCTTGCCTTCCGGCTGGTCGAACTCGCCGATGTAGCGCCAGCGCTTCACCTCGCGTTCCGAACCGAAGTCGGGACTGGCGAGGACCTCGGCGATTTCGCGTTGCGGGGATTTTGCGCTTTGCTGGGCCATGGCCGGCTGCGGCCCGCCGATTGCAACCGCTGCAGCGGCGGTCACCGCTAGAAACAGAACCGCCGCCTTTGCCATGCCCCGCAGGCGTTCTTCGAGACGCCGCAACTGCACTTCGATGTCCCAGCCCTCCAGGATGGTGCGGCGGTTCAGGTATAGCGCGAAACCGGCGGTGACGTAGAACGGCTCGACCAGCGACACGGCCAGCACGTAGTGCAACACGTCCTTGATGCCCCAGGTCGTCATTTCGCGAAGTGCCGAGCGCATGTCGTCGGCGTAAGCCTCGTCGGGCACCAGGTCTGCTGCCGAGGGTTCGAGCATGGCAAGGACGACAAGCGTCGCAAACAGGGCAACCCCTTCAATGCTCTGGCAGACCACTGTTAGCCAGACGGCGTTCCCCCGGGTACGCACGCCCAGCGCGTTGCGCCTTTTTCGCGCCGCGGATCCGGACTGTTTCTCCAGCGTCGACACCGGCAGCATGAACGAGCGCGCGAAATCGAAGCGGCCGAACGTCAGCGAACCGATCAGTCCCGGCCGCAACCATTCCCCGGACGCGCGGAGCGTCGCCATGACGCCGCATTCCTCGCCGAAGACGGCGCGGCTGGCGGCATGCAGCACCGCCCGATCGAACAGCGGCTTCAGCCACAACAACACCAGCACGGCGTAGAACTTGTTCTGGAAAACGATCAGGAGCAACGCCGCCGCCGGCAGGTAAAGCGCCAGCCAGACACCCCAGATCGGCCGCCACCATGCGCGCGCCATCTGGAAGCCCAGATCCAGGGCCTCCCATTGCGAACGTGGCCGCAGCGCCACCGCGATGCGGTCAAGTTCCACGGCCGCGGCCCGCGAACAGGAAATAGAGCAGCAGGATGAGCCATATCGCCAATCCGACGGCGTACTTCGTCGAAGGCGGAAAGGTCTTGAGCGGCGACCAGAAACCCTCGATGAAGGCGGCGATCAGGAACATCAGCGCCGCGCCATACATGATTTTCACGGCGGGACGTCCGGCTGCAACCAGGGCGGCTTTGCGCGAGAGCCCGCGCGGCGAGATGAGGGCGCCGCCGAGTTTCAGGCCGGCGGCGCCTGACAGCACGATGGCGCCCAGCTCCATGGCGCTGTGGCCGGAAACGAAAGACCAGAAAGGCACGCCATGGCCGACGGCGGTGAGATAACCCGCGACCGCGCCTATCGTCAAGCCGTTGGACAGCAGATAGAAAATCGTGCCCAGCCCGAACGCCATGCCGGTCGCGAAAGTCTGGAAGCCGATCTTCACGTTGTTCCAGATGTAATACGCGAACATCATCACGTTGTCATCCGCGTCGCGCATGCCCACGCGCGTGTTCGCCGGATCGTACATCTCCTGGAACTGGGCGATATGCCGCGGATCGAGCAGGTGATAGATGAAATCCGGATGCGCGATCAGCGCGGCGATCATCGCCAGCAGGGGTCCGAAGAACAGCACCATGCTGGCAACCACAAGCCGCCATTCGTCGCGCACCATCCCGGGAAAATCCGCGGCGAGGAACCGCAACACCCGGGCGGAGTGTCCGCCCCGCGCGCCGTAGAGCAGATGATGTCCCCTGAGCACGAGCTGGTTCAGGCGGTCGACAAGATCGGGGCTGTATTGACGGTCGCGCGCAAGCGCAAGGAGCTGGCAGATGCGCCGGTAAACCGCCGGCATTTCCACGTCCGGCAGCGCGTTCACCGCCCGGGTGCGGTCGCGCCTGCCTGCCTGCTTGTGCTCCAGCCACCTTTCGAACCGGCCGATTTCTTCACCATGACGCTGCTCGAACACGGCCTGTCTCATCGTCGTCCGATCAGGTGGTTTGCCAGCGCCACGAGTCGCCCGGTGGCGGCGTCGCCCGAGCGTCCGGCGGTCAGGGAAGCTGCAATCTCGGCGAGTTCCGCTGACCGCTCAGGCGTCAGGCGCGCGGACCGTTCGGCGAAGTCGAGCACGGTGCGCTGCTCCGCGGCCGACATCTGGAACGGCGGCGCAACAGGCGGGGCTTCGGGAATTTTCAGGGTGCGCGGCTTTTCCTCGCGGTATACCACCAGCGTATCGGCAGCGAGATCGCCCAAGCGCTTGAAATCGCGATTGGACACCATGGCGCAATAGCCGAGGAAATACATGAAGGGCAGGAAGTCCAGGGCTCGCAGCAGATTGCGCGTGAGTGCCGCGGACCAGCGCACCGGCGTGCCGTCGTCGTGCAGGACCATGAGGCCCATCGCGCGCTTGCCCGGCGTCGCACCGCTCCAGTTGACTTCGAACCAGGCGGGATAGAGCCATTCGAGCAGGAACATCGACAGCATCATGATCGCTGCGCCGAATTGCCCGAGGGCGCCGGCGCCGAGACCGATGATCACGAGAATGACCGCGCGGATCAACAGGTCCAGCACCCAGGCCAGCGCGCGCGGCACCGGACCCGCCACCCGCAGCGTCAGTTCGATGCCTTCCGGCGTACCGATGCGGGCGGTGGTGTCGAGCAAAGGGCGGGCTAACCTGGCCGTGTCAGGCCGAGTAGAAGATATCCCGGTAGCTTGTATACAGGGATGCGAGCGCGACCGGTCCGAGCAGCAGCCAGCCCAGCCCGAGCGGGATGGAAGCGAGGATGGCCAGGACGAACACGACGATGCCATAGACCAGAAACGGCACGATATTCTTCAGGCATGCGAAGAAGCTGGTCCTGAGGGCCTGGCCGACGGTGAAATCGTTCAGCGCGATGAGCGGGTAGCTGAACCAAACCGCCATGTAAAGCGGGATGCTGAGGGCCATCATGATCAGGACCGCGAGCAGCATCGTCATGCCCATGGCCGCGGCAGCCGCCGGATCGCTCGTGCCACCCATGAACATGCCCGCAATCGCCGCGCCGAAGATCACCGCGAGGATGGCGAATATCGCAATGTAACCGAGCACCAGAAATGCGCCGACGCCGGCAAGCCTGCCGGCGTTCTTGCTGAAGCCCGCGAACAGGTGACCCACGGTCAGCGGTTCACCCCTGCGCAAGGCATCGCAGCCGAGCATGACGCCGCCCAGCAGGATCGGGCTGATGATGTTCAGCGCCAGCGGGCCCAGGAAAGGGATGAAACTGAGGACGATCACGATTACCACGAAGACCAGGAACAGGCCGATCCAGGTACCCAGGTTCGGTTTTACGAGCGCCCATGCCTCGGTCACCCAGGACCAGCCGCTGCTGGCGGCGCGACCTTCGGCTATGAAATTCTCGCTGCGGGATGGCGTATCGGCGACGTGCGACTTGGGTGCGGCGTACGGATCAATGGACATGGTTCGGCTCTCCCCTTGTGACGTTGCTGTGCTGGCGCAACGTAGCGCAAGGGTAGAGGAGCGGGGCAACGCTGGCAAGCCGGGCGGGATGTCAATCCGCTGTCATATTGACGGCTTGCAGGACATGGTTTCCGCCGCGAGGCGGCAATTCAGGCCGCGTTCCTGCGGCTCGCGCCGACCGGTCGTTCGAGCAGGGTGGAACTGCCGTCGCGGGCCAGTCGTATGCCCGAAAATTGCCAGCGCGCAGTGGCGGGAAAGAAATTGCGGTAAGTGGTCCGGGTATGGCCCGCCGGCGTGGCGCACGAGCCGCCGCGCAGGACGTACTGGTTCACCATGAATTTGCCGTTGTACTCGCCGAGCGCGCCTTCGGGAGAGCGGAACCCGGGATAGGGGCTGTAGCTCGATTGCGTCCATTGCCAGGCTTCGTCCGCGGTTTGGCGCAGCGTTTGGCCGGCAGCCGCGTTCTCCCATTCCGCTTCCGTGGGTAGCCGCGCGTCCGCCCAGCGCGCGTAGGCATCAGCCTCGAAATAGGAAATGTGGATCAGCGGCCGCTCCGGATCCAGCCTCCTCTGGCCGGCGAGCGTGAATTCGCTCCATCCTGCATCCGTGGATTCCCAGTAGAGCGGCTGCGCCAGCGCGTTGGCGCGGATCCAGTCCCAGCCCTCCGAAAGCCACAACTCCGGACGGTTGTAGCCGCCGTCCTCGATGAAGCGGAGGTAGTCGCCATTGGTTACGAGGCGGGATGCCAGGGAATAGGGCTGCAGGTATTGCCGGTGCCGCGGCAGTTCGTTGTCGAAACAGAATTCATTGCCGTCGTGGCCGATTTCGGCGATCCCGCCGTCGAAGCCGGCCCATTCCAGCGCGCCGGCCGGCGCGGACGGCTCCCGCTCCTGGCCGCCATAAGGCGGCTTGAGCGGATTCAGCGATAGCAGGTGCTTGATGTCGGTCAGGATGAGTTCCTGGTGCTGCTGTTCGTGATGCAGTCCGAGCTCGACCAGCAGGCGGAAACTTTCCTCGTGGCCGTGTTTCTCGAACATCGCCTCCATGCGTTCGTTCACCCTCTTGCGGTAAAGGTGGACCTCGTAGAGCGCGGGACGGGTCAGCATGCCGCGTTGCGGCCGCGGATGCTTTTCGCCGATACCGTTGTAGTAGGAATTGAACAGGATGCGGAACGCCGGCATGAAGGGCCGGAAGCCGGGCTCGTATTTTTCCAGCACGAAGGTTTCGAAAAACCACGTCGTGTGCGCCAGGTGCCATTTGGCCGGGCTTGCGTCGGGCATGGACTGCACGCAGCAATCTTCCTCCGACAGCGGCCGGACCAGATCGATGGTGTGCGCCCGCACCCGGCCGAAGTGCTTCCGAAGGCGCGGGCCGCGATCGGCGTCGATCCGGGCTTCCTCGACTTCCAGCCGTCGCGTATCGTTCATCAGCCTGCGGAGGCGTAGCAGACGGCGAACCAGTTACGCTGGTCGGTCCAGGAGCTCACGTTGCGGAATCCGGCGTGTTGCAGCATGAGGCTGAAGTCCTCGAGACGGTACTTATAGCTGTTCTCGGTATGGATGCGTTCCCCGGCCTCGAAACGGCGCGATCCGCCGGGCCAGGTGACAACGACCTCGAGCCGCGTCTCGACGTGCATTTCCACGCGGGACAATTCCGCATCGAAGAATCCGCAATGGCGCCAGTCGCGCAGGTCGAAATCAGACCCGAGCACCGCATTGACATGACTCAGCGCGTTCAGGTTGAACGCCGCGGTCACGCCCAGCGTATCGTCGTAAGCGGCATCGATGATCGACTTGTCCTTGACCAGATCCACGCCGATCAGCAGGCCGCCATCGTCATCGCATTGACCACGCAGGCCGGCCAGGAATTCCTGTGCGTCCTCGGGCGTGAGATTGCCGATCGACGATCCCGGAAAAAAGAACAGGCGTTTTCCCGCCGGGACGCTGCCGGGCAGCGCAACGCCGGCGGACATGTCCAGTCCCAGCGCGGTCATGGCGATCTCCGGATGGCGATGCTGCAGGCAGGAAAGGGCATCGCGCAGGTAATCGGCTGAAATGTCCACGGCAACGTATCGCGACGGCCGCAGCGCGCCGAACAGCGCCCTGGCTTTCTCGCAGTTGCCGGCGCCGAGGTCGATCAATGTTGCCCCGGTACCGGTGGCTTGCGCGATTTCGCCGGCATGCCGCGCGAATATCGAAGCTTCGGTGCGGGTCGGATAGTACTCGGGCAGATGGGTGATGGCCTCGAACAGGCGCGAGCCGAGCGAATCGTAAAAATACTTGGAGGAAATCCTGGCCGAGGGTGCGCTAAGGCCTGCGATCAGGTCCTGCCGTTCGTCCGCCGAGATCCGTTCCGCATCGACTGCTCGCACCCCCGATTCGTCGGTGCTCCTGCGGCCGGCGATCGGCGGCTGTTCCGCCCTGCGCCTTACCTGGCTGAAATATTTGCGGACGCCGTTTTTCTTGTGGAGGAGGGCAACCCGGCCTTCCCCTTGTTTCTCCTGCATCATCTGGTGGCTCCTTGCATGTTGTTGTCGAGCCGGGCAACCGACATGTTAGACCTTCCCGCGGAGTGCGTCTGCCCGAACCTGACCGCTCCCGTCATATGACTTATGTCCCGATACAACCACACTGATGAAGCCGGGATGCCATGTGTTGTACTGCTTTGCTCTGGTTGCTTTCTGACACCCTTCCGGCGGACCGGTTCGGAAAACTTTCGCCGTGCTCGAAATGCCACGGTCGCCCGGATGTGCCTTGTATTTTTGTCGTAAAAACGAGACGGCGGTTCGGGCAAATCGGTAAAACCGGCAACCGGACCGGCAATTTCAGGCATGAATTGCAAAGGGTCGCGCCGGGTGAGGAGAAGGGGGAAAGGGAAAGGGGAAAGGACTGACGGGCCGGTAAGACGCGCCAGCCGGCCGGTTGCCCTTCTCAGCGTACTTGCAAAGCTTGCGTCAGTCCGGGGTGAAGTTCATTGCCACCCCGTTGATGCAGTAGCGCAGATGAGTCGGCGGAGGGCCGTCCTCGAAGACGTGGCCGAGGTGGCTGCCGCAGGTCGCGCAATGGACTTCGGTCCGGATCATGCCGTGCGATCGGTCGACCGTGGATTCCACGGCGCCCTCGATCGGATCGTCGAAACTGGGCCAGCCGGTTCCGCTTTCGAATTTGCGCTTGCCCTCGAACAGGGGGGTATTGCAGCCGGCGCAGGAGAATCTGCCGGGCCGTTTTTCCCTGAGCAACGCGCAGCTGCCGGGCCGTTCGGTGCCGTGCTCGCGCATGATGTAGAACTGCTCCGGCGTGAGAATGCGCTTCCACTCTTCGTCGCTATGGGTGACGGCGTATGCTTTTTCCATGTCTGATGTTTCCTCCAACTGCTATTTTAGCGTCCGACCCGGCGCCCGATCAGCCCGGGCCGGGCGTGAACGTCATCGCGATGCCGTTCATGCAATAGCGCAAGCCGGTCGGTGGCGGACCGTCGTCGAAGACGTGCCCGAGATGGCCGCCGCAGCGGCGGCAATGGACTTCCGTGCGCTTCATGCCGAACAGATTGTCTTCCGAGGTGCGGACAGCGTCGTCGATGGGGGCCCAGAAGCTGGGCCAGCCGGTGCCGCTATCGAATTTCGTCCTGGATGAGTACAGGGGCAGCTTGCATCCGGCGCAGGCAAATGTCCCCGCCCGGTGCTCCTTGTCGAGCGGGCTCGAGAAGGGGCGTTCCGTATTCTGCTTCCTCAGAACAGCGTATTGCGCCGGCGAGAGCAACTTGCGCCATTCGGCGTCGGGGCGAGAAATTTCGAAGGATTCCGCCGCAGCTTCGGAGGGATTCATCCCGTGCTGCCTGGCAGCCAGGAATCCCAGGCCTCCCAGTCCGGCGAGCAGGAAATATCTTCGTTGCATGGGCGTCGGGTCCTTCCTGAAAATCAACGGGTTCGGCGATCGGGGCCAACAGTCCCCTATACGTAAGGGCAGATGCCCCGGATTCAACGATCTACCCGCCCTCAACCGGACCTTTTCTCTTTCCTCTCGTCTCTTTTCTCCGGGTCGCGGCCTCCGCCCCGCGACTAGTACGTCGCCCGCCCGCCGCTGATATCGAACACCCCGCCCGTGGTGAAGGAACACTCTTCCGAGCACATCCACGCGACCATCGCCGCGAGTTCGTCGGTGGTGCCCATGCGGCCCATCGGCGTCTGCTCGAGGATGTAGTCCACCGTTTTCTGCGGGAACGACTTGACCATTTCCGTATGGACGGCCGTTGGCGTGATGCAGTTGACGATGACGCCATCCTTCGCGAGATCCTTGCCCAGCGCCTTTGTAAATCCGATCACCGCCGCTTTCGACGTGGAATACGGCGTGAGCGACGGGTTGCCGTTCTTGCCGGCGATCGAGGCCAAATTGACGATGCGGCCGTACTTCTGCGCGATCATGACCGGGATTACCGCGCGGCTGCAGAGATAGACGCCGTCGACGTTGACCGCCATGATCTTGCGCCACTCGTCGAGCGGGTACTCCCAGCTGCGGCGGACGATGCCGGAGACGCCGGCGTTGTTGACCAGGATGTCGATGCGGCCAAGGGTTTTGTGCGCCGTCGCTGCGGCGGATTCGACCTGCGATTCGTCTGCCACATCGACGACGGCGGTAGTAACCTTTCCCTTCGCCTGCAGGCGCATCGCCTGCTCCTCCAGGCCCTTCCGTTCCGTGTCCCACATCGCGACGGCGGCGCCGGAGTCGAGCAGGCGTTCGGTGATGGCGAGGCCGAGGCCGCGCGCGGCGCCGGTGACGATGGCGACCCGGCCTTTCAGATCGATGCTGTTCATCAGAATTTTCCGAACTTGAGATAGGCTTCCTGCGGATCCATGCCGCCGAGGATCGCCTTGCGCACCGTGCTCTCGGTCTTGAGCACCTGCTCGGTCTTGGTCACCACTTCTTCCGCGATCCTGCCAGGGATGATCACCACGCCATCCCGATCGGCGAGCAACCAGTCGCCCGTGCTGATGGTGACGCCGCCGATGGTCAACGGCTCGCCGAACCGGTCCGGCACCCAGCGGCCGACGATGTCCGCCGGTGTGTTGAAGCTGCAGAAAACCGGAAATCCCAGCTTGAGGATGAAATCCGTGTCGCGGCAGCCGCCGTCCACGACATAGCCGAGCACGCCCTTGTGGTGCAGCGTCTCGGCGGACAATTCGCCCATCAGCGCGACCATGTGCGTGTTCGGCTGGCACACCATGACTTTTCCCGACGGCGCCTTCGACAGCAACCCGGTCCACTGCACCAGGGTGTCATGCGCGTCGCGGGTCTGGTCGATGAAGCCGCTGACGGTATAGATCTCGCCGGCCAGTTTCTTCGTCGGGTCGAGGGGCTTGATGGTGTGGGGCAGCACGCAGTTCGGGTGGCCCATTGCCCGCAGCACGTCGTGGACGGCGGCGGCGTAGCATTTTTCGAGTCTTTTCGTCAGATCCATATTGTTTTTCTCCTCCAGATAGCTACTGCATGTCTACATTTCACCGCGAAGGCGCAAAGGAAGGCGAGAAGACAATGGTACAGATTTCGGCGGTGCGGCGAATTCAAGGGCTCCACGCAATGGAACCGGAAAGACTATGCTGAATCAATATTGCAACTACCGGGCCTGGCGGGGCATCATCGTGTTTGCGTGGATAGGAGAGGGCATATCCACTCGTCTTGATGACGATGACAAAAAACTGAAAGGCGGCACTAGTGTGCATAGGCTGACGCCTCACCACCGGTTCGAGAACAAAGCTGGATGGCGTTACGTATAGGCGCAGCAATGGCTAACCTTCGGCCAAGCGTGACCAGCGTGCCTCACGCGAAGTAGTTCCCCGTCAGGTCGAAAACCAATTGCCCCCAGGCGCAGAGCATGCGGTCGGGAATGCGCCCATCCAGGAACTGTCCTCAAAAAATCCGTAAGCGATCTGTAATGCCCCTGCCGGTAGCTTGTCAGGGTCCGGTCGTGCGCACGCGATCGCTTGACGTAACCAGCGGTTTTCCGGGGATTTAGGGTTGGCCGGGCCCGTGGTTGCAGTGGATGGAAGAAGACTTCTCTAAAGAGGCCTCGGATGAAATGGGTATGGACCTGGAGCGGCAAGTATTTCGGATACATCGATGGCGACAATCTCTGGACTTACGACGGGAAACACGTCGGACAACTTTCGGGTGACGAGATCTACGGGCCCGACGGCAGTTACCTCGGCGAAGTCATGAACAAGAACCGGCTGATTACAAACCGTGCGAAGAAATCGTCGCGCGGGCCGGTGTTCGTTCCGTACGAGAGGCGGGATGGCTTCGGCAAGTCCACGGATGACAATTGCTATCCGGTGTACCGGGACCATGAGGATTTTCCACCGTCTGAAAGGTTCTGAGCGAAGCTATCCTCCATTGCGGATATAGCCCGCTTCTGCAATCTTTCGGCGGTATTCGAGTTCGCCAGACTTAAAATGCGGAATCCGGCGTATGCCGAACCGCAGTTCGTTTGGCGGATCGCCTGAGATCGTACGCTGTCCCTTCCTTTGGCCAGACCGGCCTATACTTTCCAGTAGGCTCGGGCCGTGTTCAACAGCGGCACAGAGTGTAGTGCCAAAACCTGATTGGAATCCGCCCATGAGTGTTACGAGCATCCGGGAAGCCATTGAAAATGTCAGTGCTGCCATTTCCACCGACCCCTCCAAGGCTCGATCGAAGAACGCGCCGGCAACGGCGCGCCTGACTGCCGGCCTGCAGTGCGAAGTAAGTGGCCCGCATAACGAACGCCTTGTCACCGATATGCCCCCGGCGATGGGAGGGGCAGCTTCCGGTCCGAATCCCGGATGGCTGCTGCGGGGTGCGCTGGCTTCCTGTACCGCGACCGTCATTGCGATGCGAGCGGCGAAGCTCGGAATGGTTCTGAGCAGTCTCGAAGTCACGGTCGAAAGCGATTCCGACAACCGCGGCATCCTCGGACTCGACGAGGACGTCTCGGCGGGACTCGCGAGCGTGCGCATGAAAGTGAAGATCGGCGCGCCGGAAGCATCTCCCGCAACCCTGCGGGAAATCGTGGCATGGGCCGACGCCCATTCTCCGGTCGGGTGCACGATGAGGCAGGCACCGGGATGTTCGCTTGATGTCGAGGTCGTGAGTGTCGAGGATTCAAATTGAGCTGGCACGGCCAGGCGCCATGTACCTGCATAGACGGATAAGCTCATGAGTCCCCCTGCACCCTTCTTCCGCGAAGCTGGAACCGGTTCCGGTGTTGTCTGCATCCACTCGAACGCGAGCACCTCGGGACAGTGGCGGGGACTCATGGATCTGCTCTCTCCGAAGTTCCACGTCCTTGCGCCCGATTCCTACGGTTCCGGCAAGAGTCCGGAATGGCCGTCGGATCGGACGATCACTCTTCGCGACGAAGTGGCGCTCATCGAGCCGGTGCTTGCCGAAGCCGGTTCACCGCTGGCGCTGGTGGGCCATTCCTATGGCGGGGGGGTCGCGTTGGTTGCGGCGGTGATGAATCCCGGGCGGATTCGCGCTCTGGCGCTGTACGAACCGACATTGTTTGCTCTCATCGAACAGCAGGGCCCGTCGCCGAATGATGCGGACGGCATTCGCAACACCGTGGCGAACGCCAGCGTCGCGCTGGATGCGGGGAACCAGGACACCGCAGCTGAGTATTTCATCGACTACTGGATGGGCGCCGGAGCCTGGAAGCAAACACCGGATGCCCGCAAGCCGGCGATCGCCGCTTCGGTTGCAAACGTGCGCCGGTGGAAGCACGCATTGTTCACCGAGCCCACGTCGCTGGAGACCTTCCGGTCGCTCGATATTCCGGTGCTCTACATGGTGGGGAAGCGTTCGACAGCCGCAGCGCATGGCGTGGCGCGTCTTCTGACGGCTGCGTTGCCGCGAGTGGAAGTCATGGAGTTCGAAAAGCTCGGTCACATGGGACCGATCACGCATCCGGACCCGGTGAATGAAGCCATCGCCCGTTTCCTGGAACGGACCTCCGGCTAAGCTGACGAAGTGCGGGATGCCTGGCCTGAGCGCGTCAGTTCAACCGACGATCCGGACGAGGCTTTTCAAGCTCTCGACGGATTTCCCGCCATTGGGCCATTCGACGCAGGCGCGATCCCCATATACCGCCTCGACCACCCCGTCCATCCGCTCCGGGCCGCCGAAGCTGCCTATGAGGTTGACCCGGGCGCGGGTCACGATTTCAGGACGGCGGGTGCTGATCACCGCCCGAAGTTTGGCAAGCATGCGCGATTACCAGAAATTGGTGGAACGGGAATCCAGCGATCGCAATCGGCGTTCCAGGTCCGCCACGTTCTGCGATTCCGCCAGGTAGGCGTCGCGACGTTTTGCATCCAGTTCGCTGAAGAAATTCTCGATCGAGATGAAGACTTTCTCTAGCACGTTCATGGTATCTCCAGTCAGTAAATGATGCTGCGCACCATCCGAGACGAAAGCGATCCTGCGCATTCAGTTCTGCAGCTCCTACTCCGGATCTTCTCAATGAAACTTTAAAAATCATGAGCTAAACAAATTGCACACGCGCTTGACGGTCTCGTCTGGCCAACAGCCTGATACATTGTGCAACAAAATTTGACGCAACGCAATAAATGTTTGCCTATCAGGGGTTTGAAGCGCCGGAGGAGCCGGTTCGAAGAGAAAAGAGAAAAGAGAAGGGGCCACCACAAGCAGGGCAGGACCGCAGGCACGGGTTGGAGACAGCAACTCATTTCACATAAGTGGGGAGGGGTGCATGGATACGGATGTCCTGGTCGTCGGCGCCGGCCCGACCGGCCTGATGCTCGCCAATCAGCTTGTGCGCCGCGGCATCCGGGTGTTGATCATCGACCGGCATTCCGGACCGGCGCAGCAGAGCCGGGCGCTTGGTGTGCAATCGCGCACGCTCGAAATTTACGCAAAACTGGGGATCGACCAGAAAGCCATCCAGCTCGGCAAGATCGGCACGGGCGCGAATGTCTGGGCACGGGGTAAACGCATGGCCCGGGTTCCCCTTGGCGATGCCGGCAAGGCAGTAACGCCCTATCCCTACATCCTGATCCTGGGACAGGACGACAACGAGTTCATCCTGGGTGAGCGGTTGCGCGGGCAGGGCATGGAGGTGCAGTGGAATACCGAGCTGATCGCACTGGACCAGAAGCCGGATCGCGTCGAAGCCACGATCAAGCTGCCGGATGGTTCGTCACGCAATGTGGCTGCGGCCTGGATCGGAGGATGCGACGGCGCGCGCAGCGCGGTGCGCGAGCTGAACGGCATCACTTTCCCGGGCGCGCCCTATGAGCATGTCTTCTTCGTTGCGGATACCGAGGCGACGGGATATATGGTGCCGGACGAAGTGAACGTCTACCTGCTCAAGGAAGGTTTCCATCTGCTGTTCCCGATGCGCGGCAAGGATCACTGGCGCGTCGTGGGCATCCTTCCGCCGGAATTGCGCAACAGGCCGGACCTGAAATTCGAGGAAGTGATTCCGGCGTTGCGCACGGAAGCCGGGTCGAATCTCGACTTCAAGGCCTGCTCCTGGTTCTCCACTTATCGCATCCATCATCGGGCCGCGTCCGAATTCCGCAAGGGCCGCTGTTTTGTGCTCGGCGACGCCGCGCATGTCCACAGCCCGGTCGGGGCGCAGGGCATGAACACCGGCCTGCAGGATGCCTACAACCTGGCCTGGAAGCTGGCACTGGTCGTGCAGGGCGGGGCCGATCCGGGATTGCTCGACACCTACCAGGAAGAGCGCCTCCCGATAGCGCAGCGCCTGTTGAATACCACCGACCGCGGGTTCCAGCTTGCCGTATCCGGTAGTTCTTTAGCCGGGCTCTTCCGCACGCAGGTGATGGCCAGGATCGCCGCCGTACTGATGAGCCTGAAAGCGATCCAGAAAGTGGCTTTTCGCACCGTGTCCCAGACGGGCATCCACTATCGGTGGAGTTCCCTGTCCCGATCGATCGACGCTCCGGCCGGTGAAGCGCCCCAGGCAGGGGATCGTTTTCCGTGGCTGCACATAAGGTTTTCGAAGTCCGGTCCAGTCGAGGATTCATTCCAGAAGTTCGACGACAGGGCATTCAACCTGGTGGTGATCGGGCAGCCTGCTCCCTCGGGAGATTCCGGGCTGGAAGAGTTGCTAACCGTCCATGCGATTCCGGAAGATCCGTTCAACGACAAGGAACTCGCGCGCGCGCAGATCCCGCGGCCATCCTTCTATCTTGTCCGGCCCGACGGCTATGTCGGGCTTTGCGGGGGGCGGGTTGATGCCGCGGCAATCTCGCGTTACGCCTCGGAGCGGCTGCGCACCGTGACGAGAAAGACCTAGACCGCGACAGGCGGCGCCTGCCGCATGCCGACAACGTGGTTCACGACCAGCGCGCCGATGACGATCCCGCCGCCCACCAGCGCGGCATTGCTCGGCCGTTCCCCGACGAACAACCAGGTCGACACCACGCCGAAGATGATCTCGAGGATGGTGATCAGCGCAATCTCCGCGGAAGACAGATGCGGCACGGCCAGCATGTACAGCAGCAGCCCCAAACCGAGCTGGATCACGCCCATCGTCGCCAGCAGTCCGAGGTCGCCCGCGCTCACGGTAAGAGGCAGGGCGAACGGCAGCGTCATGATCATTGAGAAAATTCCGGCAAGCAGTATGGAAGGGATGAGATCCAGCGTGGCATGGTGTTTCCGGAGCAGCACGACGTTGCAGGCGAAGGCGATGGGAATGCACAGCGCGATCAGGTTGCCCGTGCCGCCGCCCCCCGACAGCGAGTCATAGAACATCACGATGACGCCACCCAAGGCCGCGATCATCGCGAACCACGTGCGCGGCGCCACCGCTTCCCGAAGGAAAATCCTGGCAGCGAGCGCGGCGACGAAAGGCGAGATGCTGCCCAGCACCAGCGTGTTGGCTACGGTGGTGCGCGACAGTGCAAGGATGAAGGAAATGAACATCAGGGCGAACATCGCCCCCGACATCACGCCCGGCCATCCCATTGCGCGGATGCGCTGGAACAGCCGGCCTCCATGCTGGAACGACAGCACGATCAGCAGGAAGACCGCCATGAACAACGAGCGCCAGAACGTGATCTTCCAGCCGTCGTGCACCTCCATGTTCCGCACCAGCACGCCGGCACTGGCCCAGCACACGCAGGCCCCGACGAGCAGGACTACGCCTTTTCTATGCTGCGCTATGGGCGAAGCCATGACTTCTTCACCGCAGAGGTGCGGAGGCGCAGAGAAGGACGCGCTGAGAAATACAACATGGGGATCTGAAATTCGAAAAGTGGTGGGCCAATGGAGGTCTGCCGGGTGACCATGCATGCAATCCTTTCACCTGACACACATATTTTCTTTCTCTGCGTTTCCTCTGCGCCTCCGCGCCTCTGCGGTGAGATCTAGGCGATTGCCTTGGGTGCGGCAACGCCGAGCTTCTCAATCCAGGGTTACAGCGACGGCAGGATGCTCGGGTAAAGCTCGATGCCTTCCTTCAATTGCTTCTCGCGGCGCCTCAATCCCGATTCGCCCGGAAGGCGGACGCGGTCGAAGCCGGGCCGCGGCGGCGTGGTGCGGCAGGCGTTCGCGATGTGTTCGGTCTGGCGGGTGAAATCTTCGATGCCGCCGAACAGCGCCGGGTCGAACACCTGCACGCAGACGTTTGCCGCCCAGCCTTCGATCGGATCCGCGCGGCCGTGGCCCGACAAACCCTGGGTCAGCGCTTCAACCAATAGTCCGAGCGCGTAGCCCTTGTGGCCGTGATCGAGGCCGCCGATCGGCAGCAAACCGCCCTTGGGCTCATTGAATACCACCGCGGGATCGTCGGAAGGAATGCCGTGGCCATCCAGCACCCACTGGCCAGGGAGCTTGCGGCCTTCCTTGTTCAACCGGCCGGTCAGCCCATGCGTGGTGATGGACATGGAGACATCGATCATCACCGGATCGCCCCTGGTGGGCCATCCCGCGGCAATCGGGTTCGGCGTGTGGGTGCCCGTTCCCTTGCCGCCGTGCGGAACCACGCCGCCCACTTCCGGCCCGGACGAAATCACCATCACCATCATGCCTTGATCGGTGACGCGTTTGAGGTACGCGGCGAGGCAGGCGATGTGATGGCTGCGGCGGATGGCGACCGTGCAGGTGCCGTATTTCTTGGCACGCTCGAGCGCCATGTCGATCGCCTTCGCGGTCAGCCACGTTCCGGGCAGACGCATGCCGTCCCATGTCACCGCCGCCGGAAAGTCCGCGATGACCTTCGGCGCCCCGGTTTTGGTCATGCCGCCTCTCTCCAGATCGTTCAGATAGGGCGCAAGCAATTGCAGGCCGTGGGTGGAATGTCCAAGCAGATCGCCCTCGACCAGGATCTCGGCAACGATTTTCGATTTGTCGGATTCGAGTCCTGCCTTGTCGAGCAGGCCGGTGGCGAAGCGCACGAGCTCTTCGGCTTGGTAGCGTTGTGTTGTCATTATCTAGATCTTTTCACCGCAGAGGCTGGATCGGACCACCGAGTATGCGGCAGCCGATTATCTCCTGCCCATTTCCAGGCTTTTCTCTGCGTAACCTCTGCGCCCTCGCGCCTCTGCGGTTAGGGATTGATCACATCATTATTATCTGGCGGACGGTGTGGCCGGAGGCGAGGCGGTCGAAGCCGACGTTGATGTCCTCCAGCTTGATGTGGTCGCTCATGAGCTTGTTGACCGGCAGCATGCCGCGGCGGTAGAGGTCGATGTAGCGCGGAATGTCGCGAGTCGGCACGCAAGAGCCGACATAGCTGCCCTTGATGGTGCGTTCCTCGGCAACCATGTTGACGTGTTGCAGCGGCCAGCGATGGTCCGGATGCGGCAGGCCCGCCGAAACAGTGGTGCCGCCGCGGCGGGTGATGCGGTAGGCCAGTTCCATGGCCTGGATCGATCCGGCCATTTCCAGCGCGAAGTGCACGCCGCCGCCCGTCATCTCCTTGACTTTCTGGATGGCGTCCGGATCTTTTGCGTTGATGGTATCGGTTGCGCCGAGCGCTTTGGCGAGCTTCAGCTTGTCGTCGTGCAGATCGATGGCGACGATCTGCTGCGCTCCCGCCACGATGGAACCGAGCAGCGAGTTCAAACCCACGCCGCCGAGGCCGAGGACCGCGACCTTGGAGCCGGGGAACACTTGCGCCGTATTGAACACCGCGCCGACGCCGGTGAGCACCGCGCAACCGAACAGCGCCGCTTCGTCGAACGGCAGGTCCTTGTCGATCTTGACGACCGATCCGCGATTCACCACGCAGTACTCGGCGAAGGCCGAAACGCCGACGTGGTGATAGACGTCCTTGCCATGCTGGTGCAGGCGCATGCCGGCATTGAGGAGCTTGCCGGAACCGTTGGCCTGCTGGCCCGGCTCGCAGCGGCCAGGATGGCCTTCGATGCAGGAAATGCACTGGCCGCAGCTCGGCGCGAACACCAGCGCCACATGGTCGCCGACCTTCAGGTCGTTGACGCCAGGGCCGACTTCCTGGACGACGCCAGAGGCTTCGTGGCCAAGGATCATCGGCATGGGCCGGGGGCGGTCGCCGTTGACTGACGACAGGTCCGAGTGACAGAGGCTGGCCGCCTTGACCTGGATCAGCACCTCGCGCTCGCCGGGTTTGTCGAGGTCGACTTCCTCGATGACGAGCGGCTTGCTGTCGGCGTACGGTTGCGGCAAACCCATCTGCCGGATCACTGCGGCTTTCATCTTCATTGGAGTGCCTTTATAGTTTTTACCAATCACTAGTAAGTCGCGCGTCCGCCGGAAAGGTCGAACGTCGCGCCGGTGGTGAAGGAGCAATCCTCGGTGCACGCCCAGGCGACGGTCGCCGCGATTTCCTCGACCAGGCCGAAGCGGCCCATCGGGATCTTGGACAGCATGTAGTCGATGTGGCTTTGCGCGACCTGGTCGAAGATCGGCGTTTTGACGGCGGCGGGGGTCACGCAATTGACGGTAATGTTGTTCTTCGCGAGTTCCTTGCCCAGCGATTTGGTGAGGCCGATTACGGCGGCCTTGGAGGAACTGTAGGCGGATGCGTTCGGGTTGCCTTCCTTGCCAGCCACGGAGGCGATGTTGACGATGCGCCCGTAGTTGTTCTTGATCATGTGCGCGGCCACGGTGCGGCAGGTGTAGAAGGTGCCGTTCAGGTTGATGTCGTGGACGCGGATCCATTCGTCGACCGGATAATCCACGACCACCGCGTTCTTGCCGGCGACGCCGGCAGAATTCACCAGCGCATCGACCTTGCCGAATGCCACCAGGGTCGACTTGAAGGCCGCTTCGACCTGGTCGATCTTGCTTACGTCGACTTTCGCGGTATGCGTCCTGGGCGCGCCCAGGGACTTCGCGGCATCGGCCATGGTCTGTTCGTTGAAATCCCAGATGGCGACGTTGGCGCCCGACTGTGCAAGCCGCCTGGCGATGGCCAGGCCGATGCCCGAGGCCCCGCCGGTGACGATGGCGCTGCGGCCCTTCATGTCGAGTTGGTTCATTGCACTCCTCCTTATTATTCTGGTCGGTAAGCCGGACGGCCGGACAGCCTGACTCGGAAGGGCGCCATTTTAGCAGCCCGAAGGCCTGACCCTTAACCGCAAAGGCGTGAAGGCGCAAAGAAGACCACGCAAAGGAGAGCAACATCGGAGGACGGATTCGATGCCACTTATTGCCGCTGAGGGACAAAGTTCGAGATAGGCTCCGCGAACTGTTCACGGTCGATGTCCGAAATTTCGCTTTCCGTTTTCCTTTGCGCTTCCTTTGCGCCTTCGCGCCTTTGTGAGAGTTAGACGACCTGGCCCGCGGCAAAGCCGGAGGCCCAGGCCCACTGGAAGTTGTAGCCGCCGAGGTGGCCGGTGACGTCGACGACTTCGCCGATGAAGTACAGCCCCGGCTGGTTGCGGGCCTCCATGGATTTCGAGGAAAGCTCGCGGGTGTCGACGCCGCCTAGAGTCACCTCGGCCTTCTTGTAGCCGACCGTGCCGCTTGGCCGGATGCGCCAGTCGTGCAGGCGGGTTGCGATCTCGCGCAGGCGGGGCATGTTGAATCGCTTGACGGGCTGGTTCTGGAAATTGGATTCGACCCAGCGTTGCGCGAAGCGCTGCGGCAGGAATTCACCCAGCACGTTGGCGAGGAGTTTTTCCGAATCCTGCGCGGCTTCGAGCAATGCCGAGGCATCTTGATCGGGCAGCAGGTTGATCGAAATGTCCTGGCCGTGGCGCCAGTACGAGGAGATCTGCAGGATGGCCGGGCCGGACAGGCCGCGATGGGTGACCAGCAGGTTTTCGCGAAAGCTCGCGCCGTTGCAACTGACCACGGCGTCGAACGAGAGGCCGGAGAGGTCCTCGAACTGCTTCAATTCGGCGGGGGCGAACGTGAGTCCGACCAGCGCGGGATGCAGTTCGGTAACATTGAGGCTGAACTGTTCCGCAATGCGATAGCCGAACGGGCTGGCGCCGATCTGCGGAATCGACAGTCCGCCGCTGGCGATGACCAGGGACTGGCAATCGAATGCGCCACGATCCGTGGCGACTTTGAACCGCACGCTTTTTTCGACAGAATTCACCTTCGCCGGCATGCACCATTGCACGCCCGCGGCGTCGCACTCGGCCTTCAGCATGTCGATGATCTGCTGCGCGGAGCCGTCGCAGAACAACTGGCCGAGTTTTTTCTCGTGCCAGGCGATCCCATGCTTTTCCACAAGTGCGATGAAATCGCGGGGCGTGTAGCGCGCCAGCGCGGAACGGCAGAAATCGGGATTCGCGGACAGGAAGTTCTCAGGCCGTGCGCCGGTATTGGTGAAGTTGCAGCGTCCGCCGCCGGAGATGCGGATTTTCTCACCCAGTTTTCCGGCGTGATCGATCAACAGCACACGGCGTCCGCGTTTTCCCGCTTCGATCGCGCACATCATGCCGGCTGCCCCGGCGCCGATGATGATGACTTCGGCGCTCACCGCGCCGGCCCGCTCTTCACCGGAAAAAATACAGGACGGCCAGGAGGATGAGGATTCCGCCCAGGGCCCACAACCACCCCGGCACCGTCGCGCGATGCGCAACCGGGGCGGCTTCCGGCAATGCCGCGGCCGGCACCGCCCCCGCTGGCGCAACCGTGCTGTTGAAGCGCGCGAAGAAGTCGTCGGACATCTTTTTCGCCACGCCGTCGATCAGGCGCGATCCGATCTGCGCCAGCTTGCCGCCGACGCTTGCTTTGGCCTTGTAGGTCAGCAGCGTATCGCTGCCGTCCGGCCGCAGGGCGACTTGCGCCGTTCCCTTGCCGAATCCAGCCGCGCCCCCCGAGCCTTCGAACGCGAGCGAATAGGAGTTCGGCGGATCCAGGTCCGACAACAGCAGCTTGCCGCTGAATTTCGCCTTCACCGGGCCGACCGCTGCGATCATCGCCACCTTGTATTCATTGTCGGAAACCCGCTCGATGCTTTCGCAGCCCGGGATGCAGGCCTTGAGGATCTCCGGATCGTTAAGCGCCTCCCAGACACGTTGTTGCGCAAGAGGGATCCGTTGCTCGCCGCTCATTTCCATGGTGGGTCTTCTTTCCTGGATATTCTGATGGGTTCATGCGCCGCGTTGGGACGGCATTGGGATTATGCGCCCGCTTGGCGGCGTTCAAGCGCGAAATGCGGGGCATGACTGTCACCGCAGTCGGCGATGACAACGACTTCATATTTGCTTGATCGCAGTCGCGCCGGCGGGCCTGGCCAGGGCCCGGGTCAGATCGAGCAGGCTTCCCACGTTGTGGACCGGCAGGAATTCATCGACATGCGGCAGCATGGCCTTCACACCGGTGGCGCGTGGTTCGAAGCCCTCGAAACGCAGGAGCGGATTGAGCCAGATCAGCCGGTGGCAGGATTTGTGCAGGCGTTCCATCTGCTCCGGCAGGTCTTCGCCTGCATCGCGGTCGAGTCCGTCGCTGATCAGCATGACCACCGCGTTCTGTCCGAGTACCCGGCGCGACCAGCGCAGGTTGAACTCCTTCAGCGTCGCACCGATGCGCGTGCCGCCTGACCAGTCGGCCGCAGCTTGCGACACCGCGCCGAGCGCCACGTCGACGTCGCGATGCCGGAGATGCCGCGTTACATTGGTGAGCCGGGTGCCGAAGACGAAGCTGTGCACGCGGTCGCGGTCGTTGGTGATGGCGTGCAGGAAATGCAGGAACATGCGCGAATAGCGGCTCATGGAGCCTGAGATGTCGCAAAGCACGACCAGTGGCGGAGGGCGGCGGCGATGCGAGCGGCGGCGCAGCGGGATGATGTCGGCGTTCCCGCGCAATCCGGCACGCAGGCTCGCGCGCAGGTCCACCTGTCTGCCATGCGGGTCGGGATGCAGGCGCCGCGTGCGGATCTGCGGGATCGGCAGGCGCAGTCCGGCGATCAGGCGCTTGGCCTGTTCCAGCTCTTCGGCGGTCATGGTCTCGAAATCCTGTCGCTGCAGGCGCTCGATTTCGGAGGCGCTCAGCGCGGCGTCGGGCTCCACGTCCTGCTTTTCCGCCCGCATCGCCACTTTCCTGGTAAGGCCGAGGGCTTCGGCAATGCGGTTCGGGGTCTGGTCCTGCGGGTTCTTCGCCGGCGTGGCCTGCCCGGATTGCAGCAAAGCGCGGTCGAGCAGATGGCGTTCGCGCCAGAACAGGCGGAAGGCCTGGTCGAACAGTTCGAACTGCTCGTGCCGGGAAAGGAACACCGACGCCAGCGTCCAGTAGAAGTCCTCCCGCTTCTCGATGCCGGCAAGCTCCAGCGCTCGCAGGCCATCCAGCACCCGATCAGGCCCGACCGGCACGCCCGCTTTGCGCAGCGCGCGGGCGAAGTGGACAACGTTCTCAGCGAGGTTCATTCAGATCAAAGTCCATCACAGAGATACAGAGGATACAGAGGAAACCAAAGTGGATCGAAAAGCGAATGACACAGTACGCATTTTGCGACCCCGTCAATCGTGATGCCGCTCAAACGCCAGTTAGTTGTTCCCCGTTCTCGCCTTCAGTTTTTCTCTGTGTCGTCTGTGAGGAAGATCTAAGCAGCCTGGGACTTATTGATCGCCCGCCAGACCTTCTCGGGCGTTGCGGGCATTTCGATCTGTTTTACGCCCAAAGGACGCAGGGCATCGATCACGGCGTTCATGACGGTGGGCGTGCCGCCGACCGTGCCGAGTTCGCCGACGCCCTTGGCGCCGAGGGGATTGATCTTGCAGGGCGTGGTTTCGTCAGTGAAGGTGGTGAAATTGGGCAGGTCGTCAGCGCGCGGCAGGCAGTAATCCAGCAGCGAACCGGTGACCAGCTGGCCGCTCTCGGGATCGTAGTGGGTGTTTTCCAGCAGCGCCTGGCCGACGGCCTGCGCGATGCCGCCATGCACCTGGCCGGCAACGATCAGGGGGTTGATGACACGACCCACGTCGTCGACCGTCGTGTAGCGCACGATCCGGGTGACGCCGGTTTCCGGATCGATCTCCACTTCGCAGACGTGGCAGCTGTTCGGCCAGGAAGGTCCGTCCACTTTTTGCAGGGTCGTGATGGCAATGCGCTTTTCCGGCTGCTTGGCGGCGAGGTAGAACAGACCGATGTCCAGGTCCGTTCCGGCCACTTTGAATCGACCGTCGCGGTATTCGATGTCCTGGCCCGCGGCTTCCAGTGCGTCGGCGGCAAGCTGCCGGCCTTTTTCAATAGTCTCCTTTGACGCGGTCAGCATCGCCGAGCCGCCGATGTACAGCGAGCGGCTGCCCATGCTGCCGATGCCCTGGGCGATGTCGCTGTCGCCCTGGACGATGACGATGCGATCCGGGTCGATATCAAGGGTTTCGGAAATGATCTGCACATAGCTGGTCTCGATGCCCTGGCCCATCGCCTGCATCGCCGTATAGACGAGCACCCTGCCATCGGCCTCGATGTGCAGGTTGACGGTTTCCTCGTGCACCACGCCCGTCCATTCCAGGAACGTGGACAGGGCCCTGCCGCGCAGCCTGCCGCGCTTCTTGGATTCGTCGCGGCGCGCGGGATAACCCTTCCAGTCCGCGGCTTCGAGGATGCGATCGAGCATGTGCGGGAAATTGCCGCTGTCGAATTTCTCGCCCATCGGGGTCTTGTAGGGCATTTGCGAGGGCTGGATGAAATTGCGCCTGCGCAGTTCCGCCGGATCCATTTTCATCTCCGCCGCCGCCTGATCCATCAGGCGTTCGAGCAGGTAAATGGCTTCCGGCCTTCCGGCGCCGCGATAGGCGCCAACCAGGTTGGTGTTGGTCATCACGGCGGTGCCGCGCAGATGCAGCGCCGGAACATGGTAGACGCCGGTGATGACCTTGGGCCCGACCGCAACGACGATCACCGCGCCCGGACCCGTGGCATGAGCACCGATGTTGCCGATGATGTTTACGCGCAAACCGAGGATCTTGCCTTCCGCATCGAAGGCCAGTTCCGCCTCGTTGATCTGGTCGCGGCCGTGGTTGCCGCCGAGGAATTCCTCGCTGCGGCTGGCGCGCCAATGCACGGCGCGCTTGAGCTTGCGCGCAGCCCAGGCGCACACCACGTCCTCGGCGTACAGCTGCGTCTTCATGCCGAAGCCGCCGCCGACATCGCCGACGACGACGCGCACGTCCTTCATCGGAACCTTCAGGCAGCCTTCGGCCAGCGTCTTCTGCAATCCGGCGGGGTTCTGGCAACTGGTACGCAGAATGGTGCGTCCGGTCTTCGCATCGAATTCGGCGATGCTGCCGCGCGGCTCCATGCTTACCGGCACCAGGCGCTGGTTGTAGAGGGAGAGCTTGGTGATGTGCTGGGCCTTGGCGAAAGCGGCGTCGCACAAGTCCTTCTTGCCGAATTCCGTCTGCGCGGCAATATTGCCCGGCGCCTTGTCCCAGAGCAGCGGCGCGCCCTTGGCGATCGCGGCCGCAATGGTCACGACCGCGGGGAGTTCCTTGTAGTCCACCATCACCTGTTCGGCTGCATCTTCCGCCTGGATGCGGGTCTGGGCGAATACGGCAGCCACCGGCTCGCCTACATAGCGTGCTGCATCGGTAGCGAGTGCGTAGTGGGGAGCGCCGCACATGGCTTCGCCGTCGGCGCGCTTCAGGCCCGCGCCATCCGGCAACGGACCTATCCCGTCGGCAAGCATGTCAGCGCCGGTCAGCACCGCCGCGACGCCCGGCATGGCTTTTGCAGCGCTGGCGTCGATCGAGGCTATTCGGGCGTGGGCGTGCGGGGAACGCACGAAGGCGACGAAAAGTTCGTTGCCGGCCGCCACGTCATCCACATATTGCCCGGTGCCGAGGAGGAGTCGAAGGTCTTCCCTGCGGGTCAGCGCCTGACCGATGCCGAACTTTGCCATGCTTTATCCTTTTTCTATCAGTGTGCGCCGCGAACGGGGATTGAAGTCCGGGCGCTGCTATTTGGGCAATGTCCGGGAATTTTACGCCAGCCTTCCGGCGGACGTCCGGTCCGCTTTCGGTTGTGTCAGGGGCTGTGGTTGTCTAGGATTCCGGTTTGGCCGGCAATGCCGGCGTTCACCGTCGAAGAAGGGAAGACCCATGCCAGTCCGGTTGACCATGACCGTAAACGGAAAGCCCGTGAGCGCGGAAGTCGAGCCGCGCCTGCTGCTGGTGGATTTCATCCGGGACACGTTGCGCCTCACCGGCACGCACATCGGCTGCGATACTGCCCAATGCGGCGCCTGTACGATCCACATGAACGGAAATGCGGTGAAATGCTGCAACATGCTGGCGGTCCAGGCGCAGGGCGCCCAGATCGTTACCATTGAAGGCCTCGCCAAGGCCGACGGCACCATGCATCCGATGCAGGCGGCATTCCGCGATCACCATGGCCTGCAGTGCGGCTATTGCACCCCCGGCATGGTGATGAGCGCGCTGGACCTGGTAAAGCGGCATCCCAATCCCAGCGAAGAGACGATTCGCGCGGAACTCGATGGCAACCTGTGTCGCTGCACCGGTTACCACAACATCGTCAAAGCCGTGCAAGCCGGCGCCAAGGCCTGAGGCATTATGCCCAACGCAAAGCGTTGCGACCTTCGCGTTCTTCGCGCCTTGCGTTGAGGTTTAACTGAGGGTTAGAACATGCATGAATTCAATTATCACAAGGCGTCGAGCGTCGCGGACGCCGCCGCAAGGATCGCCTCCTCCTCCGATGGCAAGCTGCTCGCCGGGGGACAAACACTGATTGCCGCCATGAAAATGCGCCTTGCGGCGCCGGCGGATATCGTCGACCTCGGCGGGATCGCCGACTTGCGGGGCATCAAGGTCGAAGGCGGCGGCATCGTAGTCGGCGCCATGACCACCCATGCCGAGGTTTCCGCGTCGAAGGACGTGCAGAAGGCCATTCCGGCGCTTGCGGTTCTGGCCGGCAGCATCGGGGACCGCATGGTCCGCAATATGGGCACGCTCGGCGGATCAGTCGCCAACAATGATCCCGCGGCGGACTATCCCGCGGCCCTGGTGGCTTTGGGCGCTACGGTCATTACCAGCAGGCGCAAGCTCGCGGCGGACCAGTTTTTCACCGGCATGTACGAAACCGCGCTGGAAACCGGCGAGATCATCACCTCGGTCTCATTTCCGGTACCCAAGCGCGCCGGCTACATGAAATTCAAGAACCCGGCATCGCGTTACGCGATGGTCGGCGTATTCGTGGCTGACACGGCAAGCGGCGTCCGCGTTGCCGTCACCGGCGCGGGCCCCAGCGTATTTCGCGTGGCTGATATGGAGAAGGCCCTGGCCAAGTCGTTTTCTCCAGATGCGGCCGCCAATGTGAAAGTCTCCGCGAACGGCTTGAACACCGACATCCACGCCAGTGCCGAATATCGCGCGCATCTGGTCTCGGTAATGGCGAAGCGCGCGGTGGAGCAGGCTCTTGCCGGAAAATAAACAGGCGCTGCCTCAGTCCATCGACGCAACCCTTGAGCTGTTGGCGCGCGGCGAATACGTCGCGGAACGTTCGCTTGCCACCGCCGTGTTCCTCGCCCTGCGCATGGGCCGGCCGCTGTTCCTCGAAGGCGAAGCCGGCGTCGGCAAGACCGAGATTGCCAAGGTCCTTTCCGGCACACTGGGCCGGCCGCTGATCCGCTTGCAATGCTACGAGGGCCTGGACATCGCCTCGGCGGTGTACGAATGGAATTATCCGAGGCAGATGATCGAGATTCGCCTGGCGGAAGCGGGCGGCGCGGGTTCCAAGGAAAGCCTGGAGAAGGACATCTTCAGTGAACGCTTCCTGATCCGCCGTCCGTTGCTGCAGGCGCTGGATTCTTCGAATGGCGAGCCTCCCGTGCTCCTGATCGACGAACTGGACCGCACCGACGAGCCGTTCGAGGCCTACCTGCTGGAAGTCCTGGCGGATTTTCAGGTGACCATTCCCGAGATCGGCACCATCAGGGCGGCGCAGCCGCCGATCGTCATCATCACGTCGAACCGCACGCGTGAAATCCATGACGCGGTGAAGCGTCGTTGCCTCTACCATTGGGTGGACTATCCCGTCGCGGCACGCGAACTCGAGATCGTCAAGCGCAAGGCCCCCCGGGTTGCCGAAAAGCTGTCGGGGGAGGTCGTGGCTTTCGTGCAGAAGCTGCGGGCCATGGACCTTTTCAAGCGCCCCGGTATAGCCGAGACGATCGATTGGGCCAAAGCCCTGGTCGAACTGGACCGCCAGTCGCTGGATGCGGGCACAGTCAACGATACCCTCGGCGTGCTGCTCAAGTACCAGGACGACATTTCCGCCGTGCGCGGCAGCGAGGCGGCGCGCATCCTCGAGGAAATCCGGGCCGAAGTCGCTGCGCACTGAATGTGGGACCTACACCCTTTCACCGCAGAGGCGCAGAGGACGCAGAGAAAAACCAATGACAATACGTGAGACGTCGTATTGGCACACCGGCAGGCAAGCGCCTGCCACGAGCGTTGAACCAGTCTGACCCTGGATCTTGTTTTCCTCTGTGTCCTCTGTGCGTGGTGGATGGAAAGATGCAGAAGGGTGAAAAAAAAGCCCCGGCAAGCCGGGGCTTTTTTGGTGTGTTCCGGGTGGATTACTTGTACTTCGCCCAGAGTTCCTCATTGAGTTTCGCCTGTTCCTTGCCGAGAGACATCACCCAGTAGAGGCAGCCGATGACGACGGTGAGCGGACCCAGAAGCAGAATTGCGGAAGTCATGCCTTGTTACTCCTATTTTTGGGAAGAGTCGCCGAAGGTCGCGACAGGCTAAGCGGAGCTTTTGGCTCGGGCCTGAATAAGACCGGGAAGCACGGCGGCGGCGAATGATACCCGATACGCGGACGGAAGTTGCTGCAGTTTGTTACGGCAGGGTGAGCCCCCAACCGCAAAGGCGCGAAGACGCAAAGGGGTCGCAAAGAAAGGCAATGAAAACCGGGAAGGAGCGCGGATCATCATTCGCGCGACTATTGTCGCTGGTGGAATAAAACTCACGCAGACTACCCATCACGCCGTTTTTTTTGTCCTCCTGTGCGCTTCCTTCGCGTCCTTTGCGCCTTTGCGGTGAGGTTGACTCTAAAGCTTGCGGCTCTTGGCGTTCCAGTGCATTTCGAGGTTGGAGATCAGCGCCGGGCTGAAATGGCAGTAGGCCTGTTCGAGCGCGTAGGTGGCGAAGTAACGGCGGAACAGGTCGAGGGGCTCCTGGGATACGCGCATGGCGCGCCGGTTCGAGGCCGAGCTGACGACGCCCGACCCGGTGAAATTTTCGACTACACGGTCGATCGCCGCATCCATGTCGCCGGGGTCGACGATTTCATCGCAGATCAGCATGCCTTCCGGGCTGTCGCATTCGAGCCGGCGCTGGTACATGATCGCCTGGCGTGCGATGCGTTCACCCGTGAAGCGGGGCAGGCGCATGTTGGCCGCGCCGGGGATGATGCCTTCCTTGCGCGCGGGCAAGCTGAGAAACGCACCGCGCGCGGCCAGTACATAGTCCATGGTCAGCAGGTACTGGCAGTGCCCGCCGATGGCGAACTCCTCCACCACGCTGATCCAGGGTTTTTCGATGGTCTGTCCGTGGACGTCGTCGGGCACCATGTTTTCACGCGCCACGCCGCGGTAGAACTTGTTGACGATGCCCAGGTCGCGCTGCAGGTACCAGATGAATGGGATCTTGCCGTAGTAAAGGTGCGTCAGGTTGATGCCGCTGCCGAGCATGCGACGGCCGTCGTACTTGCCCCCTTGCACAGGGTCACCGCGCAACACGCCGATCTGCGTGTCGGGATCGAGGATCGCGATGTCGACCGCGATTTCCGCCGCATCGATCGTGGTGTCGTCTTCTGCGTTCAGGTGGCGCGGATTCTTCTGGATCACATAGGCAGCGTTGCCTTTGCGGAAAATCTCGGCCGCGCCGAGGTCCAGCCGGCCGCTGCCGCGGAATTCGGGCAGCCGTTCGATCGCCTCCGGGCGGGGCAGCAGCATGGCGTGGCAAAGGTGCATTCCCGTCTCGGCGTTGGCCAGCACGCTGCTGACGAAGATGCCCTGGTCGATCTCGAACCCGTCCTTGTCACGCTGCATCAGCGCCGATTCGATGTCGACCTGGGCCTGGGTGGGGGTCAACCCCGGGACCAGGGCGGCGGCGTCATAAATAAGGTTCTCGACGCGCACGAACTTTGAACGGTTGCGCGTGAGCTTGTCGTAGACCACCATCGCATGCGCGCGAAGGAAGGCGGTGCGCGCCTCGCGCGCAACCCGCTTGATCTGCTCCGCGGCTTCCGCCTGCAAGGCGTCGCGCGCGGGCTTCGCCGGCAGCCTCGCCAGGATCTGTGCGCTGGTCTGCCAGAAACGGGAATAACGAATGCAATCGCCGGCGAAATCGGCGGTATCGGCCGGGGCCGTCGCATGCCAGGCTTCGATCGCGTCATCGCTGATCTGCGCACGGCGCAGGCTTTCGGTTTCCTGAACGAGGGGTTTGATTGCGGGTGCCGCCACCATTGCTCCTTTCAGTTCCGGGTCCGTCTGTCGATGACCCGCACGGCCTTGCCTTGGGAGCGTTGCACCGTGCCGGGCTCGACCACCCGCACCTTCGTGCTCACGCCGATGAAGCCTTTTATCAGGCGCTCGACCTCCTGCTCGACAGTGTTTCGCGCGACGCTGGACAGGGGCCCCGGGATCTCCTCCCGCCGTTCGACCAGCACGTCAAGCTCGTCGAGGTGCCCCTCGCGACGGATCTCCAGCACGTAATGCGGCGACAGGCTGGCCTGCTTGACCACGATTTCCTCGATCTGGGAAGGGAAGACGTTCACGCCGCGAATGATGAGCATTTCGTCGCTACGCCCCGTCACGCGGTTCATGGTGCGCATGCTGCGCTTGCTGCCCGGGCGCAACAGGGTCAGGTCGCGGGTCCGGTAGCGGATTACCGGCATGCCTACCTTGGTCAGTGAAGTCAGGACCAGTTCCCCGGTCTCGCCATCGGGCAGCACTTCGCCGCTCAGCGGGTCGATGATTTCCGGAAAGAAATGGTCCTCCCAGATCGTGAGTCCGTCGCGCGTATCGATGCATTCCGCGGCCACACCCGGTCCGATCACTTCGGAAAGCCCGTACAGATCGAGCGCCGCGATGCCGAAGCGCCTCTCCAGTTCCGCCCGCATGCTTTCGGACCATGGCTCGGCCCCGAAAATGCCCACCCGCAACGAGGTGTCTGCAGGGTCCAGCCCCTGGCGGGCGAACTCATCGGCGATCACCAGGAGATAGGAGGGCGTGGACATGATGATGCCGGGCTTGAAGTCCCGGATCAGCTGCACCTGGCGCTCGGTCATTCCGCCGCTGACGGGGATTACGGTGGCGCCCAGCATTTCCGCACCATAGTGCGCGCCCAGTCCGCCGGTGAACAGTCCGTAGCCGTAGGCGACGTGCACGATGTCCGTGGAACGCCCCCCGGCTGCGCGCAGCGAGCGCGCCATGACCGTGGCCCAGGTCTCGATGTCCTGTTTCGTATAGCCGACGACCGTGGGCTTGCCGGTGGTGCCGCTCGACGCATGCACGCGCACGATGTCCTGCATCGGGGTCGCGAACATTCCGAACGGATAATTGGTCCGCAATTCCGATTTGGAGGTGAAGGGGAACTTCGCCAGGTCCTCCAGATTCCGCAGATCGGCGGGTTTGACGCCGGCGGCATCGAACGCGCCGCGGTAATGGGGCACGTTGTCGTAGGCGTGGCGCAGGCTCCATTGCATGCGTTGCAGTTGCAGCTCACGCAGCTCGCCGACGCCGGCATTCTCGATCGGTTCGGGCTGGTCCAGCGTAACCATTGCGCCTTCCTCCTGGCGTGGAGCCGGTAGTTTAATCCCGCAGCAGCTCGCGTACGTGCCCTGAGATCGCCAGGGACGCCGTAAGGCCCGGCGATTCGATGCCATACAGGCTGACCAGGCCGGCAACACCATGATCTGCCGGCCCATGAATGATGAAGTCGCCGGCAGGCTCGGAGGGCCCCGCTACCTTCGGCCGGATGCCCGTATACCCCGGCTGCAACTGGCCGTCCTTCAACCCAGGGTAGTACTTGCGGATCGCTTCGTAGAACAGCGGTTCGCGCGAATGATCGAAGCTGTAGTCGACGCCGTCCACCCAGCTGACGTCAGGGCCGAATTTTACCTGCCCGCCGAGATCGACCGTCACATGCACGCCGAGATGGGCGTGGCTTGCCACCGGATAAACCAGGCGCCGGAACGGCGGTTTTCCCGACAGGGTGTAGTAGTGCGCCTTGGCGAAGTACTGCGGCGGGATGCTTTGCACCGGCACGCCCCGGACGGACCGGGCAACATCCTGCGCGAACAGGCCGCCGCAATTGACCACCGACTTGCAGAGGATGCTCATGGGTTCGTCGCCGCCGACGTTCAGCAAAATGCCGTCGCTGCGGACCTCGCCCGAACGGATCGGGCTCTTGAACACCACGACGGCGCCGCGGTTCTCAGCGTCGCCCTGGTACGCCAGCATGAGCGCATGGCTGTCGACGATGCCGGTCGATGGGGACAGGAAGCCGGCGACGCATTCCACCGCGGGTTCCAGATCGCGCAATTCCTCCCGCGACAGCCAGCGCAGATCACGTACGCCGTTGGCTTCGGATTTCGCCGTGTAACTCTGGAGCGTGGCGATTTCGTCTTGGTCCACGGCGACGATTATCTTGCCGATATTGCTGTGGGGCACGCCGCGGTCCGCGCAATAGTCGTAGAGCATCCGCTTGCCGCTCACGCAGAAGCGCGCCTTCAGCGAACCCGGGGTGTAGTAAAGGCCGGCATGAATGACCTCCGAGTTGCGCGAACTGGTGTGGGTGCCGATGGCCTCCGCGGCTTCGAGTACTATGACTTCACGGCCCGCGAGGGCGAGCTCCCGCGCGACGGCGAGTCCGACGACTCCGGCCCCGACCACGGCGCAATCCATTTTTTCGATCATGACGCTTGTGCTGGCTGGCTATACTGCAAAAACGCATGGTACCCGAACGCACTCCTGTCCCCGCATGGCCGACTTCTGGAACACCGACTGGCTGACCGGCGAAATGTTCGCGCCGCTGCGCGCGGCCGGCGCAGGACTGCCGGCGATCGGTTGGCCGGATACCGCGCTGCTCAATTCGCTTGTGGAAGATGCCGGCCGGATCGTCAACGCCCGGGGGCAACAGTTGCGCTTCGTCGGGCAGGTTGGGAAACCGGAAAGCTTCGAGGAAAGTTTCGAGGTACGCGCGTTCCTGAAGGGCGAAGTGCAGGTACGCCCGCTCGACTGGCATGACCTGTTCAACGCCCTGGTGTGGATGACCTTCCCGACGGCCAAGGCCGCGATCAATTCGCGGCATTACGAATCGATGGCGGCCGAAGAAGGCGGGCGGCGTCCTCCGGAGCGCGATGCGCTGACGCTCTTCGACGAAGACGGCATCGTCGTCTTGTCCTCCGATCCGTCGCTGCTGGAAATGATCAGGGAGTTCCGCTGGAGAGACTTGTTCTGGAATCGGCGCACGGATGTAAGGGAAAACATGCGCTTCTTCCTGTTCGGTCATGCCCTTTATCAAAAGGCGCTGAATCCCTTCATCGGCATGACCGGCAAAGGCATCCTGCTGGACGTGCCGGCACCACTCTTCGGCCAGCCGCTTCCGGTGCAGATCGCCGAAACGGACCGCCGGCTCGCACTGCACGTCTGGGATCGGGGAAGGCTTGGCAAGGGCAGGGATCTGGCGCCGGTTCCCGTGCTCGGCGTGCCAGGCTGGTGGCGGGGCAACGACGTCGCGGAGTTCTACGACAACACGAACTATTTCCGATCCGGCCGGCGGCCCGATCCGGATCAGGCGCTGCCCGCGCCCGCGCCTTCGTCGATGTAGGCGACGACTTTGTTGCGGCCCTTTTGCTTGGCGCGATACATGGCCTTGTCGGCCTTGTCGAGAATCACTTCCAGGTTGCCGCCGTCTTCCGGATAGCTCGCCACGCCCAGGCTGGCGGTGACGTTGGTGTCCCCGCCGCGGATGTCGAAACGCGAGATCTCGATGGCTTTGCGGATGCGCTCGGCCATTTCCTGCGCGCCCTTGTTGTTGGTTTCGGACAGCAGCACGATGAACTCGTCGCCGCCGAAGCGCGCCATGACATCGGATCCGCGCAACTGCTCGCGGATGCAGCGGACCAGATGCTGCAGCAGCCGGTTGCCGGCGTCGTGGCCGTGCTTGTCGTTGATCTGCTTCAGGTTGTCCGAATCGATCATGACCACCGACATCGAATGTCCGTAGCGCACCGATTGCTTGAACGCGCGCTGCAGCATGCTCGAGAACGCGCGCATGTTGTACAGGCCCGTCAGGTCGTCGGTGTCCGACACCTGCTTGATCTTGTCCACCGCATAACGGATATCGGCCGCCAGCATGGTGGTGATGTAGGCGACCAGGATGACCGGCGCGGAAAGCGCCAGCAATTCGCCCCAGTAGACCAGCGACATGATCGGCTTGGCCCTGGGATCGTAGGAGAAGAACATGAAGCAGCCGATGATCGCCCCCATTTGGATCGCGGTAGCGACCTTGCCGAAGATGAGCGCGCTGGCGATGATCGGCAGCAGGTAGAGATTGAGCAGCGGGCTCTGGATCCTGCCGGTGTACCAGACCACCCAGGTGATGAACAGGATCATGGTCCAGGTCTCGAGCATGAGCTTCGGCCTGGATTCGAGCTTGTTGAAGTTCAGGTAATGCAACCCCAGCACGATGGCGCCGAAAAAGAACAGCGACATGCTGACGGCGATCGTGCCGACTTCGCCGGGAGCGCCGGCGAGCAGATACACCAGCACCAGGACGACAAGCAGCCACTCGATTTCCGCGATGGTGCGCGAAAACCCCTTGAGCTCGTCCTGTTCGATGGTGAGGCCGATGTTGGTTCTTGTTAGCATGGGGTATCCGGAAGCCCTTCTTATACGTACACGGATATCGTGACAATCGATGCCGTAAAACGCGATAAGCCTAAACGGTTTCCGCGCCCAGTTCCAGCAAAACGCGGGCCCGGTGAGCGGCGCGCGTTGAAGGGAATACGAGGCAGTTGCGAACTCATCCAGCATTCTCGGTGTGCCGGCGGCACTTCCGTTTCGAGAGTTTTTTTCTTGCCCAAGTCATCGCTCGATGCCCTGCTCGACCGCCGCATGGCGTCACTTTTGCGCGCGATCTGATTTGCATCGGCACGCGTTGCCCGCCATCGAGGATGTCTTCCGCGGGGGGCTGCGCATCGAAGCCTGCAAGGGGCGCCTGCGGGATGCCGAGCCCGGACGAGGTTGACTTGATCGAAATGGTTTCCTATACTCAATTTACAGATTAGATTTAGTCTAATTCCTGTTCCGAAGACGGCTCCCTTGGGAGCGCCGGATCCAGCATTAATATGTAAAATCAAGGAGGTCAACATGAAAGCACTAAAGGGGTCCAAGACTGAAACCAGCCTGAAGGAAGCGTTCGCAGGCGAATCCCAGGCGAACCGCCGTTACCTCTACTTCGCAGCGAAGGCCGATGTGGAAGGCCAGAACGACGTCGCGGCAATCTTCCGTTCCACCGCGGAGGGCGAAACCGGCCATGCCCACGGCCACCTTGAATATCTCGAGACGGTCGGCGACCCGGCCACGGGACTGCCCATCGGCAAGTCGCGGGAAAACCTCAAGGCCGCGATCGCCGGCGAGACCCACGAGTACACCGACATGTATCCCGGCATGGCCAAGAATGCGCGTGACGAAGGCTTCGACGAAATCGCCGACTGGTTCGAGACGCTGGCGAAAGCCGAACGCTCCCATGCCAACCGTTTCCAGAAGGCCCTCGACGCCCTGGCCGACTGATTTCCTGTGAAGGGTTCCTGTGAAGGTTTAAAGTGAAGGGGGAAGGGTTCAGGCTTCCCCCGGAATCGTATTCGCCCCTTCACGCCTTCATCAGCCGCAAATGACCGTCCGCGAAGGTTCCCTCGAGGCCCCGACCCGGCACCCGATCGACTGGCAATCGCCTGATTTTCATAATCAGGAAAAGCTGTTCGGGGAAATGCACCGCGTCTTCGACATCTGTCACGGCTGTCGGCGCTGCGTCAATCTCTGTACGTCGTTTCCGACTTTGTTCGACCTTATCGACGAGGGCAAGACCGGTGAACTCGACGGGGTCGAAAGCCAGGATCTCTGGAAAGTCGTCGACAAGTGTTACCTGTGCGACATGTGCTACATGACCAAGTGTCCGTACGTGCCGCCGCATCCCTGGAACGTGGATTTCCCGCACCTGATGCTGCGGGCCAAGGCGGTCAAGTTCCAGAAGGGTGAGACGACGTTTCGCGACAAGTTGCTGACCAGCACGGATGCGGTCGGCAGGCTCGCCTCCATTCCCGTGGTAGTGCAGGTGGTCAACAAGGTCAACAAGACCCCGGCTGCCCGCAAGATGCTGGAATCCGCCCTCGGCGTGCATCACAAGCGCGAACTGCCCGAATACTCCAGCGCGAAATTCCGCAGCACCGCGAAGCCGGATCCGTCGTTTCCGGTGCGTGACGGAAAGAGCGCCCCTGGCAAGGTCGCGGTGTTCTCGACCTGCTACATAAACTACAACGAGCCCGGGATCGGTCATGACCTGCTGACGGTCCTCGCCCACAATGAAGTGCCCGCCATCGTCGTCGAGAAGGAGGCCTGTTGCGGCATGCCCAAGCTGGAACTGGGCGACCTCGAGACGGTTAAAAAGCTCAAGGATGCGAATATTCCGGTGCTGGCGAAACTCGCGAAGGAGGGCTATGCAATCCTGACCGCGGTGCCGTCCTGTACGTTGATGTTCAAGCAGGAGCTGCCGCTGATGTTTCCGGACGACCCGGACGTCAGGGCGGTGCAGGAGGCGATGTTCGATCCCTTCGAGTACCTGATCATGCGCAAGCGCGACGGCATGCTGAAGACGGACTTCAAGCAGCCGCTGGGCAAGGTTTCGTACCATATCCCCTGCCACCTCCGGGTGCAAAACATGGGGCAGAAGACCCGCGAAGTTCTGGAGCTGGTGCCCGGCACGCAGGTCAACACCGTGGAGCGCTGTTCCGGACATGACGGCACCTGGGGCGTGAAAGCGGAGTACTTCGATGAATCCATGAAAATCGGCCGGCCGGTATTCCGGCAGATGGCGTCGGTTGAACCGGACTACGTGAGTTCCGATTGCGCAATTGCCGGCCGCCACATCAAGCAGGGCATCCGCGATGGCGGACTGGATCAGGGCAAGGGTGAGAAGCGGCACCCGCTGACGCTGATCCGGCTTGCCTACGGACTCTAGACGGGAGCGGGCGAGCGTGATCACTGCCGAGAGCCTGATGTCCCTGGAGCAGTATTCCAAGGCGCGCAAGGAATTTCGCGCGAAAGTCCTGGCGCACAAGAAACACCGGACAATCCCGCTCGGCAATCATGTCACCCTGGTATTCGAGGACGAGCTGACCATGCGCTACCAGGTGCAGGAGATGCTGCGGGTCGAGCGCATTTTCGAGGAGGAGGGCATCCAGGATGAACTGGAGGCCTACAATCCCATGGTGCCGGATGGCAGCAACTGGAAGGCAACCATGCTCATCGAGTACCCCGACATACAGGAGCGCAAGGTCGCGCTGGCCCGGATGATCGGCGTCGAGGACCGGGTCTGGGTCAGGATCGGCAACCACCAGAAGGTGTACGCCGTCGCCGACGAGGACCTGGACCGCGAAAACGACGAAAAGACCTCGGCGGTGCATTTCCTGAGATTCGAGCTCGATGCTGCAATGAAGCAGGGGCTGAAATCGGGGCAGGAGCTCGCTCTCGGCGTGGACCACCCGGCCTACTCGGCCGTGCGCGACCCGGCGCCGGCGGAAACCCGGCTGTCGTTGCTGAACGACCTGGCTTTTTAGTTTCAGCTTCCCTGCAAGTACAATAACGGCAGCTCGGCGCGTGAGCTGCCGTTTTCGTCAAACGACATCAGAAGGGATGAGATGCTGGAAGCCCGCATGATTGGCATGCTCGAGGACCGCGTGAAGCGCCTCCAGCTGCCGCTCAGCCTGACGCTCTGGAACGGTCGCACCATCCGCACCGGGGACAATCCGTCGCTGGAACTGACGGTGCGCTCGCCGCAGGCCCTCATGTCGCTCGCCAATCCCAGCCTGGGCCAGCTTGCCAGGGCCTATGTCGAGGGGGACCTCGACCTCGGCGGCGACATCCGCCAGACCATTAAGGCCGGCGAGGAACTGGTCGCCGGCGATTCCACGACCTACCGGAAGCGCTCCAATACCTGGAAATGGTGGCGGCATACCAAGCCGGCCGACCGCAAGGCGATCCAGCACCACTACGACGTCAGCAACGAGTTCTATGGCCTCTGGCTCGATGCCAACCGGGTCTATTCCTGCGCCTATTTCAGGGCGGGGAACGATTCTCTGGATCTGGCGCAGGAACAGAAGCTCGAACACATCTGCCGCAAGCTCGATCTCAAGCCGGGGGAACGCTTCCTCGACATAGGCTGCGGCTGGGGCGGGCTGATTCTTTGGGCCGCGCGCAATTTCAATGTCCGGGCGCTGGGCATCACCCTGTCGGACGAGCAGCATGCCTATGTCACCCAGCGCATCAGGGAGCTGGGCCTGGAAGGGCGGTGCGCAGTTGAGCTGATGGATTATCGGGACATCCCGGAAGAGCAGCCCTTCGACAAGATCGCGAGCGTCGGCATGTTCGAACATGTCGGCAAGCGCAACCTGCCGGCCTACTTCGGCAAGATCCACCGGCTGCTCCGGCCTGGAGGCGTGGTCCTGAACCACGGCATCACCACCAATTCCCTCGAAGACGCGGAACTGGGCAGCGGGATCGGCGAGTTCGTCGACCAGTACGTGTTTCCCGGCGGTGAACTGGTGCATGTGGCGCGCGTGCTGGCGGAGATGTCGAGCCAGGGCCTTGAGCCCTGGGACGCCGAATGCCTGCGCCCCCACTATGCGAAGACCTTGTGGCACTGGGTAAGCCGGCTGGAGGCGCGCCAGGAGGAGGCCCGCAGGATCGTCGGGGAAAGGCTGTACCGCATCTGGCGGATCTACATGGCCGGGTCGGCGCATGCGTTCGACCGTGGCTGGATTTCGATTTTCCAGATCCTGGGCGCGCGTCCGCTTGCCGACGGTTCCCTGCCTTATCCGTTGACGCGGGAGCACGTTTACCGATGAGCGCGGTCCGCGCCGTCGTATTGCTGTCGCTGCTACTGGGTTCCGGTTGGGTGATGGGTGCGCAGCGAGGCATGCCGGAAGATATCGGCGGCGTTCCCGAGGAAAAGATTTTCAAGGAGGAGGCGCTGATGCTGCCGCCGTATCCGGGAGAGACGGGCCTTATCGAATTCGAGCTGCGAGGAGCCTCGAAAAACCGCTATTTCATCGATCACGATTCGGTGTCGCTCGGCGAGGACCGGGTGGTGCGCTACTCGATGGTGATCAAGACGGCCGGCGGCGCCACGAATGTCAGCTACGAAGGCATGCGCTGCAAGACTTCCGAGTACAAGGTCTACGCATTCGGCACGCGCGATGGCAAGTGGGTGGAAGCGCGTGATCCGAAATGGAAGGACGTCGGCTTGAGCGCCTCGAACTTTCACTATGGCCTGTGGGTGGACTACCTGTGCAACAGCGAAGCCGTGAATGGCAGCGACGCGCAGGACCTGATCGCCAACCTCAAGGGCAAGGCGCCCTACCAGTCCAATACAACAAAGAACTGAACTGCGGTCAAAGCAGGATTGGGTTCCGGAAGCTTGGCCTGTCACCGTTTGCGAACCGGTCAGCCTGCACCGCAAACTTGTGCCGCTACAACAGTACCAAGTTATCCCGGTGGATGAGCTCGGGCTCGTCGATGTAGCCCAGCCGCGCTTCGATTTCCTGGCTGGGTGACTTGAGGATTTTTGCGGTTTCCACGGCGCTGTAGTTGACCAGGCCGCGCGCGATTTCCCGGCCCTGCGGATCGAGGCAGCTCACCACCTCGCCGCGCTCGAACTGGCCGCCCAGTTCGTAGACGCCGATCGGCAGCAGGCTCTTGCCGTCGACTTTCAGCGCCTTCACGGCACCCTCGTCCAGGCTCAATTTCCCACGCACCTGCAAATGGTCCGCAAGCCATTGCTTGCGGGCGGCGAGGGTCATGGTTTCGGCCAGGAGCTGCGTGCCTATCGGCTCACCCTGCGCCAGCCGCAGCAGCACGTCCGGCTCGCGTCCCGAAGCGATGATGGTCGCCGCGCCGCTGCGTGCGGCCCGCTTGGCGGCCAGGATCTTGGTGAGCATTCCGCCGCTGCCGACATGGCTGCCGACGCCGCCGGCCATTTTTTCCAGCGCCGGGTCGCCGGCTTTGCCCTCATGAACGAATTCCGCGTCCTGATGGCGCCTCGGGTCCCGTGTATAGAGACCCGGCTGGTCGGTGAGGATGACCAGGGCGTCGGCCTCGATCAGATTGGTAACCAGCGCTGCGAGCGTATCGTTGTCGCCGAAGCGGATCTCGTCGGTGGCGACGGTATCGTTTTCGTTGATGATCGGGACCACATTGAGTTCCAGCAGCGTGCGCAGCGTGGAACGGGCGTTGAGGTAGCGCTTGCGGTCGGACAGGTCCTCATGGGTCAGCAGGATCTGTGCCGTATGCAGGCCATGTCTGCGGAAGCAGGATTCGTAGGCTTCCACCAGGCCCATCTGCCCAACGGCCGCGGCGGCCTGGAGTTCGTGCAGCGCATTCGGGCGCCGTTTCCAGCCGAGGCGCTGCATGCCTTCGGCTACGGCGCCGCTCGAAACCAGCACGACCTGTTTCTTGCGATGCTTGAGTTCGGCGATCTGTTCCGCCCAGCGGGCGAGCGCCTGGTGGTCGAGTCCCTGGCCGGCGTTGGTGACCAGGCTGCTGCCGACCTTGACGACAAGGCGGCTAGCGGAGGCGGCGACGGAGTCCATGTGTCAGGTCAGGCTTTTTCTTCGTGTTCCGTGGTTTCCGCGTCTTCGGCGCGGGCGTTGGCCTGCAGGTAGTCCATGATCGCGAACACCAGCGCGCGCGTGCCTTCGCCGGTGAGCGCCGAGATGGTAAATGTCTTCTCCGGTTCGCCGACGGCCTTGCGATAGCCGGACAGGAATGCATCGATCCTGGCGGCGCGGTCCTCCTCGTCTGCGAGGTCGACCTTGTTGAGGATCAGCCAGCGCTGCTTATGATAGAGCGCCTCATCGTACTTGCGCAGTTCTTCGATTATCGCCGCGGCATCGTGCACGGGGTCCGCCGACTCGTCCAGCGGAACGATGTCCACCAGGTGCAGGAGCACGCGCGTGCGCTGCAGGTGGCGCAGGAACTGGTGCCCCAGTCCGGCGCCTTCGGCCGCGCCTTCGATCAGCCCCGGGATGTCGGCAACCACGAAGCTGCGGCCTTCGTCCACCCGCACCACCCCCAGGTTGGGGTGGAGGGTGGTGAAGGGATAGTCCGCGACTTTCGGCCGGGCGGCGGAAACGGAGCGGATGAAAGTCGATTTGCCGGCATTCGGCATGCCCAGCAGGCCCACGTCGGCGAGCACTTTCAATTCGAGCTGCAGATTGCGGCTTTCGCCCGGCGTGCCCGGCGTGAATTGGCGCGGGGCGCGGTTGGTGCTGGACTTGAAGTGGATGTTGCCAAGGCCGCCCTGTCCTCCCTTCGCAATCGTCGCCGTCTGCCCGTCGCGGGACAGGTCGGCGATGACTTCTCCGGTATCCAGGTCGCTGATGGTGGTGCCCACGGGGACGCTTAGCGTTATGTCATCGGCGGCGGCACCGTAGCAATCCGAGCCCCGGCCCTTTTCGCCGTTGCGGGCGCGGTGGATGCGCTTGAAGCGGTATTCGACTAGGGTGTTGATGTTGCGGTCCGCGACGGCATGGATGCTGCCCCCCCGGCCGCCGTCGCCGCCGTCGGGTCCGCCGCGCGGGACGAATTTCTCGCGCCTGAACGAGGCGATGCCGTCCCCGCCTTTGCCGGCGTGGACCTCAATCCTGACTTCGTCGATGAATTTCATTTGAGGATCAGTTTAGCCACATGAACGCTGCGCCCTCTGTGGCCAGGCGGAAACAAAAAAGCCCTACCGGTTCCGATAGGGCTTCTGCTTGAAGCGGGAAACCTTACACCGGCACGACGCTGACCATTTTCTTCTTTGCCGGACCCTTTACCGAGAAGTTCACCGTGCCGTCCACTTTCGCGAACAGGGTGTGATCCTTGCCGATGCCGACATTGGTGCCGGGATGAACCTGGGTGCCGCGCTGGCGCACGATGATGCTGCCCGCCGAAATCACCTGCCCGCCGTAGCGCTTGACGCCGAGGCGTTTGGCATTGGAATCGCGGCCATTGCGCGAGCTGCCGCCTGCTTTTTTATGTGCCATGAGTGTGCTCCTTAAGCCGAGATCGAGCCGATCTGGATCTCGGTGTAGTTCTGCCGGTGGCCGCCGTGTTTCTGGTAGTGCTTGCGGCGGCGCATCTTGAAGATGGTGACCTTGTCATGGCGGCCATGTGCCACGACCGTTGCCTGTACCTTGGCGCCGGCCACCAGGGGAGCCCCGACCGAGACCTTGTCGCCATCGGCGACGAGGAGCACCTGGTCCAGGGTGATCTGGCTGCCCACGTCTGCAGGTATCTGTTCTACTTTGATTTTTTCGCCAGAAGCAACGCGATACTGCTTGCCGCCGGTTTTTATGACCGCATACATGATGAAACCCTCGATACGCTTTTGAGGAAGCCGGGCATACTACAAAAAAAGAAGGGCTTAGTAAAGCCGGAAGGAGGAGGGGAGCCGGCACGGACGAGCGGTGCGACAATGCAAGTCATACCGGGCATCCGGCTGAACGCCCCGGCCGGATCGGATTCTTGACACCCCGGTGGCCGGGTTTCTACCATCGCGCACTTTTGCCCGGCATTTCCCAGGTTTCCGCCGTGATTCCAGACCTTCTCAGAAACCTGATCGCCAGCGACATGACCGCGGTCGACGGCGTCATCCGGGACCGCCTGCATTCCGAAGTCATGCTGGTCCGCCGGGTCGCCGAGTACATCATCGGCGGCGGCGGCAAGCGCCTGCGGCCGGCCCTCGTGATTCTGTCCGCCGGGGCCTGCGGCTACAAGGGCAGCCATCACCACGCGCTCGCCGCGGTTGTCGAATTCATCCATACGGCCACCCTGCTGCACGACGACGTGGTGGACGATTCCGGCATGCGCCGCGGCCGCGCCACCGCCAATTCCGCATTCGGCAACGCGGCGGCAGTTCTCGTCGGCGATTTCCTCTATTCGCGCGCCTTCCAGATGATGGTCGAAGTTCAGAACATGCGCGTGATGGAAGTGCTTGCGCAGGCCACGAATACGATAGCCGAAGGCGAGGTGATGCAGTTGCTGCACGTCCACAACGCGGACGTGGACGAGCAGGCCTACCTGCGCGTGATCCGCTCCAAGACCGCCAAACTGTTCGAGGCCGCGGGACGGCTGGGCGCCATCGTTTCCGGGGGACCCCGCGAGCACGAGGATGCGCTGGCCGAATACGGCATGCAGCTCGGAACGGCGTTCCAGCTGGTCGACGACATCCTCGACTATTCGGGCGACCTGGTGAACACGGGCAAGAACCTTGGCGACGATCTCGCGGAAGGCAAAGCCACGCTTCCGCTCATATATGCCATGCACAAGGGCAGCCGGGAGCAGGGCGCGCTGATCCGCAAGGCCATCACGGAAGGCGGTTTGGGCGACTTCGGGCCGGTGATGGCAACAATCAAGCAAACCGGGGCGCTGGACTACGTGCGCGCCCAGGCGCAGGCCGCCGCCGACCGCGCCCGCGAGGTCCTGAAGGTGTTGCCGAATTCAAAATACAGGGATTGTTTGTTAGAATTGGCGGCCTTTGCGGTGACCCGCAATTATTGAAGTGCCACTCACCGTCGGGGTGTAGCTCAGCCTGGTAGAGTACTGCGTTCGGGACGCAGGAGTCGGAGGTTCGAATCCTCTCACCCCGACCAACAATTCATTCGGCCGCCTGCTAGGCGCCCGACCTAACGCCGGAGCCCGCGTGGCCAAGCTGCTCCTCGTAGTCGCAGTCTTCACAGTGGTCTACCTGATCCTCCGCAGCTACAAGAGGAAAATCGACAAGGCGCCGCCACCGGGCCAGCCGAAGCATGGCGATTCGAAGCACGGCGAGGACATGGTGCGCTGCCGGGTATGCGGCATCCATTTGCCGAAGAGCGAGGCGATCACGTCGCGCGGCGAGATATTCTGCACCCGCGAGCACCTGCAGCTCGCCGACCGGGAAAGCGACGGTCGCTGACCTCGGGCGAGGCGGGCACCGATGAGCAGCGTTCTCTCCCTCGATGCACCCGCCCTCGAGCGCCGCCAGTACGGTGACGCCTTCTGGCGTTCCCTTTTCTATTTCAATCTCTATCGGCTTGGCGCGGCACTGATCCTGTTCATCGCCGTGACGGTGCTCGGCGAGGACATTCCCTTCGGTTCCTACAACCGCGCGCTGTTCCTGTACACGTCCATAGGCTACATCGCGTTCAGCCTGCTCTGTTTCGCGGCCATCATTCCGCGCAGACCGCATTTCGCGCTGCAACTCACGGTACAGATCTGCGCCGACATCCTGTTCATCGTGGTCATGATGTATGCGAGCGGCGGCATCGGCAGCGGACTGGGCACGCTGCTGTTGATTTCGCTGGCGGCGGTGGGACTGATCAGCCGCGGCCGGCTCACCCTGTTCTTCGCCGCGCTGGCGACGCTGGCGGTGCTGGTCGAGCACACCTATCAGGTGTTGTTCCTTTACAGCTCGACCGCCCAGTACGCCCAGGCGGGCATGCTCAGCATCGGGTTTTTCGCCACGGGCTGGCTGGCCCATTCGCTTGCCAAGCGGGCGGTCGCAATCGAGGCGATTGTCGCCCAGCGCGAAGTGGATCTGGCCAACATGGCGCAGGTGAACCAGCTGGTGATCCAGGACATGCAGGACGGCGTGCTGGTCGTCGACGAGAGCGGAGTGATCCGCCAGATCAATTCCCGGGCCGAGGCCATCTTCGGGCCGGTTCCGCGCAGCAGTCGTGATGTGTTCCTGAAGGACTATGCGCCGACGCTCGCGGCGCGCATGGACCAGTGGCTCGAGGATCCCAAATCCGCCTTCGACCCGTTGCGCACCATGCTCACCCACAAGCCGACCGCAGCCCGGTTCGTGCCCGTCGGCAAGACCCGTAATGTCGGCGTCGTCATTTTCCTGGAAGACCTCACCCGCATCCAGCAACAGGCGCAACAGCTTAAGCTGGCTTCGCTGGGCAGGCTGACCGCCAACATCGCGCACGAGATCCGCAATCCGTTGTCGGCCATCAACCACGCCACGGAACTGCTGCTGGAGGAAACGGCGATGCGCACGCCCTCCCAGGCGCGGATGCTCCAGATCATCCACGACAACAGCCAGCGGCTGGACCGGATGGTCCAGGACGTGCTGAAGCTGAACCGGCGCGATCAGGCGCTGCGCGAGCACTTCAACCTGGTCGATTACCTGCGTAACTTCGCCATGGAGTTCTGCGAGATCGAGAAAGTGCCGGCGGAGATCATCCGGGTCGAGGTGGACACGGGCGCGACGGGCAAGCCCGACCCCGTCGTCAGTTTCGACCGCAGCCACCTCAACCAGGTGATGTGGAACCTGTGCCGGAATGCGCTGCGCTATTGTCAAAAGAAGGCCGGCAGCATATCCCTGAACGTGCGGACCGGTCCGCGGAAGGGTACGATAGAGCTGAGTGTGCGCGATGACGGCAGCGGCATCGCAGAATCGCTGCGCGGCCATCTGTTCGAGCCGTTCTTCACCACCGCTTCGAGCGGCACCGGCCTCGGACTTTATATTGCCAGGGAAATCTGCGAAGCGAACGGCGCGACCCTCGACTACGTGGAGCGACCGGTCGGGGCGCAGTTCAGTCTGATCTGCAGAGGAGCGTCGACGTGAAACGCAAGGACCAGGCAACGGGAGCCACTTCCCGGTCGGTACTCATAGTTGACGACGAGGAGGACATCCTCGAACTCATTGAACTCACCCTGTTGCGCATGGGGCTCGACGTCGAGCGCGCCACCACGGTCAAGGGGGCGATCGAAAAAGTCCAGGCGGGCGGCTATGACCTTTGCCTGACCGACATGCGCCTGCCCGATGGCGAGGGGCTCGAGCTGGTCCAGTTCATTTCCGACAACGTGTCGGACCTGCCCGTTGCGGTGATCACGGCCCATGGCAACACCGAGAATGCGGTTGCGGCGCTGAAGGCCGGCGCGTTCGACTATCTTGCCAAGCCGGTATCCCTGGAACAGCTGCGCACGCTCGTCAAGTCGGCGCTGTCGCTGCCGCAACCCTCGGCAACCTCGAAGTCGTCGAACGAACAGACGCTGCTGGGCGAATCCGGCGCCATCCAGCAGGTGCGCGAGCTGATCGAGAAGCTGGCGCGCAGCGAGGCGCCGGTGCACATCACCGGAGAATCGGGCAGCGGCAAGGAACTCGCTGCCCGGCTGCTCCACCAGAAGGGCGCCCGGCGCGGCCAGCCTTTCATCCCCGTCAACTGCGGCGCCATCCCCGAAAACCTGATGGAGTCGGAGTTTTTCGGCTACAAGAAGGGCGCTTTTACCGGTGCCGATACCGAGCGCGACGGATTCTTCCAGGCCGCGAGCGGCGGCACGCTGTTCCTGGACGAAGTGGCCGACCTGCCGCTCGCCATGCAGGTCAAGCTGCTGCGCGCGATCCAGGAGAAAAAGGTCCGCAAAGTGGGTTCGACCCAGGAGGATCCGGTCGATGTGCGCCTCATCAGCGCCACCCACCAGAAGCTGGGCGAATGCGTGGAAGCGGGCAAGTTCCGCCATGACCTCTATTACCGCCTCAACGTGATCGAATTGCGCATGCCGGCGTTGCGCGAGATGCGGGAGGACGTTCCCCAGTTCGTCAATGCGCTCCTGGACAAGCTGGCGCGAACCGGCGGGGGGAGGAAGCCCGAGGTGAGCGCCGAGGCGCTGGAAGAACTGAGCCGCTACGATTTCCCCGGCAACGTGCGCGAACTGGAGAACGTGCTGGAACGGGCAATGGCTTTGTGCAGCGACGGCAAGATCACCGCCGACGACCTGCAGCTCACGCCGCAGGACTTGCCCGAACAGGCCACCGCCGCCGGCAACGACAGCAAGGCGCCGCTGCAGGACTATCTGGACCGGATCGAGAAGGAAGCCATCCTGGAAGCCCTGGAAAAGACCCGCTTCAACCGCACCGCCGCAGCCAAGCTGCTTGGCATTACTTTCCGCTCGATGCGCTACCGCATGGAGCGCCTGGGT
>DASVNF010000233.1:0-16917 GCA_036384015.1 Burkholderiales bacterium
GATGACAGGGCCGGCGACGCCGTCTTCGACCAGCCGGAGTTGCAGTTCACGCCCGAGAAAACGGATGCGGTCGCCGTCGGTCCACGATTGCCTGCGGGCCGGGTAAGCGCTCCAGATTGCCAGCTTTTTCAGCACCCAGTCCGCGGCTTCGAGAATCACGCCGGTGATGCGCCGCTCCGAACTGCGCCAGGGCGCGCTGACCGTCAGTCCGTGCTCGTTCACGGTCAGCACGATGTTGCGGCATCTCTGGCTGCGCGTCAGCAGGTAGGCCACCTCCCGGTCGCCGAGCCGGATCGATTTCGGCTCGGAGACCGCGGCAACCGGGAACAGGTCGCTTATGAGCGCGCGCTCCCGAGGCGGGCGACTTCGGTTTCTATCCAGTCTTCGGCTTTCCGGTTGAGGGCATCGGGGTTCAGTCCCTCGGATCGAATGGCCGGCCCGACGCTGACCGTAATGGTACCCGGATATTTCACGAATGAATTGCGTCCCCACACGGTGCCGGCATTGTGCGCGATCGGCAGTACCGGAGCACCGGTCTTGCAGGCGAGCCAGGCACCCCCAAGGTAATAGCGTCCGCGCCTGCCGGGTGCGATTCGGGTCCCCTCCGGGAAGATCACGATCCACCAGCCATGGGCCAGCCTGTCCTTGCCCTGTTCGAAAGTCTGCTTCAAGGCGCGGGTGGCCGAGCCGCGGTCGATTGCGATCGGATGCATCATCGCCAGACCCCAGCCGAAGAAGGGCACGCGCAGGAGTTCGCGTTTCAGCACCCAGACTTGCGGGGGCAACAACACCTGGTAGGCCAGCGTTTCCCACGCCGACTGGTGCTTCGACAGCACGATGCAGGGATCCGAGGGTAAATTCTCGCTGCCGATCATGCGGTAGCGCACGCCGCAGATGAGCCTTGCCGAGGCAATGATGAGGTGCGACCAGGCGGTGATGATGCGATAGCGGGTGCGGGTTTCGAATGGAAAGGTGAGCAGCGAGAGCACCGCGAACACAACCGTCAGCACCGCGCGCACCGCTTCAAAGACGGCCGAGCGCAGCAGCGCAACGAAAAAACTCCTGCTCATGCCACTATGCGTCGCACCGCTTCGGCGAGGTCGGCATAGACCTGCGTGCCGTCCGGCAGTCCGCCTCCGGCCTTGGTCTTTTTGCCTTTGCCCGTCAGCACCAGGATGGGATCCGCACCCGCTGCCGCCGCCGCCTGCAGGTCGCGCAGTGAATCGCCGACGCTGGGCACCCCGATCAGCGAAACATTGAAACGCTGGGCAATGTCCAGGAACATGCCGGGCTTTGGCTTGCGGCAATCGCAATCCGCCTCCGCCGCATGCGGACAGTAGAATAAGGCGTCGATGCGGCCGCCGAACTGACCCAGGGCGCGGTACATCTTGTCGTTGATCGCGTTGAGAGCCGCCATATCGAACAAACCGCGGCCGATGCCGGACTGGTTCGACGCCACCACTACCCGGTAGCCGGTATGGTTGAGCTTGGCGATGGCTTCCAGACTGCCCGGGATCGGCTTCCACTCGTCCGGGGTCTTGATGAACTGGTCGCTGTCCTGGTTGATGACGCCGTCGCGGTCGAGGATGACGAGTTTCATGAGGCCAGCTGGGAAATATCGGCGACCTGGTTCATCAGGCCATGCAGTTCGCGCAGCAGCGCGACACGATTGCCGCGCACTTTCGGGTCGTCCGCCATCACCATTACGTCATTGAAGAACGCATCCACCGGTTCCCGCACCTGCGCCAGAACCTTAAGTGACCCCGCGTAATCGTTTGCCGCAAAACGTGCGGCTACATCAGGGCGGACCTTCTCGACGACGCCTGCGAGCGCTTTTTCCGCCGGCTCGGTCAGCAACGCAGGGTCTACTCCGGCTGCCGTATCCTCCGCCTTCTTGAGGATGTTGCCGATGCGCTTGTTGGCGGCCGCAAGCGAAGCGGCTTCCGGCAGCGCGCCGAACTCGATCACCGCCCTGGTGCGGGAAACCACCTCATGCAGCGGCGGCTGCAGGCCAATGACCGCATCGACCGCGTTTCGATCGTAAATCGCCGCGAGCTGGTTCCGGTAACGCTCGTACACGAACTCGACAATGGGCGCCCCGACGTCCTTGCCCAGCACGCCGGGTTTGAACAGCGTCACGGCCTGGCCGATCAGTTCGTCGATCCTCAGGTTGAAGGACAAGCCGCCGATGCGGGACGAAGTGCCCGCAAGTTCGAAGGCGCTGATAATGCCGAGCGCGGCACGGCGTAGTCCGAAGGGGTCCTTGTCGCCGGTCGGCAGGAGACCGATGCCCCAGATGCCGACCAGCGTCTCGATGCGATCGGCAATGAATAGCGCGAACGCCACCGTGTTGTCAGGATCCGAGTTTTCATCGAGCCGGTTGCGATACTGGTCGCCGATGGCATTCGCCACTTTCGCATCCTCGCCGTCGGCGAGCGCGTAGTAGCGGCCCATGATGCCTTGCAGTTCGGGAAATTCGCCGACCATGTTGGTGACGAGATCGGCTTTGGCGAGGTAGGCGGCGCGGCTCGCCAGTTCGGGATCGGCACCGATCGTTTGCGCAATGAGTCTTGCGAGCGACTGCACGCGCTCGGTCCTTTGCAGCTGGGTGCCGAGCTTGTTGTGGTAGACCACGTTGCCGAGCTGGGGCACGCGATCGGCCAGCTTTGTCTTCTTGTCGGTTTCGAAAAAGAAACGCGCATCCGCAAGGCGCGGACGCACCACGCGCTGGTTGCCTTCCACCACGTTCCGTGAATCGGCGAGCCGCATGTTCGACACGATCAGGAACATGTTGGTCAGCTTGCCGGCCTGGTCGAACAGCGGAAAATACTTCTGGTTCTGGCGCATCGTCAGGATCAGGCATTCCTGCGGCACGATCAGGAATTCGGGCTCGAACATTCCGACATACGCCGTGGGGTACTCAACCAGCGCCGTGACCTCATCGAGCAGCGGGGCATACTCCGCTTCCTGGCCGAGGGAGGACTTCAGCGCAGCGGCCTTTTCGCCCAGTTGCCGGGCAATGTCGGCCTTGCGCGTGTCGAAGTCCGCGATCACATGGCCGTCGCGTTCCAGCCGCGCCTCATACTCATCCGCACGGTCGAGCTTGATGTCCTTCGCGCCCTGGAAGCGGTGGCCATGCGTAATCCGGCCTGCCTGCAGGCCCAGCACCGAGACATTCAGCAGTTCGCCGCCGTGCAGGGCGACAAGGCCGTGCGCCGGGCGCACGAATTTGACGGTCGTGGCGCCGTCCGCGAGCTGGTAGCTCATTACCTTGGGAATCGGCAGCCTTGCGATTGCCTGTTCGATGGCTTCGCCAAGCGCGGCTTCCAGGGTCTTTCCCGGATCGATACTGCGCAGGAACACGCTGTCGACCTTGCCGTCCGGTTTGAGGGTCAGGGTGTCCGTGCCAACCTTGGTGTTGGCCGGGGCATCCGCAAGGGCGGCCTTGCCCTGCGCCGCCAGTTTCTTTCGCAGCGCATCGCTCCAGCTGCCGTCTTCCTTGCGGGCGACGGCGGCAGGCATCAGCTTCTGTTCCACCGGCCGGTCGCGGCCTTTTTCCAGGACCGAGGTGATGTAAACAGCGAGGCGGCGTGGCGTGGCGAAGGCTTTTACCTTCGAAGTGGCATCCAGCAGCGCAACATTTTTCAGACTGTCGGCAATGCCGACGGCGAAGGCGTCGCCAAGCCGTTTCAGCGCCTTCGGCGGGAGTTCTTCGGTGAACAACTCGACAAGCAGATTCGCGCTCATGCCAAAGGTGCCTGGGGTTTTTGCGCTGTTTCCCTTTCGGCAAGCGCAGCCTTCATCGCCGCAATGTCCACGCCGAGCTTTTGCAACTGCTCGGGCCTGGACATCGGGAAGTCCTTGCGCAGCCGCGAATCGAAATAGGCCTGCGATACGGCGCGGGCGAGATTACGGATTCGGCCTATGTACGCAGCGCGTTCCGTGACGGAGATGGCGCCGCGCGCGTCGAGCAGGTTGAACGTATGCGCAGCCTTCAGCACCATTTCATAGGCGGGCAGCGCAAGTTGCGAAGACATCAGGCGTTTTGCCTCGCCTTCGTAGTCGCTGAAGTGCTGGAACAGCACCACAGTGTTCGATTGCTCGAAATTGTAGGTCGACTGCTCGACCTCATTCTGGTGGAACACGTCACGGTACGTGAGGCCCGGCGTCCATGCCAGGTCGAAGACGTTCTCGACACCCTGCAGGTACATCGCCAGGCGCTCGATGCCGTACGTGATTTCTCCGGTAATCGGTTTGCAATCGAGGCCGCCGACCTGCTGGAAGTAGGTGAACTGGGTGACCTCCATGCCGTTGAGCCATACTTCCCAGCCCAGTCCCCAGGCGCCGAGGGTGGGGTTCTCCCAGTCGTCCTCGACGAAGCGGATGTCGTGGGCCTGAGGATCGATGCCCAGCGCCTTCAGGGAGCCCAGATAGAGATCGATGATCTCCATTGGCGAAGGTTTCAGCACGACCTGGAACTGATAATAGTGCTGCATGCGGTTCGGATTCTCGCCATAGCGGCCGTCTTTCGGACGGCGCGACGGTTGCACATAGGCGGCGCGCCACGGTTCCGGTCCGATCGCGCGCAGGAATGTCGCCGTATGCGAGGTTCCCGCTCCCACTTCCATGTCATAGGGTTGCAGGATGGCGCACCCCTGTTCGCCCCAATAGCGCTGCAGCGTTAGAATCACTTCCTGGAATGTCGGCATCGCGGATTTCTGCGGGAAATCAGGGCGTAAGCACCCCGACTCAAAGCGTTGATTGTACTCAAATCCGAATTCCCGGACGAGTCGTCAGAGAGGAAAATGATGGTCCGACACCTGGCTATGCTGTGTTGTCTGTGGCTGCCGCTGGTTGCAGCTTCCGGTGAAAGCGCGCCGTGGGGCCACGCGAAGCTGCTGGAGAGGAGCTACAGCAAGCAGAAAGTGGTTTACGACGTTTCGGTCAAGACTGTGGAGCAACTGGGAAATGTGCTGGATCGCGCCAGCTATCTTTCCATCCTCAACGAGGCCGATCCATTCGACAGCAAGATCGTCATCGTCCTGCACGGCGATGAGATCGGGTTCTTCGCGATCCGCAACTACGGAAAATACAGGGAGTTGATGGCGAGGGCGCAGAGCCTGACCGTAGGCGGGATAATCGACATACGCATGTGCCGGGCCGCCGCGAAACGCCGCGGCTACGAGGAGCAGGACATCCATGGCTTCATTGCCATGGTGCCGATGGCGGATGCGGAAATCGCCGGCCTGCAGCAGCAGGGCTTTGCCTACATGCAGTAAGGCGTCAGTGGCGTGAGAGGAGTTTCCGCAGGGTCGCCGCCGCCAGGATCAGCAGCGCCGACAGCGCGATGAATCCATGGTTGCCCCATCTGACGTAGGGTGTGGAGCCGCGGTAGCCGCGGACTTCACCGGTAACGGCCGTCGTGGTGAACTCGGGCGCCGTCGCCGCAATCCTGCCTTTCGGATCGATGATCGCGGTGACGCCGGTATTGGTCGCGCGCAACATCACCCGGCCGGTTTCGAGCGCCCGCATCTGCGCGATCTGAAGGTGCTGCTTCGAGGCGATGGAATCCCCCCACCAGGCATCATTGGTGAAATTCGCGAGCATCGTGGCTTCGGGCAGCTGGCGGATGATTTCTTCTCCGAATGCGTCTTCGTAGCAGATGTTGACCGCGATCCTCTGGCCTGCCGCCAGGATCGGTTTCTGCACGCGATCGCCATGGGAAAAATTGGACATGGGAATGTGCAGCAGGTCCGTTATCCAGCCCAGCACCGGTCGCAACGGGAAATAGTCGCCGAAAGGAACCAGGTGATGCTTGCGATACACCTGCGTTGGCGATGAGCCGTAACTCATCACGCTGTTGTAGTAGCGATTGGAAACATCGAGCTCCGGAACTCCGACAAGCACGTCGCCGTCGCGCTTGCGCGCGTGCGCCGACAGCGCATCCAGATATCCCGGCGGCACGTCGACGTTGAGCATCGGCAGCGCGGTTTCCGGCAGGAGGATCAGAGCCGCCTGCGTCGATCGGACCATCTGCATGTACGTATCGAGCGTCGCCGCCGCCCGCTCCGGGCGCCATTTCATTTCCTGGGGGATGTTCCCCTGCAGCAGCGCAACCGTCGTCGGCTCGGCATCGACCGGTTGCGTCCAGTTCATCCCGGAAAATGCGAATCCGAGGATGAGCAGCAGGGCTGCAACCGCGCCACCGCCAAGCAGCGGCGCTCGCGCGGGCAATGTGCTCCGATGAATGAAGCCGTGCGCCATCCATCCCAGCGCGCCGGAGAGCATGGCTGCCGCCAGCGAAAGGCCGAACACTCCGACGACAGGGGCGTATCCGGCCAGGGGACTGTACGGCGCCTGCGAATAGCCGAGCGCCAGCCAGGGAAAGCCGCTCAGCAACCAGCCCCGGACCCATTCCGAGAGCGCCCACAATGCGGGGAACAGCAGGAGCAGGCTGGCCGGGGCAGGGCCCTTGAATCGCCACAGCAGCATCGCAACGGTTGCCGGAAAGCACGCGAGATAGAGGCAGAAAAGCAGGGTAAACAATGCGGCCACCGGCATCGCCATGCCGCCATAGTCATGCAGGCTCACGTAGACCCAGCTGACGCCGGCGAGAAACAGGCCGAGACCGAAGCAAAAGCCGGTAAAGGCCGCGGCCCGGACGCTGGCGCAGCGCTGCAACAGAAGCAGCAAACCCGCAAGCGCGAAAACCGGAACCGGATAGAGGTGGAAGGGGGCGTATCCGAGGACCGAGGCCGCGCCGAGCGCGAATGGCAGGAAGAGGCGTACGGCGCTGCGGCGGATCAGGCGACGGTCTCCGCGCGGTTTTTTTCCACCAGCACCGCATGCAGCCTGCGGCTGTCGGCGCGCAACACCTTGAAGTTGAGGTCGCCGATGCTGAACTGTTCGCTGCGCTTCGGCAGGCGGCCCAGATGCGACAACACCAGGCCGCCGACGGTGTCAAAATCCTCGTCGCTGAAATCCGTGCCGAAGGTACGGTTGAAATCCTCGATCTCGGTCTGTGCCTTCACCCGGAACTGGCCGTTGCGGTCGAGGATGATGTTGGCTTCGGTTTCGTCGAAATCGAACTCGTCCTCGATTTCGCCGACGATCTGTTCGAGCACATCCTCGATGGTCACCAGGCCGGCGACGCCGCCGTACTCGTCCACCACGATGGCGATGTGATTGCGATTGCTGCGGAAATCCTTGAGCAGCACGTTGAGGCGCTTGGACTCCGGGATGAACACCGCCGGCCGCAGCATTTCGCGGACATTGAACTCCTCGCCGGCATAGTAACGAAGCAGGTCCTTGGCGAGCAGGATGCCGATGACGTCGTCCTTGTTCTCGCCGACCACCGGGAAGCGCGAGTGGCCGGTTTCGATCACCCAGGGAATGAATTTCTCGGGAGGGTCGCCGATGTCTATGACGTCCATTTGCGCGCGCGGAACCATGATGTCGCGCGCCTGCATCTCCGAAACCTGCATCACGCCCTCGATCATGCCAAGCGCGTCCGCGTCCAGGAGATTGCGCTCGTAGGAGCGCTGCAGGAGTTCGATCAGTTGGTCGCGGTCCTCCGGCTCGCGCATGAGCAATGCGCCGAGCCGTTCGAGCAGTGTGGGTTTACTTTGCGGGTCGTCCATTTGGATTCAATGCCGATGTTACACGGACTGCGCGCTCAGGCGCGGTCCGGATAGGGGGCAGGATACCCCAGCTGCATGACAATTTCCGTTTCGAGGGATTCCATGATGCCGGCATCGGCATCGTTCTCGTGATCATAGCCTTGCAAATGAAGCATGCCGTGGACCACCAGGTGCGCGTAGTGCGCCACAGGATCCTTGCGCTGCCGCAGCGCTTCCTCAGCGATTACCGGTACGCAGAGCACGATGTCGCCGGATAGCGGCGGAACATTCCGGTAGATGAAAGTGAGCACGTTGGTGGCGTGGTCCGCGCCGCGATAGTCGCGATTCAATGAACGGCCTTCGTCGGCATCGACCAGCCGCAGCGTGACTTCGGCGTCGGTGCGCAGCGCCGCCAGAGCCCATTTTCGCAGGCGGACACGGGTCGGCAGGGCGCTATCCGGCAAGGCGTACTGCACGGCCAGCGATAGGGCGGGCTTGCGCCCGCCTGGGCCCGGTTTCGCAACCGGCTCAGTCCTTCTGCCGCGACTGGTGCTCTTCATAGGCCTGCACGATCCGCTGCACCAACGGGTGGCGCACCACGTCCTCGGCGAGGAAATGGGTGAACGCGATTCCGCGGACTTCGCTGAGGATGTTCTTCGCCTCGATCAGCCCGCTCTTCTGCCCTTTCGGCAGATCGATCTGGGTCACGTCGCCGGTGACGACGGCCTTGCTGCCAAAACCGATGCGCGTCAGGAACATTTTCATTTGTTCCGGCGTGGTGTTCTGGGCTTCGTCGAGGATGATGAAGGAATGATTGAGCGTGCGGCCGCGCATGTAGGCAAGGGGCGCGATCTCCATGGCGCCGCGCTCGAAAAGCTTGGCGACCTTTTCGAAACCCATCAGGTCGTAGAGCGCGTCATAGAGCGGACGGAGGTAGGGATCCACCTTTTGCGCCAGGTCGCCCGGCAGGAAGCCAAGGCGTTCGCCCGCCTCCACGGCGGGGCGCACCAGCACGATGCGCTTTACCGCGTCGCGCTCGAAGGCGTCGACGGCACAGGCGACGCCCAGATAGGTCTTGCCGGTGCCTGCGGGCCCCACGCCGAAAGTGATGTCGTGTTCCTTGATCTGGCGGATGTATTGCACCTGCCGAGGCGTGCGGCCGTGCAGGTCGCGACGGCGGGTGTGCAGGACCAGAACATCATCGGCGGGAGGCGGTTCTCCGGACAGTTCGATCAGGCCGAGCTGGATTTCTTCAAGGCCCAGGCCGCGGCCGGCGAGGCCATAAAAATGCCGCAGGGCATCGGCGGCGAGCCGCGCCTTCGATTCTTCGCCGGAAACGGAGAAATGCTCGCCGCGCCGAGCGATCGTGACGTCGAGCGCGGCCTCGATCTGCTTCAGGTTCTCATCGAGCGCGCCGGTGAGGTTCGCAAGGCGCTCGTTGTCGACCGGGGTGAGGGAAAACTCGACGGGTTTCAAGCGGCCTTTTCGCGTGCAACGACTTCGCCGCGGAGCGTGTGCGCCAGTGCTTCGGTGATGCGCATGTCGACTAGGTGTCCGGCCAGGCCTGGCGCTCCGGGAAAATTCACCGTGCGGTTGTTGCTGGTGCGGCCGCACATTTCAGTGGGCTTTTTTCTCGACGGGCCTTCGACCAGTATCTGCTGGACTGAACCGACCATTCCGCGGCTGATGCGCTGCTCGAGCGCATCGAGTTTTTCCTGCAGGCGCGCCAGGCGCTCCTGCTTCACTTCCTCCCGAACCTGCTCGCCGAAGCTCGCGGCTGGCGTTCCCGGCCTGGCGCTGTACATGAAACTGTAGCTCGCATCGAAACCGATTTCGTCCACCAGGTCGAGGGTCTGGGAGAAATCGGCCTCGGTCTCGCCGGGAAATCCGACGATGAAATCCGATGCGATCGACACCTGCGGCCGCGCCGCCCGCACGCGGCGGATGATGGACTTGTATTCCAGGGACGTGTAACCGCGTTTCATCGCACCCAGGATGCGATCCGAGCCCGACTGCACCGGCAGGTGCACGTGGTCAACGAGCTGCGGCAGCCGGCGATAAGCTTCGATCAGCCGGGACGTGAATTCCCGGGGATGCGACGTCGTATAACGAAGGCGCCGGATGCCCGGAATCTCCGCGAGATACTCGAGCAGGAGGGCGAAATCGGCGATTTCGCCGTCGTTCATGGCGCCGCGATAGGCATTCACGTTCTGTCCGAGCAGGGTGACTTCCCTTACGCCCTGGTCCGCGAGCCCGGCGACTTCGGTCAGGACATCGTCGAACGGGCGCGAGACCTCCTCGCCGCGGGTGTAGGGCACGACGCAAAAACTGCAGTACTTGCTGCAGCCTTCCATGATCGATACAAACGCGGTACACGCGGCAACGGTCGCCGGCGGCAGGTTGTCGAACTTTTCGATTTCCGGGAAGGAGACGTCTACCTGCGGCAGGCCGCTGCGGCGCCGTTCGCGGATCATCTGCGGCAGACGATGCAGCGTCTGCGGACCGAACACCAGATCCACATAGGGCGCCCTATCGACGATTGCCGCGCCTTCCTGGCTTGCCACGCAACCGCCTACGCCGACGATGACGCCGGGTTTCGCCTGCTTGAGCGGCTTGATCCGGCCCAGATCGTGGAACACCCTTTCCTGGGCGCGTTCGCGCACGGAGCAAGTGTTGAACAGGATGATATCGGCCTCGGCCGGATCATCGGTTTTCTCCATCCCGCCGGCATCCAGATTGGCATCGGCGAGCACGTCCACCATCTTGTCGGAGTCGTACTCGTTCATCTGGCAGCCGAACGTGCGGATGTACAGCTTCATGCGAAGTTTACTGGCTGGGTTGGCCGCCGGGGACGGGGGCGATGCCTTTTGGGGCAGGATGTTTCTTCGCTTCTTCGGCGGTCAGCAACCATATTTCCGAAAGTTCGCCCCTCATGTCGGTGATGAACATGACCGGCGCGGTCTGCTTTTGCAGCGAGACGGGCATGATGATGAAATTTCTTTCGTTGAAGATGCGGCTGCCGGCGGACATGCGCAGCGACTTGTCGCCGATCTTCATGTATGGATACTTGAAGGCCGTCATTTCGCCGCGCGTCGCTTTTTGCGGGAAATTGCGCTCCGCCAGCGCAGTCGTTGCACAGCAAACGGCGCAAAGGACTACCAGGTACTGAACCAGAAATTTACGCATTGTTCCTCTTGGTCGGCCAGTCAGCGTCGTACGAATCCGTGACCGGCCGGGAGCATTGTTTTAACAGAACCAAAACAAGCGTTTGGAGTTTACCGTTTTCTTTCGGCCGCGGCAGGCAGGTCGCGCGCACTGCCCGCCGGAAACCATAAAGGGCTTGCGCGCCGGCAGGCCCTTTCATGTCGCATGTCTGGTGGTGATAGGTGGACTTGAACCACCGACCCCAGCATTATGAGTGCTGTGCTCTAACCAACTGAGCTATATCACCGAATCTGGATGTTGTTTGCGGCTGGTGCGGGAGGTTTTTGCGCCCCGGCCGCCATGGCGATTCCTGATGCCGCCCTGCCGCCCGACAGGGAGCGCAAGGTTACTGACCACCCTCCGCGTTGTCAAGGCAATATCCGGTACGAATCAACCCTTTGACAGATGTGTAGACTGGGCGGATGAAAGTCGATATCGCCATCGTCGGCGGGGGTCTCGTCGGCGGCAGCCTGGCTTGTGCGCTGTCCCCAAGCGGGCTGCGCCTGGCCGTCATTGAGCCAAAAGCCGCAAAGCCCCCGCCCGCGGCCGGTTTCGACCCTCGCGTTTACGCCTTGAGTCCGCATAGCCGGCAATTCCTCGAGCAGCATGGCGTCTGGCAAAAACTCACCGCCGATCGCATCGCACCGGTCCACGAAATGCTCGTTTTTGGCGACGACGGCGCGTCCAGAATCGAATTCAGCGCGTACCGCAGCGGGGTGCCGCAATTGGCTGCCATCGTCGAGGAAAGCAATCTGCAACAGGCGATCGCGGCAGTGTTGGCAGGCGCCGACGGCCCTGTCGTGATCGCGGATGTCTGCGAACAGGCGCGATGGCGCGATGCATCCGTGGACCTCACGTTGACCGGTGGCGAGCAAGTCGAAGCTTCACTGGTCGTTGCTGCGGATGGCGCAGAGTCGAAAACACGAGCCGCAGCAGGATTGGAAGCCTCCATTCATGAGTACGGCCAGCAGGGCGTGGTCGCAAATTTCCAGGCGCAGCTTGCGCATGGCAATGCGGCCCGCCAGTGGTTCCGCGGCGATGGCGTGCTTGCATTGCTGCCACTGCCGGGAAACCATGTCTCGATGGTGTGGTCCGCGGCCGATGCCTACGCGCGGGAGTTGCTGGCCATGAGCGGCGAAGATCTTGCCGCGGCGGTCCGGCGAGCCTCGGCTAATGTGCTCGGAGAACTGCGCGCCACCGGTTCAGCCAGGGCCTTTCCAGTGCGGCGCATGCGCGCCGCCAGGCTCGTCGGGCCGCGACTTGCCCTGGTGGGGGACGCCGCCCATACTGTGCACCCGCTTGCGGGTCAGGGCCTGAATCTCGGCTTTGGGGATGCGCAAGCGCTGGCGCGCGTGATTAGCGGCAGGGGAATGGAAAACGACTGCGGCGCAACTTCCCTGCTGAGACGTTACGAACGCAGCCGCAAGGAGGAAGTCATTGCGATGGAGTACGTCACGGATGGATTGCAGGCGCTGTTTGGCAGCCGCATTCCTGGCGCATCCATGCTGCGGAACGCCGGCCTGAAAATGACCGACAGAATTGCGCCGCTGAAGCGATTCCTGGTGAAACATGCGCTGGGTTAGGCGGTCGAAGCATTTCCCACTTATAAATTTCCGGATAACCACGACCCAATCATGAAGTCCACACGCCTGATCACCCTGCCCGTTGCCATCCTCGCCCTGCTTGCCGGGGCAGCCTGCGCCGACGAATCGACGATACGCGCGGAACTTGGCAAGAAATTTCCCAAGGCGACGGTCGAAAGCGTCACCAAGATGCCCATTGGGCTCTACGAAGTCGTGGTCGACGGAGAGATCCTTTATACGGACGCCGGGTTCAGCTTCGTGATCGATGGCAACGTCATCGACACCAAGAACATGATCAACCTCACCGCTGCACGGCTGCAGGAGCTGGAGGAGGCGAAGCTCAAGAAGCTGGCATTCCCGTTCGAGCAACTGCCGTTCGACCTGGCGTTCAAGAAGGTGAAGGGCAACGGCAGCCGCAAGATCGCCGTTTTTTCCGATCCCGATTGTCCGTACTGCAAACGCCTGGAGCAAAGCTTTACGCAACTGGATAACGTCACTATCTATCTGTTCCTCTACCCGCTGGCGCAACTGCATCCGAAAGCGCCGGAAATTTCGCGGTCGATCTGGTGTTCTCCGGATCGCGTCAAGGCGTGGGACGATTACATGCTCAGAAAAATCGCTCCAAAGGCCGCCGGTACTTGCGACAATCCCGTGGACAAGATTGTCGAATTCGGCCAATCCAAGCGCATCTCCGGAACGCCGACGCTGTTCTTTACCGACGGCAGGCGCGTGCCGGGGGCCATTCCGCTCGAGCAGATCGAATCCTTCCTGGCCAAGGCGCACGCGGCCTCCAAATAGTCGGGACGCCGGGAGGCCCACTGCCGCCCGACGCGCCAAATCCACGTCGGCCTTTTCTTCCCCTAGAATGACAATTCAGGCGGCTCGTTGCGGGGGCGGGCGATGCGCAGAATCAGGCGGGAGTTCGCGGATGTCCCGGCGGCTGGCAGTCGCCTGGCGTTCGCGGTCGTGTTCTCCACCGTGGCACACCTGGTTCTGATCTATGGCCTGGCATTGCGTCCAGGCAGTCCCACGGTCACCTATCCGGGCCCGATACACGCGCGATTGGTGCCGTCCGAATCCGCTCCGTTGCAGGCTAAACGCAAGGCCGTGCCAATTCTGCTCCCGGCTGCTGCGAATGCCACCATTTCGCCCCCTGATGCAGCGAGTCCGGGCGTCCCCGACAATGCTGTTTCCAGTGAACAGCAACCGCCCGGGAACGCGGTTGTGCCTGAAACCACCGGCCTGCCGGACCCTGCCGATCTGGTCCATTACCCGGCGAAGGACCTCGACGTCTATCCACAACTCCAGAGTGCGCTGGATCCCGACTATCCGGAACAGGCAAGGACGCAGAAGATTACGGGCACCGTGACCTTGCTGGTGCTGATCGACGAAGCCGGCAGGGTGACCGGCATTTCCGTGGTGGATGCCGTGCCGGAGGGCCTGTTCGAGGATTCGGCGCAGCAAGCGCTTGCCCGCGCGGCCTTCATCCCTGCCCAGCGGGATGGCCGCAGGGTGCGCAGCCGGGTACTGGTGAGCGTCAACTACGACCCGGATGAACCTTAGTATTCACAACGCCTGACCGCAGAGACGCGGAGGCACAGAGAAAAACTCGCAGAGGAAATGAAAAACAGTTCAGGGATGACATACCGAAATCCCCTGGGTTGTGAGTACTGTCGGTTTTTTCTGCGGGCCCTCGGCGCCTCTGCGGTGAAAGAAGTTTCAAGATCTAGGGAAGGCGAGGCGAGAAGCCCTTCGGGTAAAGCAGCCACATTCGAGCGCTCTGGCGCATGCGCCCGGCCAACACGCCGGCCTCGTCGCCGAATCCCCAGAAGAAGTCCGCGCGTATCGCACCCTTGATGGCGCTGCCCGTATCCTGCGCCAGCATCAGGCGATTCAACGGCCGCGCCGAAAGCGGCCACGTGGAAGAAAGGAAGACCGGCGCACCCAGAGGGATCGCGGCGGGATCCACCGCGAGGCTGCGTCCGGGCGTCAACGCAACGCCCAGGGCGCCGATGGGGCCGGGCTCCTGTCCAGGCAACTCCCGGAAGAAAACATAGGCGGGGTTCTGCTGCAGCAGCATGGGCAGCATATCCGGGTTCTGCTTTGCCCATTGCTTGATTCCCTGCATGGAAGCCTTGTCGGCCGGCAATTCGCCGCGGTCGATCAGCACGCGGCCGATGGACTTGTAAGGGTGGCCATTATGCTCCGCGAAGCCGACGCGCACGATCTCGCCATCGGGCAGTTTCACCCGGCCCGAGCCCTGCACCTGCAGGAAAAACAATTCGACAGGATCCTCCACCCAGAGAAGTTCGCGGCCGCGCACGGCGGCATCGCCGCGTTCGATCTCGGCGCGCGTGTAGTAGGGAACGAGCTTCCTGCCCTGCAGCCGACCGCGCAATCGCATGCCCTTGAGTTCGGGATACTGGTCGCTCAAGTCCACCACCAGCAGGTCGTCTGGCACACCATAAAGGGGATAACGATATTTCTTGCCCGGCGTGCGGCTTCCGTACAGCAGCGGTTCGTAGTAGCCGGTGGCCAGGCCTTCCGCCCCCCCTTCAGCGTTGCGCACGGAATACGGAACGAAGTTCGTCTCGAAATATCGCCTGGCGGCTCCCGCATCGTCCTTGCGCAACTGCGTGGCCAAAGCGCAGACGGCTTGCCAGTCCGGCTGGCTCCTCAGGCTCGAGCAGGACAGCAGCAGGGCGGAAATCGCTTCCGCTGGATTGTCTCCGCCCCAGTCGGGAATCGCAGTCCATTCCACCACGCTGTATGCGGCGGGCGGCAAAGTCGATGACGGAAGAGGAACCGGTGTTGGCTGCGGCGGGACCGGCGCCGTCGCGGGGAGGACAGGTTCGGGCGCGTCCATCGGCGGACCGCCTGGGGACGCAGTAGCGGGCGACGGCATTGCGGCCGGTGGCGTTGCAGGCGAACTGTTGGGTACACTTGCGCAACTGCTGGCAAGAATGGTGAATGCGCAGACGGCAACCGCCAGCGGTATTCTGATTTGCATTTGAGGGGTTTCTGCTCGAAGCTGCCGGCGCGGGTTCAATAATGCGGCTCCGCGAAACCGGCTTCCGAACCTGCGGCATTCAAATCCACTGCTCCGTAAATAATGGTCTGGCTCATTCTCGAAGGCGTTCTTGCGCTTTTATTGTTCGCATTCATCATCTGGTGGACGCTGCCGCGCAAGCGCGACGGCGGCAAGCACAACGACCAGGACTCTAACCCAACTCTCCATACAGAGGATGCAGATAAACGACAAGAGAAGTAGTGGGGGTCGAAGGCCCGCACCGCTTGTTGGCTGATGGGCTTAGTGCAGCACCCGCGGCACGCTCAGCGTGAACTCGGGAATCTGCGCATCGAATACCACCCCGTCCTCCGCCACCATCTGGTAGGTGCCGCGCATGGTTCCCACGGGCGAGGCGATCGCAGTTCCGCTGGTGTAGTCGTAGCTCTCGCCGGGCTGCAGCCGCGGCTGCTCGCCGACAACGCCGAGGCCGCGGACTTCCTGGACCTTGTCGTGGGCGTCGGAAATGATCCAGTGCCGGCTGATCAGCTGGGCGGCGACGCTACCGGAGTTGAGGATGTTCACGGTGTACGTGAAAACATGGCGACCGGCGGCTTCGTCCGATTGTTCCGGGATATAGGCAGTCCTGACGGTGACGGTGATCTCGTATTTCGGTTGCTCGGCCATGAGGGTATTTGATATCAAGGTCAGGGCCGGAGCAAGCCGTTTGCTACAATGATTCTCATGTATCGAATCGCTCCCAGCATCTTGTCCGCGAATTTCGCGAAGCTCGGCGAGGAAGTCCAGTCGGTGGTCGCGGCGGGCGCCGACATCATTCACTTCGACGTGATGGACAACCATTACGTTCCCAACCTGACGATCGGGCCGCTGGTCTGCGAGGCCATCCGTCCGCTCACCCAGGCGGTGATCGATGTTCACCTCATGGTCAAGCCCGTCGACCGCATCGTTCCCGATTTCGCCAAAGCCGGCGCCGACATCATCAGCTTTCACCCCGAAGCCTCGGAGCACGTGGACCGGACCATCGGCCTGATCAGGGAATCGGGGTGCAAGGCAGGACTGGTACTGAACCCCGCCACGCCGCTGTGCTGGCTCGACCATACGCTGGACAAGATCGACCTGGTCCTGATCATGTCGGTCAACCCGGGATTCGGCGGGCAGAAATTCATTCCGGCGGCACTGGAAAAACTTCGCAGGGTGCGCAAGCGCATTCGGGAATCCGGGCGCGATGTCTGGCTGGAAGTGGACGGCGGGGTGAAGGTGGACAACATCGCCGAAATCGCGAAAGCCGGCGCCGATACCTTTGTCGCGGGTTCGGCGATTTTCGGCAGCAAGGACTACAAGGCGACCATCGCCTCCATGCGTGGCGAGCTTGGCAGGGCCTGAAGAAGGCGCGTCGCGGCGGGTCCGGCTGCAGATCGGCGCCATTGCCCTGGATCTGGACGGCACGCTGGTCGATACGCTGCCGGATCTCCATGAGGCCGGA
>DASVNF010000234.1:0-11095 GCA_036384015.1 Burkholderiales bacterium
CGGGCCGCGAAAATCCGGCGCGTTTCCCGCAGGCCCCACTGCGCATCCTTGTCGCGCAACTCCCAGTGGCAGGCCTTCAGGTCGGGCCGTTCCAGCACGTCGCAAACCCGTTCCCAGAATTTTCTTTCGAGCGCACCCACCGCCATGTATTTGCCGTCGGCAGTGCGGTAGACGGCATAGCATGGCTCGCGTCCGCTGAGGAAGTCCTCGCCGCGCGCATGCACCTTGCCCGTGGCGGCCACGGCCGCCAGCGCCTGCAGGTTGTGCGCGAGCACGCCGTCCGTCATCGAGACATCGACGTACCGCCCCCGGCCGCTGCGCTGCGCATCCAGCAGTGCCGCCAGGATTCCCATTGCCGGCACGACGGCGCCGCCCAGGATGTCGGCGACCTGCAGGTTCGGGATCGCCGGTTCGCCGCCGGCGATGCCGACCTGATCGACGAAGCCCGCATAGCCGCAATAGTTGACATCGTGGCCCGCGAGGTCGCGATAAGGCCCCGTCTGGCCATAGCCGGAAATCGCGCAATAAACGATGCGCGGATTGACCTTGCTGCAGGCCGCGTAGCCGATCCCGAGGCGATCGACCACGCCCGGGCGAAAACCCTCCACGATGACATCCGCGCCCTTTGCCAGCCGCAGGAAAATCCCGACGCCGTCCGGTTTCTTGAGATCGATCCGCATTCCGCGCTTGTTGCGGTTGATCGCCAGAAATACCGGCGCCGCCTTGCCGGCGTCGGCGCCAAGCGTGCGCGCATAGTCGCCGGCGCCGGTGTCTTCGATCTTGATCACGTCTGCGCCAAGATCCGCGAGATGCAGCGTGCACACCGGTCCCGGCAACAGCCGGGTCAGGTCGAGCACGCGGACACCGGAAAGCGGCTTGGTCCGCATTGCGGTCAGCCCGCGACCACTTTTTTTGGACCGGTGTAAAACTCCGGAAAACGCCTGGCGATCACCGGGCTGTCCGAGGCCCAGGCATGGCAGGAGTCGATCAGGCCAGGCCGTTTGCGGGCTCCGTGGTCGAGATTGCGTTTCTCGCGCAGCGAGTAGACGGTCTGGAAGGCGGTAGTGGCGAGGGGACCGAGCAATTCGAGCAAGTGGGTGCAGCCTTTGGTGCCGCCCAGCAATTCGCGTGTTTTCTGGGTCCAGCCGGCCTTGATCGCCAGTCCCTTGAGCGCCTGGAAGTTCGGCGTGATGTCGCCGCACATGCTGTAAGGTCCCCATACGGTCCGGGCTTCCACATCGACAACGTTGAGATCGTCATCGACGGTCAGGCGCAGCCACATCTCGTGCAGCGGCTGGCCTGCCGGCGTCGGCCCCCGATCGAGACCCTTGAGCTCGTAGCTCTTGGTATCGACCAGGTGGCCCTCGATGTCCCAGAGCCCGTCGTCGCGCCGGTATCCCGTGCAGTCGACCCTGCGATGGTGCATCAGTTTGCGTGCGGCAGGTGCGGATAAAGCCATGTGCGTTTGCTTCCCTTCAGTTTTCCAGCGTCGCCCAGCGCCGCTCGTCAAGGCGGCCCAGCACGTCCAGTTTCTCGGACACCGTGTAATCCATCCAGCCGGCGATTTCGTCCAGCGTGCGCAGGCAACCGAGGCAGAGCCCGGTCTGCGAATCCATCTGGCAGACGTTCACGCAGGGAGACGGCACTTCGGCTGGTTTCGAGCTCAAGCTGCCGCCTCAGCGCCCAAGACTGTCCTCGAACCTCTTTCAATTCGGCAGTGGCAGCAATCGCGTGCGGTCGCATCCCCATCACATGGAAAATGCGGCCCCTGCTTCCTGCTCATGCCGCCACCCTCCGTTGCCAGTGACGATGCGCTCAAGCCGAGCTGTCGGTAGCTGGCGGCAATCGCGGACGGGCGCATCCCCATAAGAAAATGGGGCCCCTGCTTCCTGCTCATGCCGCTGCCTTCTCGCGCTTCACGGCCAGCGCCCGGCCGGCACGGGAAATCGTCGGTCGCTTGAGTTCCGCGCAAATGAAGGCCGCCGCATCCAGCAGGCGGTCCATGTCCACCCCGGTGTCGATGCCGAGTCCGTCGAGAAGATAAAGCACGTCTTCGCTCGCCACGTTGCCGGTGGCGCCCTTCGCGTAGGGGCAGCCGCCCAATCCCGCGACCGAACTGTCGAATGTCGCCACGCCCATTTCCATGGTGGCAACGATGTTGGCCAGCGCCTGGCCGTAGGTGTCATGGAAATGGCCCGCCAGCTTTTCCAACGGCACGTTCCTGGCGACCACCTCGATCATGCGCTGTGCCTTTGCCGCCGTGCCGGTTCCGATCGTGTCCCCCAGCGACACCTCATAGCAGCCCAAATCGAGCAGGCGCTTCGATACGTCGGCCACGGCTTCGGGTTTCACCTCGCCTTCGTAAGGACAACCGAGCACCACTGATACATAGCCGCGCACGCGCAGCCCCTTGTCCAGCGCCGCCTTGCACACCGTTTCGAAACGCTCGAAGGATTCGGCGATGGAGCAATTGGTATTGCGCCTGGAAAAAGCTTCCGTCGCAGCGGCGAACACCGCAATCTCTTCCGCCTCTGCCGCGAGCGCAGCTTCCAGGCCCTTCATGTTCGGCACCAGAACCGGATACGAGACGCCGGGCTTGCGGCGAATGCGCGCCATCACTTGCGCCGTGTCCGCCATCTGCGGCACCCATTTCGGCGAAACGAAGCTGCCTGTTTCGATAGAAGCGAAGCCGGCGTCGGACAAGCGGTCCACCAGCTCAACCTTTACGTCGGCGGAGACCGATCCGGGTTCATTCTGCAGGCCGTCGCGAGGGCCCATTTCCACCAGTTTCACGCGCTTTGGATACTTCATGCAATCTCCCCGGCAACCGCCTCGAATTCCAGCAGTTGCGCGCCTTCGGCAACCTGTTCTCCCGCCGCGAAGTATATCTGGCTCACTTTGCCGGACCTCGGCGCCGAAATCGTGTGTTCCATTTTCATCGCCTCCACGATAATCAGCGCCTGGCCCTTGGCCACGGTATCGCCGGCGTGCACCAGCACCTGGATCACGCTGCCCGGCAGCGGCGACACCAGCCTGCCCGATGGATCCTCCTCGTCGATCGCGGCGGCCGTTTCGAATTCCAGGCGGTGACTGGCGCCGCTGGCAAAGACCGCCAGCGCCGAGCCCTGATGCACGACAGTTGTCCGCAACCGGATCCCTGCAAGGTCGGCAATCATCGACCCTTCGCTACTCGTTTCACCGGAAACCAGCATGCGTCCGCCGGGAAGTTCCAGCTCGTAACCCCTGGGACGATAGTGGGCCACGACCTCGATCCGCGTGCCGGAATCCAGAAAGACGAAAGTATGATGATTGTCTTCGTTCAGTCGCCAGGCATCGCGCGAATGCCAGGGCGAGTGCGGATCGGCGGAATCCTCCGCGATCTCCGCGGCCTCGCGGTCCACGCGCATCAGTTCGCTTAGAACTGCAATGGCGAGCACCGCGTCGGACGCGGGCGCCGGCGCCGGAAACAGTTCATTGCGATTGCGTTCAATGAGGCCGGTTTCCAGCCGGGCCGGTTCCCGATGGGCCTGCGCGAAGGCGGGATGGCCGGTCACCCTGGAAAGAAAAGCGAGATTGGTCGTCAGGCCGGCGACTTCGAACTCGCCGAGCGCCGCGCGCAGGCGCTGCAGCGCCGCCGGACGATCTTGATCCCAGGCGATCAGCTTGGCGATCATCGGATCGTAATGCACGCCGACTTCGTCGCCCGCCTGCACGCCGCTGTCGATGCGCACGTTCGCCGACTGCCGGGGCTGGCGCAAATGCGCAATGCGCCCGGCGGTGGGCAGAAAACCCCGTTCCGGATCCTCCGCGTAGACGCGCGCTTCGATGGCGTGACCGGTGATTTTCAGATTCTCCTGCGCGAGCGGCAAGGGCTCGCCGGCGGCAATCCGCAACTGCCATTCAACCAGGTCGAGGCCCGTGATCATCTCGGTGACCGGATGCTCCACCTGCAGCCGGGTGTTCATTTCCATGAAAAAGAAGCGCCCGTCCTCCCCGGCGATGAACTCGACCGTGCCCGCGCCAACGTAGCCCACCGCCTTCGCGGCGGCAACGGCGGCGGCGCCCATCTCCCGCCGCCGCTCCGCGGTCATGCCGGGAGCGGGCGCCTCCTCCAGGATTTTCTGGTGGCGTCGCTGTACCGAGCAGTCGCGTTCGAATAGATGGACGCATTCGCCCTTTGCGTCCGCGAAAACCTGCAGTTCGATGTGGCGCGGACGCTTGAGGTATTTTTCGATCAGCACGCGATCATCGCCGAAGGACGAGGCCGCTTCGCGTTTCGCGCCGGCCAGCGCGTCGGCGAAATTCTCCGGCTTCTCCACGATGCGCATGCCCTTGCCGCCGCCGCCGGCGGAAGCCTTGATCAGGACCGGGTAACCGATGCGGGCGGCTTCCTGCTGCAGATGCGCCGGATCCTGGACGTCACCGTGGTAGCCCGGGACCAGCGGTACGCCGGCCTTTTCCATGAGCTTTTTGGCTGCGCTTTTGGATCCCATCGCCTCGATCGCCGCAACCGGCGGTCCGATGAACGTCACGCCGGCGCCCGCACAGGCCCGTGCAAATTCCGCGTTCTCGGAAAGGAAGCCGTAGCCGGGATGGATGGCCCGGGCGCCGCTCTTGCGCGCCACGTCGAGGATCCGATCGCCGCGCAAATAGGAGTCGCGCGGATGCGCCGCACCGATGAGCCAGGCTTCATCGCAGCTTTTCACATGCAACGCACCGGCATCGGCTTCCGAGTAAACCGCGACCGTACGAATGCCGAGGCGTTGCGCCGTGCGCGCGACGCGGCAGGCGATCTCGCCTCGATTCGCTATGAGAATCTTGTCAAACATGTGCCGACCCGCATTTCGCCGGCATGTTCATTTCCATATGTCGTCCACGTTGTCCGGTGGCAGCGGTTCAGGATGACCGCCGCCTCGTCGCATCAGTTCCTGATACAGCAGGAACGCGAGCAGGAAACATACCGTGAACAGGACCAGGCCGACGAAGCTCGCCGCGATGGTCACGTGCACGACCGTCTCCTGCGTTCCGCCCCGCGCATCCTCCGATGCCTCCCAGCCGGCGTGCATGGCGAAAGCGATGTCCTCCACGCCCCGCGGATCGGCGCGGCGCACTTCGGCCAGCACCCGGTCGTACGTGGGTGGACTGGTTCGGTAATCCCTGGCGTATTTCCATAGCCACGCGCCGGCGGCCAGGTCGAGCAGGAACACGGTCAGGCCGAGGGCGCAGAACATCATCAGCAATTTTGCTTTTTGCGGGTCTCCCGCCGGGACTCGGCTTGACTCTGGTTGCATGCTCAACTCCAGTCCGGCTTGCGCTTTTCGAGAAAGGCGGCGATGCCCTCGCGGCCTTCGGCGCCGACGCGAATCGCGGCAATGCGCCGCGCCGTTTCCTCGCTCAGGGCGTCGTCGATCGGATGGCGGCTGACGTCGGCGATCAGCTTCTTGGCCGCGGCCAGGGCTTTCGGTCCGCCCTTGAGGAGATGCTCCGCCATGCCGGCAACGGACTCGTCGAGCTTGTCCGCGGACACGACCTCATGGAGCAGGCCCATGCGCTTCGCCTCTTCCGCGTTGAAGCGCTCGGCGGTCAGGAAATAGCGATGCGCCGCGCGCTCGCCGATTGCGGCCACGACATAGGGGCTGATGACGGATGGAATCATTCCCAGGCGCACTTCCGAAAGCGAAAACAGCGCTTCGGTCGCGGCTACGGCAATATCGCAGCATGCCACCAGGCCCACGCCGCCCCCGAAAGCGGGACCCTGCACCCTGGCAACCGTCGGTTTGTGCACGCCGTGCAGGGTGCGCATCAGTCCCGCCAATGCCACGGCATCGCGCAGGTTCTCCGCTTCCGAGTAGTGCGCCATGCGTTTCATCCAGTTCAGGTCGGCGCCCGCGGAGAAACTTTTCCCGTTTGCCGCCAGCACGATCACCCGCACCTCCGGCGCCTGGTCGAGGCGGCGCAGTTCCGCGGTGAGTTCCGCGATCAGCACGTCATCGAAAGCGTTGTGCACGTCCGGACGGTTCATCCGGACGGTCGCCACACCGCGCTGTACCTCTATCAGCAACGCCTGGGAAAGTGTCGTCATCGATTGTTCCTGTCTAGTCCGGAGCGAAACGCTTGGCCACTTCCTCGAGCATGACCTCGGTCGCCCCCCCACCGATGGACTGGACGCGCGCGTCGCGCGCCAGGCGCTCGATGGCGGTCTCACGCATGTATCCCATGCCGCCATGGAATTGCTGGCACGTATAGAGCACTTCGTTGACCAGTTCCCCGGCCAGCGCCTTCAGCATCGAAACCTCGCGCACGCAATCGCGGCCCTGGGTAACCAGCCAGCCGCAGTGATAGAGGAACTGCCGTGCCGCGTGGGTCTTTGCCTCCAGCATCGCCAGCCTTTGCCGGATCACCTGCTTGTCGAACAGGGTGGCGCCGAATGCCTTGCGTGTCTTCACGTGCTCGACGGTCAATCGCAATGCGGTCAGGCAGTGACCCACCGACATGGCCGCAGCCGCAATGCGCTCGGTCTGGAAATTCTTCATGATCGAGTAGAAGCCGGCGTTCTCCTCGCCCAGCAGGTTCGCCGCCGGCACCCGGCAATCCTCGAACACGAGTTCCGCGGTATCGGAACACAGCCAGCCGGTCTTGTTCAGGGCCCGGCCGACACGAAATCCGGGCATGCCTTTTTCGACGATGAAAATGGAAATGCCGCGCGAGCCTTTGACATCCGGATCGGTGCGCGCCGCGACGAAATACACATCGGCGAGCACCCCGTTGGTGATGAACATCTTGCTGCCGTTGAGCACCCAGCCATCGCCGTCCCGTCTGGCGCGGGTGCGGATACCCGCCACGTCCGAGCCGGCGTCCGGCTCCGTGACCGCCACCGCCGTGATTTTCTCGCCGCGAATGATGGCCGGCAGGTATTTGTCGAGTTGCGCTTTCGATCCGGCGTTGACCAGATGGGGCGACGCCATGTCCGTATGCACCAGCACCGTCACGATGAATCCGCCGAAAGTGCTGCGTGACAGGGCCTCCGCGAACACCAGCGAGGTCAGCGCATCGGCTCCAGCGCCGCCGTATTCAACCGGATAGGTGATGCCGAACAGCCCGAGACCGCCCATCTTGCGCAGGACTTCGCGCGGCACGTGCCCCTGTTCCTCCCATTTCGCCCCATGCGGTTCGACTTCCTTTGCGATGAAACGGGCGACCTGCTCGCGCAGCGCCAGGTGTTCCTCGGTCAGGTATATGGAGTCCATGCCACTGTGCCCGGCGTGTGCGTCCATGGTCACATCCTGAACACGCCGAAGCGCGTCTCTTCAATCGGCGCATTCAGCGCGGCGGAAATGCCCAGTCCCAGCACCATGCGGGTATCGGCGGGATCGATGACGCCGTCGTCCCACAGGCGCGCGCTGGCGTAGTAGGGATGACCCTGGATCTCGTACTGCGCCAGGATCGGCGCCTTGAACGCCTGCTCGTCCTCGCTGCTCCAGGACTTCCCGGATTTCTCCAATCCGTCGCGCTTGACCTGGGCCAGCACGCTGGCAGCCTGCTCGCCGCCCATCACCGAGATGCGGGCGTTCGGCCACATCCACAGAAAGCGCGGGGAGTAGGCCCGTCCGCACATTCCGTAGTTGCCGGCGCCAAAGCTGCCGCCGATGATCACCGTGAACTTCGGCACCTTTGCGCAGGAAACAGCCGTGACCATCTTGGCGCCATTGCGGGCAATGCCTTCGGCCTCGTACTTTTTGCCGACCATGAATCCCGTGATGTTCTGCAGGAACACCAGCGGGATCCTTCGCTGTGAACAAAGCTCGATGAAATGCGTGCCCTTGAGGGCGGACTCGGAAAACAGGATGCCGTTGTTGGCGACGATGCCGACCGGGTAGCCGTGGAGGTGCGCAAAGCCGCACACCAGGGTCGTGCCGTACAGGGGTTTGAATTCGTCGAGCTCGCTGGCATCGACGATGCGTGCGATCACTTCGCGCACGTCGAAAGGCTTGCGAACGTCTGTCGGCACGATGCCGTGCATCTCGGCCACGTCATGGAGCGGTTCGCGGGATTCGCGGATCTCCAGCCCCAGTTCCTTGCGCAGGTTGAGGTGCGACACGATGCGGCGCGCCAGTTCCAGTGCATGGTCATCGTTGAGCGCGTAGTGGTCCGCCACGCCCGAAACCCGGGTGTGCACGTCGGCTCCGCCCAGTTCCTCGGCGCTGACGACCTCGCCGGTCGCCGCTTTCACCAAGGGCGGTCCGGCGAGGAAAATCGTCCCCTGGTTCCTGACGATGATCGCTTCGTCGGCCATCGCCGGCACATAGGCGCCGCCCGCGGTGCAGGAGCCCATCACGCAGGCGATTTGCGGAATCCCCGCCGCCGACATGTTGGCCTGGTTGTAGAAAATCCGGCCGAAATGATCGCGGTCCGGAAACACCTCGTCCCAGGTCGGCAGGTTGGCGCCGCCCGAGTCCACCAGGTAAATGCAGGGCAACCGGTTCTGCTGCGCCACTTCCTGCGCGCGCAGGTGTTTCTTCACGGTCATGGGGAAATAGGTTCCGCCCTTCACGGTCGCATCGTTCGCCACGATCACGCATTCCCGCCCCGAAACGCGGCCGATGCCGGTCACGATCCCCGCTGCGGGCACCTGGTTGCCATACATGTCCCAGGCCGCGAGCTGCGACAATTCGAGGAAAGGCGAGCCGATATCCAGCAGCCGCCGCACCCGCTCGCGCGGCAGCAGCTTGCCGCGAGCCAGGTGTTTCTCGCGCGCCGCCTCGCCGCCGCCCTGCTTGATGGTTTCGACCTTGGCGCGCAGGTCGGCGACCAGTGCGGTCATCGCCTGATGGCTGGCGGCGTAGTCCGCCGAACGCGGATTGATCTTGCTCTGGATGGCGGGCATGTCTCAGGCGGCCCTGGCGGGGAGCGGATGGCCGGGAAGCAGGTCGTAGGGATGTTTCCAGCCCGGCACGGAGCGGATGCGCGCCAGCCAGTCGCGGATGTTCGGGTACTGGTTCCAGTCGACGCCGAGGTCGTCTTCGAAGAACAAGTACCCGCAGATCGAGATATCCGCGATGGTCAGGCGTTCGCCAACGACATGGCTGCGCCCGGCGAGATGTTTGTCGAGGATCTTCCAGCTCGCCTCCGACCGCTTGCGGAATTCGGCGAGCACCACCGGATCGGCATTCGATACCAGCTTGTTCAGAAAGCGGTACGTCGCCGTATAGCTGGTCAGCTTGTGGTTGTCCCACAATAGCCAGCGCAGCACTTCGCGCCGCTCGGTATCGTCCTTCCAGCCGAACTTGCCCAGTTGCTCGATGAGATAGTCCAGGATGGCACCGGATTGGGACAGGCGCTGCCCCTTGTGCTCAAGCACCGGAACTTCACCCATCACGTTGATTTCGCGATAGGCGGGCGTGCGGGTTTCGCCATTGAAGAAATCGACGAAACGGGGCCTCCAGTCGGCGCCCGCGAGTTCGAGGTAAAGCGCCGGCTTATAGGAATTCCCCGACTGGGCAAAACCGTAGACGGTGTACTCGGCCATCACCATCCCCCAGTCTGCAGCCAGCGTTCGACCTGCGGCAGCCGGTCGCAGCCCCAGAACGGTTCGTCGTCGATGAAAATGAACGGCGAACCGAACACGCCGCGCTGGACCGCGGCTTCCGTTTCCTGCTTGAGCTTTTCCTTCATCACCGGATCGGCGATGACTTCGAGAATCTTTTGCCTGTCGAGTCCGATCGATGCCGCGACGTCGGCCGTCACTTCCGGACTGGAGATGTCCTTGTCCTCGACCATGTAGGCGCGGTACAGCGCGCGGGTCGCTTCTTCCTGTTTCGCTGCACCCTGCGATTCGAGCCAGTAGATCACGCGCGCCGGGGATTGGCTGGCAATGGGGAACTTGCTTGGGATCTTCAGCGGAATTCCCATCAGCCGCGCGGAACGCTCCATGTCGCGGCGGCTGTAATCGCCCTTCAACGGCACGCTCGGCAGGGGCATGCCGCCGGTCGCCTTGAAGGCGACGCCGAGCAGCATCGGCTTCCATTCGACGGTGCGGCCGTGCTTCGCCGCCAGGCCGGAAATCTGCGTCGAAGCCAGGTAGCCGTAAGGCGAGGCGAAGTCGTAATAGAACTGCAGAGTCTTGGCCATGCGTTTGCCTTATTTCGGCGGGAACGGGGTGTTGTTGATTTTCGCGACCGCCGGCACCAGGGAGGCCACCAGGTGATCCGGTCCGCCGAAACCCATGTTCACCGCCTGGGTCAGCGTCTGCAGCGTGGCCGTTGCCATCGCGCCGGATACGCCGAACTCCATGGCCATCTGGTTGTAGTAGCGGACGTCCTTGAGTGCGTTGGCCAGTCCGAACTTCATGCCCGAGTAGTCCCCCTCGACCGCCTTGCCGGCCAGCATCTGGAAGATTCCGGAATTGGCGGCGCCGGTCGACACCAGCGCGAAATACTTTTTCGGATCGACGCCGAGTTTGGCGCAGGCAGTCAGCGCCTCCGCGATCAGGCTCATCTGTCCGATCGCGGCGCAGTTGTTGATGAGCTTGATCTTGTGGCCGGCGCCGATCTCGCCGATATGGAAGATATTCTCGCAGAAGGCCTTGAGCGCGGGCTCGATGTCCCTGAACGTGGCCTCGTCGGCGCCGACCATGGTGTTGAGCCGGCCCTGTTCCGCCTCCACAGGCGTGCGGGCCAGCGGCGCGTCGGCGAAGCGCACGCCTTTGACCTTGAGGTCGGCCGCGATCCTGAGCGTGGACCCCGGCAGGCTGGTGGAGGTGTCCACCACGATCTGCCCCGCGGCGGAGCTTTCAAGGATGCCGCCCTTTCGATAGACCAGGTCCTCGACCTGTGGCGAACCAGTCACGCAGATGAAAATGATCTCGCTGGCCTTGACCAGTTCGGCGAGGTCCTTTGCCTCCCTTGCACCGAGCTTCACGAGGTCTTCGACCGGCGCGCGATTCTTGTGCCCGAGTATGGTTGTGGGGAAACCCTTTTCCGCCAGGTTCTTCGCCATGCCGTGGCCCATCATGCCGACGCCGATGAAGCCTATTTTTTTTGCCATGCTGCAAGTCTCCTCAAAAATTTATCTACACCCAACGCAGAGGCGCGGGGGG
>DASVNF010000235.1:0-7296 GCA_036384015.1 Burkholderiales bacterium
GACGCGCTCAAGGGCCGGCTGGTTCTGGTTCAGCCAGCGATGGCACTGGGCCAGGCTTTGCGCATGCGAATAGACCCGCTTGATGCGCTCGGCCGGCGCCCTGGACATGAAATTCTGATGGACCGGCAGCAGCACTTCCCCGCATATCCGGAGCGGGGACGACACCAGCAGGTCCATCGTCCGCCCGACCGCGCCTTCGGTCGAATTTTCCACGGGCACCACGCCGTAGCCGACGGCTCCCGATTCAACCGAACGGAATACCTCGTCGATCGAAGCGCAGAGCACCATGGGAGCCTGGCCGCCGAAATGCTTGACCACGGCCTCCTCGCTGAACGTGCCCCGGGGGCCGAGCCCGGCCACGGAAAACGCGTCTTCGAGCGCGCGGCAGGCGGAGATGATTTCGGTGAACAGCCGGGTCACGGCCTTGCCCGGCAGCGGGCCGGGATTGCGCTCGACGATTCCGCGCAGCACCTGGGCCTCGCGCTCGGGGCGATAGACGACGCCGTCCGTCTTGAGCTTGCCGATGGCATGCGCCACCGCCGCGCGTTCGCTGACGAGCTTGAGGATCTCCTGATCGATGGCATCGATCCGCTCGCGCAGCTGTTTGAGATCGCCGGCCATGGCTCAGTTCCTCGCCGGCAGGTAGCGAACCGCGAGCACACCCTCGATCGCGGCAATCCTGGCGATGACCTGCCGGGAAACCGGGCTGTCCACATCCACCAGGGTATAGGCCATGTCCTTTTTCGACTTGTTCAGCATGTTATGGATGTTCAGGCCCGCCTGCGCCACCGCCGTGGATATCTGGCCCACCATGTTCGGCACGTTGGCATTGGCGATCCCGAGGCGGTATGGAGATTCGCGGCTCATGACCACGTCGGGAAAGTTGACGGCATTGCGCACGTTGCCATTCTCGAGGTAGTCGCGCACCTGGTCCACCACCATCACCGCGCAGTTGTCTTCGGCCTCGCGGGTGGAAGCTCCCAGATGCGGCGTGGCGACCACTCCGGGGCAGCCTTTGAGCGCGGCGCTGGGAAAATCGCACACATAGGCCTTGATCCGCTTCCCCGAAAGCGCCTCGCGCACGGCATCGCTGGCAACGATGCCTTCGCGTGAAAAATTCAGCAGGACCGCGTCCTTCTTCATCAGGCCGAGGCGCTTTGCGTCGATCAGGTTGCGCGTGGCGTCCAGCAACGGCACGTGCAGGGTGACGAAATCGCTGTTGCGGAGCACATCTTCGATGCTCTGCGCCTTGCGCACCTGGGAGGGCAGGCTCCATGCCGCGTCCACGGTGATCTCGGGATCGTAGCCGAGCACGTTCATGCCGAGCTTGATCGCGGCATCGGCTATCAGGCTGCCGATCCTGCCCAGGCCGATGACGCCCAGCGTCTGATTGGGCAGTTCGATGCCGGCGAAGTGCTTCTTGCCCTCCTCGACGGCCTTGTTGATCTGCTCGTCGCTGCCTTCGACGCCTTCGACGAAGCGGATCGCCGGCAAAAGGTTGCGGGCCGCAAGCAGCATGCCCGCGAGCACCAGCTCCTTGACGGCGTTGGCGTTCGCTCCCGGCGCATTGAACACGGGAACGCCGCGCAGGTTCATGGCCGCGACGGGAATATTGTTCGTGCCGGCACCCGCGCGCCCGATCGCCCTGACGGATTGGGGAATGTCCATCTTATGCATGTCCTGCGAGCGCACCAGGATCGCGTCCGGCGAACCGACATCCGGCCCGACCGAATAACGATCAGCCGGCAGCCGCTTCAGGCCGACCTCCGAGATCGCATTGAGCGTAAGGATGTGCAGGGATGCGGTCATGGCAACGATATCGTCCATCGCGGGGTCAGCCGTTGCGCTTCTCGAAATCGCGCATGAATCCGGCCAGCGCCCGGACGCCCTCGACGGGCATGGCGTTGTAGATCGATGCGCGCATGCCGCCCACGGACCGATGGCCCTTCAACTGGATCATGCCATGGGACTTGGCCTGCTTCAGGAATTCCTCGTCCAGGCTTTCGCTCTTCAGCCGGAACGGAACGTTCATGAGCGAACGGTCGTCCTTCGCCACCGGGCTTGAATAAAACGAGCTCTGGTCGAGGACGTCGTAAATCAGGCCGGCCTTCTCGTTGTTCACCTTCTGCATCGCCGCCAGTCCGCCGTTTTTCTTCAGCCACCGGAACACCAGGCCGGCGACATAGAGCGCATACGTTGGCGGCGTGTTGTACATCGATTCATTGTCGGCGTGGATCCTGTAGTCCAACATCGCCGGCGTTCCGGGCAGCGCCTGGCCGATCAGGTCTTCGCGCACAACCACGATCGTCAGGCCCGCCGGTCCGATGTTCTTCTGCGCGCCGGCATAGATGACGCCGTATCTGGCGATGTCGACCGGACGCGACAGGATATGGGAAGACATGTCGGCGACCAGCGGCACGCCCTTCGTGTCGGGAATCCAGTGATACTCGATCCCGCCGATGGTTTCATTGGAAGTGATATGGACGTAAGCCGCATCCGCGTTCGATTTCCACGCAGCCTGCTTCGGCACGTAGGTAAAGCTGCGATCTTCCGAGCTGGCGGCGACATTGACGCTGCAGAACTTCCCGGCCTCGCTTATTGCCTTCTTCGCCCATTCGCCGGTATGGATGTAGTCGGCGGATTTTTTTCCGCGGAGCAGGTTCATCGGCACCATCGCGAACTGCGCCGTGGCGCCGCCCTGGAGGAACAGCACCTTGTAGTTCGCCGGAATCTCCAGCAGTTCCCGCAGGTCCGCCTCGGCCTCGGCGGCAATGGCGATGAACTCCTTGCCGCGATGGCTCATTTCCATGACCGACATGCCCGAACCATGCCAATCGAGCATTTCGTCCCGCGCCTGTTCCAGGACGGCCTGCGGCAGGACCGCCGGCCCCGGACTGAAATTGAAAACTCTCCCCACGCTGTTACCCCGTCTGCTGATGGATATTCTGGTTTCCGGCGACGTCAGGATGGTTCGTCGTTTTCCGGATCGGGCTCCCCCGCGCCGCCGAGGGCATCATCGCCGCCGCCCCGTTCGCCACTGTCCTCCGCGTACGGTTGCGGACTTTCGCCCCCCGCTTCCGGCTCATCGGCCGCGGGCTCCAGCCCTTCTATGCCGGGCACCACGCCTTCCGGATCGTCCGGATCCACGATTTTTTCCAGGCCTGCCAGCTTTTCGTCCGGACCGAGATTGATCAGCGTCACGCCCTGGGTCGCGCGGCTCATCTCCCGGATTTCCTTGACCCGCGTGCGGATCAGCACGCCGCCGGTGGTGATCAGCATGATCTCGTCCGTTTCCTCCACCAGCGTGGCGGCGACCACGTTGCCGTTGCGGGCGCTGGTCTGGATCGCGATCATGCCCTGCGTGCCGCGGCCGTGGCGCGTGTATTCGGCAATCGGGGTGCGTTTTCCGAATCCGTTCTCGGTGGCCGTCAGCACGGTCAGGTTCTCGTTGTCGGCAACCAGCAGGGAAATCAGCTTCTGCGCCCCCGACAATCTCATGCCGCGCACGCCGCGCGCCACGCGGCCCATCGGGCGCACGTCCTGCTCGTCGAAACGCACGGCCTTGCCCGCGTCCGAGAACAGCATGATGTCGTGGCGGCCCTCGGTCAACGCCACGCCGATCAGGTAGTCGCCTTCGTCCAGGTCCACCGCGATGATGCCGGAAGGGCGCGGCCGCGAGAAATCGGACAGCGGCGTCTTCTTCACCGTGCCGTTGGCGGTCGCCATGAATACGAACTTGTTCTCGTCGAAGTCCTTGACCGGGAGGATGGCGGTGATCTTCTCGCCTTCCATCAGCGGCAGCAAGTTGACGATCGGCTTGCCGCGGCTCGCCCGTCCGCCCTGCGGCACGTTGTAGACCTTGATCCAGTACAACTGGCCCCGGCTCGAGAAACACAGCACGTAGTCGTGAGTATTGGCGATGAACAGGTTGTCGATGAAATCGTCTTCCTTGGTCGCGGTCGCCTGCTTGCCGCGGCCGCCGCGCTTCTGCGCGCGGTAGTCCGCCAGCGGCTGGGCCTTGACGTAACCGCTGTGCGACAGGGTCACGACGACGTCCTCGGGAGCGATCAGGTCCTCCATGCTGAGGTCTTCCGCGTTGGTCACGATCTCGCTGCGGCGCTCGTCGTTGAACTGTTCGCGCGACTGCTTCAGCTCATCCTTGATGATCTGGGTGATGCGCTCCGGCTTGGCCAGGATGTCGAGCAGGTCGGCGATGTTTTCCATCACTTCGCGGTATTCCGCGACGATCTTGTCCTGCTCGAGGCCGGTCAGGCGCTGCAGCTGCATCTCGAGGATGCGCTGTGCCTGGACCTCCGAGAGCCGGTAGCCGTCGGCCTGCGGACCGTACTCGGGCGCAAGGCCATCGGGCCGCGAAGCAGCAGCCTCGGTCCTTACCAGCATCGATTCCACGAGCTGCGACCGCCAGCTGCGCGCCATCAGCTCCCGCTTGGCCTCCGCCGGCGCCGGGGCCGCCTTGATGAGCGCGATGATTTCGTCGACATTCGAGAGCGCAACCGCCAGGCCTTCGAGGATGTGCCCGCGCTCACGCGCCTTGCGCAGTTCGAAGACCGTGCGCCGGGTGACCACCTCGCGGCGGTGGCGCAGGAAGGCGTCGAGGATTTCCTTGAGATTGAGCAGGCGCGGCTGGCGATCCACCAGCGCGACCATGTTCATCCCGAAGGTATCCTGCATCTGCGTTTCCTTGTACAGATTGTTCAGGATGACGTCGGGATTTTCGCCACGCTTGAGTTCGAGGACCACGCGCATGCCGGACTTGTCCGATTCGTCGCGGATTTCCGACAAGCCGTCCAGACGCTTTTCGCGGACCAGCTCGCCGATTTTCATCAGCAGCGAGGATTTGTTCACTTGGTAGGGCAGCTCATCGATGATGATGGCCTGGCGGTTGCCCTTGTCGAGCTCCTCGACGTGCGTACGGGCGCGGATCACGACGCGGCCACGCCCGGTGCGGTAGCCCTCCCTGACGCCCGCGGTGCCGTAGATGATCCCGCTCGTCGGAAAATCCGGCCCGGGAATGATGTCGATCAGTTCATCGATGGTGATCCCGGGCCGTTCGAGAATGGCCAGGCAGGCATCGACCACTTCGCCAAGGTTGTGCGGCGGGATGTTGGTCGCCATGCCCACGGCGATGCCCGACGAACCATTGACCAGCAGGTTGGGGATGCGGGCCGGCAAAACAGCTGGTTCCTGCTCCTTGCCATCATAGTTGGGAACAAAGTCGACCGTCTCCTTGTCGATATCCGCAAGCAGCTCGGAAGCGATCCTTTCCAGTCGGCACTCCGTATACCGGTATGCCGCGGCGGAATCGCCGTCCACGGAGCCGAAGTTGCCCTGCCCGTCGATCAGCGTGTACCGCATCGAGAAGTCCTGCGCCATGCGCACCAGGGCTTCGTAAGTGGCGGAATCGCCGTGGGGATGGTACTTGCCGAGCACGTCGCCGACGACGCGGGCACACTTGACGTAGGGACGGTTCCAGACGTTGTTCGCTTCATGCATTGCGAACAGGATGCGGCGGTGGACGGGCTTGAGGCCGTCACAGACATCGGGCAGGGCGCGCCCGACGATGACGCTCATTGCATACTCGAGGTAGGAGCTGCGCATCTCCTCTTCGAGGCTGATCGGGAGGGTTTCTTTGGCGAATTGATCCATCAGGACGAGTCAGTTTTCTTTTGCAATCGGTCACGAAACAGTCGCGCCCCGCCCGTGTTGTTCTGTGCGTTGGAGGAGGAGCATCGCGGTCCGGGAGCCCTGCGTCGGGACGCCCGATTTAAGCTGCGCATTTTATCATGGCACTTCCTCCAGAGACATTCTTCCCGGCCACCCTTTGCGGGTTATTTATGGGTTATTTGGAAGTCAGGCCCTCGCATCCCGACCATTCCGGGGATGCCGGCGTCTTGGACATGCGACAATCGAAATCCGCCCCATCGACATTTGTTAACCGCCCGGCGATTGGGCAATAATGCAGCTCCCATGACCGGCACGATCAGGAGAACGGCAATGCGACCAGGAACCAACCGGCTGTTGATGTTGTTGATCGGCGTGGCACTGGCAGGCTGCGCGAATCAGACCGAGCGCAGCAGTTCGGGAGGCGGCGCACAGGAGGTGGTGGAATTCGAGAAGGTCGACGGCGCCACCAATGTCACGACCAAGGAAGAGACGGAGCGGCGAGCAGCCGCGGCCGAAACCCAGGCGGTGCAATCCGCAGCCGCGCCCCAGCCGGAATACGAGCCCCAAAAGGAAGAAGTCCAGTACATCGACAGGCCGCTCGAAGAAACGCCGGCGCCCGTCACGACGGTCGCCCCCGCCGCCGCCCCGGAACCGAAGCGCAGCGCTGCAGCCGATGAACCGCTGCCGGATTTCCCGATCACGAAATACGAGATCGAGGAGGGCCCGGCCGAGCAGACGGACGAAGTGGAAGATCTCGGCGAGCAGGCTGACGAATCCGTATCGGGGCAATCCCTGGAAGAAGATGGCGTGGCCAGGGAAAACACGATCGGCGAACCGACCGAGCCCGATGAACCGGAACAGGCCGCCGCGGCCGAAGATCCGGTGGAAGTCGAAGACCTTGGCACACAAGCGGACGACTCAGGCACCGTGAGCCACCCGGAAGACCAGCTCGCGCAGACAGACCGCGGCATCGGCGAACCCACCACCTACCCGGATGAGCCGGTCACGCAAGCTGCTGCGCCCACGCCTGCGGCCAGCGCCCTCAGCGTCAGTTTCGAGGCCGAGCCGCTGTTCAGCTTCGACAAGGCCGTCGTGCGCCGTGACCAGCGCCAATCCCTCGACGAATTCGTCGCCGGCCTCGATGGCGTGGAATTCGACGAGATCACCGCCGTGGGGCATGCCGACCGGCTGGGCAGCGACGCATACAACCAGAAACTTTCCGAACGGCGTGCCAATGCGGTGAAAGCCTATCTCGTGGGCAAGGGTGTGCCGGCCGACAAGATCCGCGCCGAAGGCCGGGGCGAATCCGAATCCGTAACCGGCGACGCCTGCAAAGGTTCGAAAGGCAAGAAGCTGATCTCGTGCCTGCAGCCCGATCGCAGGGTCGACGTGAGCGTGAACGGCAGCAAGAGCAACTGATACGATAGTTCCCAGGCATTGCCAGGCCCTGCGAACGCAGGGCTTTTTTTTGGAACCCGGATGCAACCCTCAGAGCAGCATTTTTCAGCCGACCTGGTGATCGAACCGCGATGGATCGTACCGGTGATCCCGCCGGGCACGGTTCTCGAAGGCCATGCGGTTGCCGTTTCCGGCGGCACGATCGCCGCCGTG
>DASVNF010000236.1:0-11763 GCA_036384015.1 Burkholderiales bacterium
GCCGGATCGCCCGCTTCCCAACGGGGCGTCATCCTGTTCATTGCGCTGATCGTCCTGGTGGCCATGACCCTCGCCGGGATCGCGGTCATGCGTTCCGTGGATGCAAACAACATGATCGCCGGCAACCTGGCGCTGCGCAACGCCGCCACCAGCGCGGGCGATGCCGGCCTGGAGTTCGCGCGCGACTGGCTCAAGACCAAGACCGCCGGCTTCCTGCAGGACGACTCCACCGGCTATTACGCCAACTGGCAGGATCCGTTCAACCACAAGACCTTCAACTGGCAGGACTCGGCGGTAAACCTGGGCAATGACGGCAACGGCAATACCATCTATTTCGTCATCCACCGCATGTGCAAGGAGTCCGGCAAGTCGCTGAACGCCACCGATTGCTTCAAGAAGGAGGCGGAAGCGTCGGGCGCCAGCAAGGGCGGCGACGAAGGCTCGCCGCCGACCCCGGTCGCACGCGCCTATTTCCGCATCACCGCCAGGGTCGTAGGCCCCCGCAGCACGGTGAGCTACGTCCAGTCGTTTGTCTACTAACAACCCATCAAGACCGCTGTCGAAAGCCACGAGGCAATCATGAAGACCACTTCGCCGTTCAGATCCACCGCCGCTGCACTCGCAATCGCCCTTGGAGCCCTCACCGGCCAGGCACACGCGCAGACCGACATCGCCCCGGCGCCGCTGGCCCAGTCTTCGGCATCGGTGGTCAAGCCCAACATCATGTTCATCCTGGACGATTCCGGCAGCATGGACAGGGACTACATGCCCGATTCCGTGCCCGGGAACTATTGCAAGGACGACGACAATTCCCTGGACAACTGCCAGTTCGGGATGCCGGCCTACAATGCCGCGCAGTTCAACACCCTCGCCTACAATCCGACGATCGTCTACACGCCGCCGATCAATTACGACGGCACCAGCTTCCAGAGCTACAACACCAATGCCCTCTGGCAAGTCGTGCCCAATGACGGGTTCGGTGTCCAGTTCACGGGCACGATCAACCTGCTGACCGACTACCCCGACCTGGTCTACTGCACGACCGGCAGTCCGAGCACGGCGCAACGCACCGCACCGTTCACCAACGCCACCACCTGCCGCATGCCGATCCAGAGTGGCGTATGGACCTACCCCAACGCGACGGCGTTCTCGCAGCAGAACGTGGCCGGCAACAGGCCCCCCTACTACTACGCGATCACCGGCGTGACCTGGTGTACGGATAGAGACGGCACTGCGGGCTTCGGGACCGGAACGTTCGGCAGCACCACTGCCCCCGCTTGCGGCAGCAAGCAGGACGCCCCGGTTTCCCCGGGCTCCGCGACCACGCTGCAATATCCGCGGTTCGGTTCCGCAGGCAACAACGGTTTCACGCGGGTGGACATCGTGTCCACCACGGCAAACTATCCGCGCAGCGCGGGGCGGACGGACTGCACCGGCGCCGTCGGCCCCACGGGCTGCACCTATGCCCAGGAAATGACCAATTTTGCCAACTGGTACGCCTATTACCGCACCCGCATGCAGATGATGAAGAGCTCGGCCGGCCTTGCGTTCAAGGGGATCACGGACAGCTACCGGGTCGGCTTCGTCACCATCAATCCCGGCAACCCGGTCGCCACGACCAAGTACCTTCCCATCAGCGATTTCACCTCCGGATCGGGGAACCAGAAAGACAAGTGGTACGACATCCTGTACGACCAGAATCCCGGGCCCAGCACGCCGCTGCGGGAAGCGCTCTCGCGTGTCGGTCGCCACTTTGCCAACAAGACCAATGGCATCAACTCCGGCATGTCGCAGGACCCGGTGCAGTACTCCTGCCAGCAGAACTTCGCGCTGCTGACGACGGACGGCTACTGGAACGGCAACGCCGGCGTCAACCTGAGCGGCAACGCGATCGGAAACGTCGACAACAATCCGACAACCGCGCCGCGTCCGCTGCTCGACGGCTCTTTTCAGCGCACCACCACCACCACAAATGCGACCCTGACGCAGGCGGTCTGCACGAGCAACAACAGCGTGTTCGGGGGAGGTACGACGTGCGGTTGCGCAGCCGGCAGCAACTTCAAGCGCGTGAAACAGCAAACCTTCAACCAGGTCAACACCCAAGTCTCGCGCGACGGCATCGTCTCCAGCAACACGAACAGCAACAACACCACGTACCAGAACATCACGGCGTGCAACGCGACGGTGACAACCACCGTCACCCCGAACCGGCGGATAGAGCAGGTAGTCGTGGCGGGGAATGCGCAGAGCACGTTCGGCGCGGTGAACGGCGTGACCGCGGGCATGAACGAGGCGGGGGCCTGCCCCACCACGCAGGTGCGCATCAAGCAGCGCACCACTGACTGGAATTCGACCGTCATCCAGAACGATGGCGCGACCCAGAGCACCACCGCCAGTGGCACGGTCTACGCCTTCGCCAACGTCGGCAGCTGCGTGAATGCGCGAGTGCGTCAGGTTTATGACGTGACCGAGACGACGGAAGTGGTGATGCCGGAAGCCACGGGCAATACGGCCTTTCCGGCTCCCGCCAACGGCGACAACGACCAGACTACCTATACTTGCAGCGGATCGGGCACTCGAGTAATCCTCCTGCGCCGGGTGTTCACCTACACCCGCACGGAAGAACGGACCGGAGCGACCCTGCATTCCACGTCCTATACCAATAACAGCAACGCCACCTTCAGCACAGTCCAGGCCTGCAGCACCACGGCGAAAACCGCGGCCGCGCCGATCATCAACAGCACGCTCTCCTCGGTCACGTACGTCAGCGGCGGTCCGACCCCGGCCGCGACCACGAACCAGACCTTCACGCCGAGCTCGACATCGACGGGCGCAACCATTACGGACGCCGACCGCACGATTCCCGGTGGCGGACCGCAGGTCGTCGTCACGAGCAACAACGTGGACGGCCCCGCCGGCTTCGCGGATACGCTCGCCGACGTGGCGCAGTATTACTACATCAACGACCTTCGCGCGAACGGCTCGCTCGGCGTCGCAGTCGGCACCCCGGCCACCCAGCTCGACGTGGGCACGGACAACAACGTGCCCGGGCAGGCCAGCACCGATCCGCAGAACGACTCGGCCTCGCACCAGCACATGACCACCTTCACGCTGGGTCTGGGCCTGGACGGCACGATGACCTATAACCCCGACTACCGCACCAATCCGACGGGCGATTTCCTGGCCATCAAGAACGGCACCGCGAACTGGCCGCAACCGGTTGGCGACACCCTTACGGCGGTGGACGACCTCTGGCACGCGGCGGTGAACGGGCGCGGCAAGTACTTCAGCGCCAAGAATCCGGCGTCGCTCAGCACCGGCCTGACCGAGGCGCTGGCGGGGGTCAATGCGGTGGTCGGTACAGCCGCCGCCGCGGCGACCAGCAACCTGGAGCCTGTGCCGGGCGACAACTTCATCTACGTGGCCAGCTATGAAACGGTCACCTGGGCCGGCGAGCTGGAAGCCCTGGAACTCGACCTGGACACGGCCGAAGTCGGAACGACCGGCCCCTGGACTGCGCGAGCGCAGCTGGACACCCTGACCAACTCCACGACCCCCGGCGGCCAGGCCCGCAACATCAAGCGCTTCAATGCCGCCGCCTCAAACAAGCTCGAGGACTTCACCTGGGCCAGCCTCAGCGCGACGGGGCACAATACCTATTTCGAGGCTGCATGGATCGGAAGCGGGGGCTCGGCGTTGAGCCAGTGGAGTTCCCTCACCTCGGCGCAGCAGACCACCGCCGCGGGTGCCAATCTGGTGTCCTTCATCCGCGGTGACAGCAGCAACGAACGGACCACCAGCAACACCGCCGGGGTTTACCGTGACCGCGTCCACGCGCTTGGAGACATCGTCAACGCCCAGCCGCTGTACGTGAAAAGGGTCACGGCGAACTACGGCGATGCCGGTTTCGCGACGTTCAAATCCTGCGTCAACTTCGGCGGCACGGGCTGCTCCGGGATCTTCAACGGCCCGCGTTCGCCCATGGTATTCATCGCCGCGAACGACGGCATGCTGCATGCGTTGGACGGCGATACGGGCGCGGAGCGCTGGGCGTTCATTCCCACTGCCGTCATCCCGAACCTCTACAAGCTGGCCGACACCAGCTATGCGACCAAGCACCAGTACTACGTGGATGGCTCGCCCCGCGCCGGCAATGTCTACGACCCGGTGGCCGGCAAGTGGAAGACCATCCTCGTCGGCGGGCTCAACAGTGGCGGGCGCGGTTACTACGCCCTGGACATCACCGATCCGGGCACCCCCAAGGCGCTCTGGGAATTCAGCGTGCGTCCCGCCGCGGCCTGCCCCGTCGCCCCGACGCTCAACGTCGACAAGGTGGACTGCGACCTGGGCCTGACTTACGGCAACCCGATCATCACCAAGCTCGGCAACGGCGAGTGGGTGGTGGTGGTGTCGTCCGGCTACAACAATGTCAGCCCCGGCGACGGCAAGGGCTATATCTATGTGCTCGACCCGATGACGGGCGTGATCAAGAAGAAGATCAAGGCAGCCAATGCCTCGCAGGGCATCGATCCGGGCGATACCACGACGTCCGTCGGTCTGGCCAAGATCAACACCTGGGTCGATAACGTCGACGTCAACAATACGGCCCTCCGGCTCTACGGCGGCGACATGCTGGGTAATCTCTGGCGCTTCGACCTCGATGCCGGCACGGCCTATGTCGTGGCCCAGGTCAAGGATCCCAGCAACGTGGCGCAACCGATCACCACGAGGCCGGAGCTGACCGAGGTGGATGACCATTCCCTCGTGCTGATCGGTACCGGCCGCTATCTGGGTGCCACCGACCTGACGTCCACGCAGGTGCAAACGGTGTACGGCATCAAGGACGACACCGAGGGGGTTGCGCCGACATCTCCGGCGAATGCCAGGGGATCGACCTTCGTTTCCCAGACCATCACCAATACGACTTCCGGCACGGGTGAGGCGATCCGCACCGTCACGTCGAACGCGGTCGACCTCGACACCAAGAGCGGCTGGCGCGTCGACCTGCCGACAAGCCGCGAGCGGGTCAACATCGATCCGCGGCTGTTGCTGGGCACGCTGATCGTTCTCTCCAACGTGCCCGAGAATACGGCTTGCACCCCAGGCGGGTTCTCGTTCCTGAACTTCTTCGACTACAGGACCGGAAGCTACATCCAGTCGTCCGGCAGCAACCTGGTCGGCGTGCGCCTCTCGGCGCTGGGCGTCGGCATGAACGTCGTGAAGCTCGGCGACGACTGGAAACTGATCGTGATGCCGGCGGACAAGAAACCCCTGCCGTTCGATCCCCCGATCGAGACGCCGAATCCCGAAGGACACCGTAGTTCCTGGCGCGAGCTGTCGAACTGAAGGGAAACGCCGGAAGACAAACGGCCCGCGAATAGCGGGCCGTTGTCTTTTTTCAGACGGGTCCCGAAGCGGCGGCCCACCCTGCGTGTGAATCGCCCGCAAGCGGGGCCGATCAGGCCTGGACCAGGGCCCTGGGCAGCGGAAAAGTGACTTTCTCCGGGATGCCCTCGAGTTCGGTGACCGATTCGGCGCCCAGGGCGCGCAGGCGTTCGATGACGGCTTCCACCAGGACTTCGGGAGCCGATGCGCCAGCCGTCACGCCGACGACCTTCTTGCCGGCCACCCAGCGCGGATCTAGATCGGCGACGTTGTCCAGCATGTAGGCCGGGACGCCAAGGTTCGCGGCGACTTCGCGCAGGCGGTTGGAGTTGGAACTGTTCGGCGATCCCACGACGATGACCACGTCGCTCTGCTCCGCCAGCAGCTTCACCGCGTCCTGCCGGTTCTGGGTGGCGTAGCAGATGTCGTCTTTCTTCGGTCCGACGATATCGGGAAAGCGGCGCTTCAGGGCGTCGGTTATCAGGCCCGCATCGTCAACCGACAACGTCGTCTGCGTGACGAATGCGAGGTTATGGGGATTCGTGACCTTGAGCTTTTCCACGTCCTCGACCGATTCCACCAGGTACATGCGGCCGTCGACCTGGCCCATCGTGCCTTCGACCTCGGGATGGCCAGCATGGCCGATCATGACGATCTCGCGCTCGCCCTCGTGCATCTTGGCGACCTCGACATGCACCTTGGTCACCAGCGGGCAGGTTGCGTCGAATACGTTGAGCCCGCGGGTGCTGGCGTCCCGGCGCACCGCCTGGGAAACGCCGTGCGCGCTGAAAACCAGGGTCGCCCCTGCCGGAACCTCCCTCAGGTCTTCGACGAATACCGCGCCCTTTGCGCTCAGGTCGTTTACCACGTACTTGTTGTGCACGACCTCATGGCGCACGTAGATCGGGGCGCCATGGATCCTCAGGGCGCGTTCGACGATTTCGATTGCGCGATCGACACCGGCACAAAATCCGCGGGGATTTGCTAACAGGACTTGCATGACTGGAGGAATGCGAAAGACACGATTATACGCCGCGCCCGGAGCCCGCCGCCGGAAAAGGCCGTGGACCTGCCTGCGGTCAAGGGTTAGTTTTCAGGAGATTTGACACGGGAACGGCGAAAACTATCCCAGATCAGCAGCACCGCGCCGACGCTGATGCAGCAGTCGGCGAGGTTGAACGCCGGCCAGGGATCGAACAGCGCCGGGCCGCCGGGCCAGCGGAACAGCAGGAAATCCACCACGGCGCCATGGAGAACCCGGTCGATCAGGTTACCGATGGCTCCGCCCAGGACCAGGGCCAGGGCGAAACAGAGAAACCTGTCGGACCGGTTGCGAACCATCATGTAGACGATCAGCACCGAAGCCGCCAGCGCGACCAGGATGAAGAAATAGCGCTGCCAGCCGTCTTGCGCCGCCAGGAAGCTGAATGCCGCGCCAGGGTTGTAGGTCAGCACCAGGCTGAAGACCGGCGGCAGCACCTCGACCTGGTGGCCGAATTCGATGCTCCCCAGGATCGCCTGCTTGGAGACCTGGTCGAGCACGACGATGAGCGCGCTCAGTCCCAGCCACAATCCGACGTTACGCATGGACGCGGCGCTCGCCTTCGCCATACAGGTTCGCAATGCAGCGGCCGCAGATGTCGGGATGCCCGGGATCGGATCCGACGTCGGCGCGGTAGTGCCAGCAACGCTCGCATTTCGCATGCGTGCTGGGTGTCACCCGCATCCCGCCGCCACTGCCGCGCGTCAGCTTCGCCTGCGACGTGATGAATACGAAGCGCAGATCGTCACCGAGCGCCGCAAGCAGGTCGAAACGCTCCCCTTCCGCGTCGAGTTCCACTTCGGCCTGCAGCGATGAACCGATTTTCCCGGAGGTGCGCACCGCTTCGAGCTCCTTCTGGACTTCCGAGCGCACGGCGCGGATCCGTTCCCAGCGCGCAAGCAGGTCCTCGCCGGTTTCGGGAAATGCGTACCAGGTTTGCAGCAACACGCTGTCCTGCGGCTTGCGCGTGAACAGCGGCCAGGCCTCGTCCGCGGTAAAGGACAGGATCGGCGCCATCAGCCGCAGCAGGCTGTGGGTGATATGGAAAAGCGCGTTCTGCGCGGCGCGGCGCGGCTTGGAGTCCCTGCCCGCGGTATACAGCCGGTCCTTGAGGATGTCGAGGTAGAAGCCGCCGAGGTCCTCGGAACAGAAAGCCTGCAGCTTCTGCACCACGAAATGGAAATCGTAGGCCTCGTAGTCACGGGTGACCTGTTGTTGCATGCGCGCGGCGAGCTGCAGCGCGTAGCGGTCGATTTCAAGCCACTCCGACACCGGCATGGCGTGACTGGAGGGATCGAAGTCATCGAGGTTGGCCAGCAGAAAGCGCAGGGTGTTGCGAATGCGGCGATAGGCTTCCACCACGCGCTTGAGGATTTCGTCCGAGATCGACAACTCGCCCGAGTAGTCGGTCGCTGCCACCCACAGCCGCAGGATGTCCGCGCCCAGCGTGTCCATGACCTTCTGCGGCGCAATGACGTTGCCGACCGATTTCGACATCTTGCGTCCCTGGCCGTCGACGACGAAGCCGTGGGTAAGCAGGGCGCCATAGGGCGCGCGATCGTTCATGGCGCAACTGGTCAGCAGCGACGACTGGAACCAGCCGCGGTGCTGGTCGGAGCCTTCCAGATAGAGGTCGGCCGGGTTTTTCAGATCGGCCCGGCGCTCGAGGACCGATGCATGCGTGGTGCCCGAATCGAACCAGACGTCCAGCGTGTCGGGCACTTTCCTGTAGGTCGCCGCATCGGCACCCAGCAACTCGGAAGCTTCGAGGGAGAACCAGCCTTCGATGCCTTCCTTCTCGACGCGTTGCGCAACCAGCTCGGTCAGCTCGTCGGTGCGCGGATGCAATTCCCAGGTCTCCTTGTGTACGAACAGTCCCATCGGCGTGCCCCAGTTGCGCTGGCGCGAAACACACCAGTCGGGACGGTTGCCGATCATGGCTTCGAGGCGGGCCCGGCCCCAGGACGGATAGAACGCCGTGGCATCGACCGCGGCCCTGGCGACCTCCCGCAGGTTGCGCTTGCCGCCCTCCTCCATGCCGATGAACCACTGGCGGGTGGCGCGGAAAATGATCGGCGACTTGTGGCGCCAGCAATGCGGATAGCTGTGGCGGTAGTTCTCGCGGCGGATGAGGCGCTGGTGCTCCTCCAGCGCCTGGATGACGACGTCGTTGGCCTTCCAGACCGAGAGGCCGCCGACCAGCGGCGTGGAGGCGAAGAAAGCGCCGTTGTCGTCCACCGGATTGTCGACCGGCAGGCCATAGCGGCTGCCGGCCGCGAAGTCTTCGATGCCGTGCGCCGGGGCGGTGTGGACCAGGCCGGTGCCGGTATCGAGCGTGACATGCTCGCCGAGGATGACCGGCACCTTGCGATCGTAGAACGGATGTTCCAGCAGCAGATTCTCGATGTCGGCGCCCTTGAATCCGGCGACCACCTCGTAATCGGAGATCTGGTAGCCCTGCATGCATTTCGCCGCCAGGTCTTTCGCCAGGATGAACAGCCCGGCGGAAAACCTCACCAGGACGTAGTCGAATTCCGGATGCACGCTCACGGCCTGGTTGGCGGGCAGCGTCCACGGCGTCGTGGTCCAGATGACCGCGAAAACCGGCTCATAGATATGGGTGAAGCGCAGTGCTTTCGCCAGGGGCTTGTTGTCCGCGACCTTGAACGCAACGTCCAGCGCCGGCGAAGTGCGGTCTTCGTACTCCACTTCCGCCTCGGCCAGCGCGGAGCGGCAGTCCAGGCACCAGTGCACCGGCTTGGCGCCCTGATAGAGGTAACCGCGCTGACGGATGCGGGCCAGCGCCCGGATGGTGTCGGCCTCCGTCCTGAAATCCATCGTGCGATAGGGGTTCTGCCAGTCGCCGAGCACGCCCAGGCGGATGAAATCCTGGCGCTGGCGGTCGATCTGCTCCGCGGCGAACTCGCGGCAGAGCTTGCGGAACTGCGCCGCCGGAATGTTCTTGCCGTGCTTCTTTTCGACCTGGTGCTCGATCGGCAGGCCGTGGCAATCCCAGCCCGGCACGTAAGGCGCGTCGAATCCCGCGAGCGTCTTCGACTTGACGACGATGTCCTTGAGAATCTTGTTGACGGCGTGCCCGATGTGGATGTCGCCGTTGGCATACGGCGGACCGTCGTGGAGGACGAACTTCGGCCGGCCCCGGGACGCTTCACGGATGCGCTCGTAGAGCTTTTCCTGCTGCCATTGCTGCACCCAGCCGGGTTCCCGCCTGGCCAGGTCGCCCCGCATCGGGAAGGGTGTGTCGGGGAGGTTCAGCGTACTTTTGTATTCAGCCATTTTTGGATCCGTAACCGCAGAGGCGCAGAGTTGGCGCAGAGAAAACCTATAACGTGTTGACGACGCGCTTTATGCCCTTGCGCATGACATCGACCTTGAAATTCAGCGATAAACCAGGCCTGAGACCGGTCATCTTAAGGTAAGTCAGAACCTGGGCTGCATGAACAGGCTGAAAAGTACCCATGCATTTCAACTCTCGAATTACCGCATCATTTATCAGCATATCGACCGATACCCTTCCTCGATTCTCAACTGTTTGTACCGCACGGGTATGCAAACTTGCCTTCTGCATCAACTCCGAGGGCAGACATTCCTCATGGCCCGACTCCAACAACCCTGGACCCGCATGACAATGCACTTCGATCGCCGCGCCAATTATTGCAGCCGTCAGCGATTCGAATTCGTCCATATTTGTCATCGAGTTTCCTCTGCGCTTCCTCTGCGCCTCCGCGCCTCCGCGGTGAGGAAGTATTCCTTGGCAGCGGCGGCATCGAGATCCATCTGCGCGACCAGCGCATCGATGTCCGAGAATTTGCGTTCGTCGCGCAGTTTTTCAAGAAAGTGCACGCCGATGCGCCGGCCATAGATGCGATCGTTGAAATCGAACAGGTGCACTTCCAGGGTCGGCCTGCCCCGGTCCTTCACGGTGGGCCGCACGCCGAGGCTCGCGACGCCGGGCAACGGTTCCGCTGCAAGCCCGGTGACTTCTACCACGAAAATTCCGGAGAGCGGCGCGCGCAGCCGCTTCAGCTGGACATTGGCGGTGGGATAACCGAGCTTCGCGCCCAGCTGATCGCCACCGACCACCCGTCCCGCAATGGAATAACGCCTGCCGAGCAGTTGTCGCGCCCCATCCAGGTCGCCGCTCTCCAGGCATGCGCGGATCGCGGTGCTCGATACCCTGCTGCCGGTGAACCCCACGCTGGGCATCGCGTCGACCTCGAATCCGAAGTCCGGCGCGACCTGCTTGAGCAGGCTGAAATCGCCGGCCCGGCGCGCACCGAAGCGAAAGTCGTCGCCGATCAGAAGCCGCTTGACGGCCAGGCCATCGCGCAGGATCCGGGATATGAACTGGTCGGCCGTCAGCTGGGCGAAAGCAAAATCGAAGCGGAATACATAAGTCCGGTCCACGCCGCATTCGCGCAGGATCTCGAGCTTCTCCCGCAATGAGGTCAGGCGTGCCGGCGCCTGATCGGGCGCGAAGAATTCCTGGGGTTGCGGCTCGAAGGTCATGACCGAAACCGGCAGGCCGAGCGGCCGTGCCGATTCCGCCAGGCGGGCGATCATCGCCCGGTGCCCGAGATGGATGCCGTCGAAATTACCGATGGTCAGCGCTATCGGCCTGTCGGCCGGCGCGGAATTTCCTCGAAGGACCTGCATACCCGATCAGTCAAAAGCCTGAATTCTAGCGGCTTTCGGGTGCCGGGGCGGCTTTTCGCTGGATGCGCGGCTTTAGGTGGCGTGGCCAAGGTGCTGGGCCAGGGCCCAGTCGGCAATGGCATTGGTCAGACTTTCCGAGTCCCCGATCGCAGCCGTGACATCGATTCGCAGCGTGGGATGCTGCCGGCGGATGTCGTCGAGCAGCCTGGGCAGATCTTCCTTCAAATGACCGCCCTGGGCCAGGAACAACGGCACCAGCGTAATCCTGCGGATGCCTTCGCCCGCAAGCGCGGCCACGGCTTCCGGCAGACGGGGTTCCATGAGTTCCAGGAATGCCAGCTCCACCCGCACGCCGGGTCGTGCCGTCCCGAGTCGCGCCGCAATGCGCCGAAACGGCTCCGCCCAGCCCGGGTCACGGGCGCCGTGGGCGAACAGAAGGATTGCTGTGGTGGGTTGGTTCATTGGTTTGCTGGATACAACACTCTAAACCCTTCACCGCAGAGGCGCGAAGGCGCAGAGGAGGGCAATAACAAACTGAGGGAGCAAATATTGCAGGAAACCAGCGATCCATCTGCCCATGGCGAAGAATTCCGACTCCAGGTTCAATCCCCTGGGTTTCCCCTTCGTGTTGTTCTCCGCGCCTCTGCGGTGAAGGGTTA
>DASVNF010000237.1:0-6132 GCA_036384015.1 Burkholderiales bacterium
TGCATTTCCTGTCCGCCGAGGATCCCCGCTTCCGCGCGACCATGGCGGCCGTCGAGACGGAACTCAAGCAAGGCGACTACATTTTCCGCTACAGCGAGAAGGACGATTTTGGCGTGCCGCAGAACGCCTTCCTGGTCTGCACCTTCTGGTACATCGACGCACTGGCGGCAACCGGGCGCAAGGAAGAAGCCCGCGACCTGTTCAGCGAAATGATCGCGCGCCGCAATCCGCATGGACTGCTTGCGGAACACATCGACCCCAAAACCGGCGAACTGTGGGGAAACTTCGTGCAGACGTACAGCATGGTCGGCCTGATCAACTCCGCGGTGAAGCTCAGCCTGCCCTGGGAAAAAGCGTTCTAAAGAGATATTTCCCGTGGATGCGAAGGACAAGGATCGTTCGTCGTTGCGATCCGCCGTTGTTCATTCAATCATTGCCTCTCACAATTTTCATTGCCCTTCTCTGCGCCGCTTTTCTCCGCGCCTCGGTGCCTCTGCGGTGAAGAACTGGCGCCATAGGCACTAGTCAAAAACGAAAGTGCTGGTCGCCCGCGATGCTCCCATCAGGATCGGACCAGCTTGAAGTCGTATTCGGCGGCAAAGAATGGCGCGTCGGAGCGGCGGCCATCGGGGGCGGGGCCGGGCGAACACGCCTTGAAGTCGACTATGAGGGAATGCTTGACGCCGAATACCGCGTCCGAATCCAGGTATTCATCGCCCTCGACGAAGAGATGCGTGGCAACGCGTTCGTGGTCCGGCGCGGTAACGATGACGTGCACATGCGCCGGGCGAAACGGGTGCCGGCCCATGCCAAGCAGCATCTTTCCCACAGGTCCGTCGGTTGGTACGGGATAGCTCACCGGTTTCACGGTCTTGAACCCGTAACGGCCGTCCGCCCCGGTGGTGAATCTGCCTCGTGCATATTGCTGGTCGCCTGCGCCCCGCTGCACATCGTAGAGCCCATCGCCATCGGTTTGCCAGACGTCGAGCACCGCGCCCGCAATCGGCCGGCCCATCACATCCAGCACGCGGCCAGAAACATAGGCCGGCTCGCCCGGCGCATCGCCGCCGATGTCGGCCCACATCCGCATATCCCGGGCACCGGAAACATAGAACGGTCCCAGCACCGTGGTCTCCGTCGCGCCGCCGGGCTTGCGGTGGTTGATCGCATCGACGAGCATCGACACGCCAAGGGTGTCGGAGAGCAAAATGTACTCCTGGCGCCGGTGGTCGCATCTCTTGCCCGTCGCGGTCAGGAACTCGATCGCGGCGACCCATTCCTTCTCCGTCAGTTCGGTTTCCCGGATCACCGCGTGCAGGTGCATGACCAGGCTTGTCATGATTTCCTTGAAGCGCGGATCCATCGCGCCTTGCAGCTTGGCGAGAACCGCGTCAGTCAGGTTGGCTTCGTTTACGTTGCGCATGGCTTCGTCCCCGTTGTATGCGAACCGCCGTGCTCCGGCGGTTGGTCTTGTGGAACCCTTTCCATTGGCTTGATGGATTTCACGACGTCACACCCGTGGGGCCAGCATAGTCCGCGACGGCGCCGGCACGCAAAAGTCGGCGATGGCACGCAGGTTCTTCGACAGCTGCACGGTGGGACGCCGCGGAAAACGTCAGGACGGGAACGTCATTGCTCAAGCGTCAGGCCGAACTCACTGACGATGCCGCCATTGGTTTCGAGTTCTTTCTTGATCAGCGCGGCGGTTTCTTCCGGGGTGCCGGAAACCGGATCGGCGCCGCTGGACTGGTAGGTCGCGCGCACCGCCGGTTCCTGCAGGATTTCCCGGACCTGGCGGTTCAGGAGATCGACGATTTCGCGCGGCATTCCCGCCGGCCCCAGCAACAGCATGACGCCGTGGAATTCGAAACCCGGATAGCCGGATTCGGCCACCGTGGGCACCTTCGGCATTGACGGATTCCGTTCGCGCGCGGCTACGGCCAGCGCCCGGACCTTGCCGGACTGGATCATCGGAACGGCCAGCGCCGTATAGGCGAACATGCCATCGATCTGGCCGCCGATCACATCCGCCATCGCCGGCGTCTCCCCCTTGTAGGAAACGAACAGGATATCCAGTCCCGCCGCGCGCCGGAACAGCTCGGCGGGAAGATGATTCGCTCCGCCGATGCCGCCATGCCCCATCGTCACGGCGCCGGGTCTTTCCTTCGCAAGCTGCACGAATTCCTTCAGGCTGCCGGCGGCAACCGCTGGGTTGACCACGAGAAACGGCGCGCCGCTGCTGAACATGGTGATGGGCGTGAAGGATTTGAGCGGATCGTAGGCCGCACCCTTGTAAAGCATCGGTCCGACGGGAAATGCCGGGGTGAACGTTGCGAGCAAGGTGTAGCCGTCGGGTTTCGCCCCCATGACGGCGACCGTGCCGGTCGTGGTGCCGGCCCCGGGCCTGTTTTCGACAATGAAGCGCTGGCCGAGGCGCGCGGACAGGCGCTCCGCGAGCACCCGGGTCCTCGCGTCCCCGGTACTGCCGGCGGACGCGGGAAAAATGATCCGCACGGTCTGTGCCGGATAGGCCGGGGCGGCGGCATGACCGATCCCCCCGTGGAGCACGGCAACAGCGCAGCCAAGGGCAGCAAACATTCGTTTCATCGATCGTTTCTGCACCGGCATTCTCAGCGATCCTGGTTGTCGCCTTGAGTCGCGACGCCCGGACCGGCCCTGCGATCATTCCCGCGCTTGCGGCCAAAACGCCTGGATTTGCGCACCCTGCGGTCGCCGACAATGACACCGACCTGGGATACGCGTCCGTTCTTCAGCTCCCGCACCACCAGTTTCATGCCGCCCACACCGACGATGTCGCCCACCACGGGACGCCGGTGGAATTGGCGGTCGATGTATGCCGCAATCGTGCCGGAACGGGCGTGGTCGGGGATGACCAGGCCGTAGATCTCGGCCACTTCGGCCAGGGGCGCATCTCCGCCGAGTACAAAGCTGCCGAATGCGCGTTGCTGCTCCGACTCCTCGACTGCGTCGGCCGGCACGAACAGGTGATCGAGCTCCGCCATGTGGCCGTCTGCGGTAAACACGTAGATCAGGTCGCCGGGAGCGATCTCCATGCCGCCGATCGCTTCGATGCGCTTGCCGTCGCGGAATACGGCCACGACGCGCACGTCGGGCGGCAGCCTGAATTCGCTGACCTTGTGGCCCACCGCGTCGCTGAGCGGGCTCACGCGGTACCCCAGCAGCCTCAGGCCCTCCTGTCCCGGCACTTCCACGAATTCCGAGTAGTAGGGGGCATGTTCCGTCGGCAGCTTGAGCTTGAGCCAGGTTGCCAGCGGCGCGACCGTCCAGCCCTGCACCAGCAGGGAAGTAAGCACGACGAAGAAGGCGATATTGAAGTACACCGAGGATTGCGGCAACCCGGCCAGCCAGGGAAACAGCGCCAGCACGATCGGCACCGCGCCGCGCAATCCAACCCAGGAGATGAAGAGCTGCTCGTTGCGCGGAAAAGAGAAGGGCCGGAGCGACAGCCAGACCGCGATCGGCCGCGCGACCAAGATGAGCACGGCCGCGATCAGGAAGCCTTCCTTCGCCACCGGGATCAGAGCCGACGGCGTGACCAGCAGGCCGAGCATCAGGAACAGCAGGATCTGGGAAAGCCAGGCCAGCCCGTCGTGCACGCGCATGATGTTGCCCGCGGCCTGCATGCGGCTGTTGCCGAGGATCACGCCAGCCAGGTAGATCGCCAGGAACCCGCTGCCATCGAGGACCACGGTTCCGCCGTAGATGGCCAGGCCGCCCGCCATTGCCAGCAGCGGATAAAGTCCGGTCGCCAGGTTCACCCTGTTGATCAGCAGGACCAGGATCTTGCCGCCGGCGATGCCCATGATGCCGCCAAGCCCGAACTGCAGGACGAACTCCACCAGGAAATGCCAGCCCAGTGGCCGGTCCTCGCGCACCGTCTCGATGAGCATCAGCGTCAGGAACACCGCCATCGGATCGTTGCAGCCCGATTCGATTTCCAGAGTGACGCCGACCCGCTCTTTCAGCCGCATGCCGGCCGAATGCAGCAGCGAGAATACCGCGGCGGCATCGGTCGAGCCGATGATTGCGCCGATCAGCAGGCCGTGCATCAACTCCAGCCCGAGGAAATAGGCGGCTGCCGCGCCGACAATTCCCGCGGTCACCACCACCCCGACGGTTGCCAGCGAAACGGCAGGCCAGAGCCCGCTGCGGAACGTATTGGTATGGGTGCGCATGCCGCCGTCGAAGAGGATCGCGGCAAGGGCCACGGTGCCCACCAGATAGGCGGCCTGATAATCACCGAAGCGAATCTGACCTGGCCCCTCCTCCCCGGCCAGCATGCCGATGGCCAGGAACACCAGCAACAACGGGGCGCCGGTGCGCGCGGAAAGCGTGCTGGCGAGGATGCTCACCAGCACCAGCAGGGCGCCGATCAGGACGGCGTGGTTGGAAAATTCCAAATGCGTTTTGTTGTTGTAGGGGTGGAACCCGTTTCTAGCACGGAGAGGCGGTTCGACTCAAGACAGGAGCGCTAAAACAGCCGGTTCGTGAACCACGGGGCATGGAGGACACGGAGAAAAACAATGAGAAAACGGCGGCTGGATGATCGTTGTCCATGATCCTCATGTTCCGCGAGACTGCGTCCAGGCACATTGCACGCCCCATTGTCCTCGCTTGAATGACTCCGTGCCCTCCGTGGTGACCGACATTCCCTTCAGGAAGCGCCCGAAACGCTGCCGGGCCGCCAGCGCAGCAGGCGGCGCTCGGCGAGGGACACCCCGAAATCCAGGACCAGCGCACAGGCGGTCAGCACCAGGATCCCGGCGAACACGGTATTGATGTCGAATACCCCTTCCGCCTGCAGGATCAGGTAACCCACGCCCTTCGCGGAGCCCAGGTATTCCCCCACCACGGCGCCGACGAAAGCCATTCCCACCGAGGCATGCAGGCTCGAGAACACCCACGCGGTCGCGCTGGGCAGATAGACATGGCGCAGCAGCTGGCGTCCCGACGCGCCGAGCATGCGGGCATTCGCCAGGATGCCGGGACTGACTTCGCGAACGCCGTTGAACACGCTGAAAAATACGATGAAGAACACCAGGGTGACGCCGAGCAGCACTTTCGACCAGATGCCCAGCCCGAACCAGACCGCGAAAATCGGCGCCAGGATAACGCGCGGCATGGAATTGAGCGCCGTGATGTAGGGATCGAACAGTTTCGATGCGGTGGGCGAGAGCGCCAGCCACAAGCCTACGATCAGCCCGAGCAGCGTGCCGATGGCAAAGGCGAGCAGGGTTTCCAGCAGCGTGACACCGAGATGCGGATAGATTTTTCCGCTGGCGAACCATTCGTAAATCCGACTCAGCACCACAAGCGGCTCCCCGAAGAAAAACCTGGGTAGCACCTCGGTGGCGGTGAGCACATGCCAGAGCGCGAACAGGCCGAGCAGCAGTACGATCTGGCAGGCGGCGAGAACGCTGCGCCTCATGAGTGGCCTCGATCCCCACGATCTTGAACCACAGAGGACACAGAGCGCACAGAGAAGTCCGAAAGCCGACAAACACGGGAACTGCCCGGTAAACTGGTCCGCACAAACCGCAAGTCAGCAACTTTCGAAAATTCTGTTTTCATGGTTCTTCCTGTGCCCTCGGCGTCTCTGTGGTGAACCAGTCCTAAGCAAGCGACTGCGCGTGGGCTTTCTGCACCTCGTCGCGCAATGCCCCCCAGATCAGGCGATGGATCTCGAGGAAGCGCGGTGTCAGTCGGATTTCCGCAACGTCGCGCGGCCGCGGCAGGTCTATCGCGAACTCGGCGATGGGACGGCTGGAGGGCGCGGCCGACATCACCACAACGCGGTCGGACAGCGAGATCGCCTCTTCGAGGTCATGCGTGACGAACACCACGGACTTGCGATCCTGCGACCACAGCCCCAGGAGTTCATTTTCCATGAGACTGCGGGTCTGCACGTCGAGCGCCGAAAACGGTTCGTCCATCAGCAGCAGCCTGGGATCGAGGATGAGCATTTGCGCCAGCGCGACGCGTTTGCGCATGCCGCCCGAAAGTTCGTGCGGATACTTGTGGACATGAGCCGAAAGGCCGACGCGGCGCAGCCATCCGCCGGCACGCCGGGCCGCCTCATCCCCGGCGACG
>DASVNF010000238.1:0-9170 GCA_036384015.1 Burkholderiales bacterium
GGCAGCCCGATCACCGCGCGCTTCATCCTCAGGGACATTGCGGAAGACGCGGCAGCCCTGAAAGCGACGCCGATGCGAAAGGTCTCCCCATGACATACATCGCCAAACCGAAGCTTCATCATCCCCGGCTGCCGGTCAACAAGCTGGGGTTCACCCGGCGCGACTATGAAGGCGCCATCTCGACGCTATGCGCGGGGTGCGGGCACGATTCGATCAGCGCGGCCATCATCCAGGCCTGCTTCGACCTGGACCTGCCGCCGCACCGGATCGCCAAGCTCTCCGGGATCGGCTGCTCTTCGAAAACGCCGACTTATTTCCTCAGCAGTTCGCACGGGTTCAACAGCGTGCACGGCCGCATGCCCTCGGTGCTGACGGGCGCCAACCTGGCCAATCGCGAGCTGATTTACCTGGGCGTCTCGGGCGACGGCGATTCCGCGTCCATAGGCCTGGGCCAGTTTGCGCACAGCGTGCGGCGCGGCGTGAACATGGTGTATGTCGTCGAGAACAACGGCGTCTACGGCCTGACGAAGGGGCAGTTCTCGGCGACATCGGACCGCGGGTCGAAGAGCAAGAAGGGCGCAACCAACACCGATACCGCAATCGACATGGTCATGCTGGCAATGGAGCTCGGTGCGACCTACGTGGCGCGCGGCTTTTCCGGCGACAAGACGCAGCTGGTGCCCCTGATAAAGGGTGCGATCCTCCACCGGGGCGCCGCATTCATCGATTGCATCTCTCCCTGCGTGGCATTCAACAACCATCCCGGTTCGACCAAGAGCTTCGACTATGTGCGCGAGCACAACGAAGCGGTGAACCAGCTAGACGTGATGCTGCCGCGCGAACCCATCACGGCGGAGTACGCGCCGGGCGAGACGGAGGAGGTCACGCAGCACGACGGTTCGGTGCTCCGGCTGCGCAAGCTGGCCGCGGAGTACGATGTCCACGACCGCATCGCCGCCATGAACTTCCTGCAGGAGCGCAAGGCGGCGGGCGAGATCGTGACCGGTGTGCTGCACATCGAGCCGGAACCGGAGGATTTGCACGCCCATCTTGGCACGGTCGAAACGCCCTTCAACCGGCTGCGTGAGGAAGAGCTTTGTCCGGGCGCCAAGAGCCTCGAACGATTCAACGCGGCGCATCGGTAAGAGCAGTGCCCCCTGCGGGGATACCGGTCTCGACCATAACGGGTGACATAGTCCGAGCCACGCGCCCGGTTTTCCGTTAATCTGCCCTTTCCTGGACGCAGTCTTCGCAGCAATTCCCTTGAACGGCTTTTCCCCCGAAGAACTCTCCCGCTTCCGAAATGACGGCTTCGTGATCGTGCGCGGCATGGTCGGCCGCGACCTGTGCGAGCGCATGAAGGCGCTGGCCCGGGAGCATCTCGCCGACGGAATCCAGCCGCTGGAATACGAAGCGCAGGTGAAATATCCGGGCTCGCCGGCATCGCTGGATGCGCCTGGAGGCAAGACGGTGCGGCGCCTGTTGCAGGCCAGCGCGCGCGATCCGCTCTACCGCGACTGGGCGACTTCGGCTCCGCTTGCGGGGCGCCTGCGCCAGCTGCTCGGCGACGAAATAGAAATGTCGCAGGCGCATCACAACTGCATCATGACCAAGAACCCCGCGTTCAGCAGCGCAACCGGCTGGCACCAGGACATCCGCTACTGGCTGTTCGAACGGCCCGAACTCGTTTCGGTCTGGCTGGCTCTCGGGACCGAGCATGAAGAGAACGGTTGCCTCTGGCTGATACCCGGATCGCACCGGATGGCGTTCGGCCCGAAACAGCACGACGAAGCCCTGTTCCTGCGCGAGGACATTGACGACAATCGAAAGATCCTCTCCAGCAAGTTTGCGGCGGAGCTGGACGAAGGCGACGTACTATTCTTCCATTGCCGGACGCTGCATGCCGCGGGAAAGAACCTGACCGACCATACCAAGTTCGCGGCAGTGTTCACTTATCATGCGGCCGATAACGGGCCGCTGCCGGGAACGCGGTCGGCTTCGCTGCCGGATATTTCGCTGCGAGGGTAATCTCTCCCCCCAAAGGGTGCGCTCTGTTTCCGGGGAGGCGCTCGCCTCCCCGTTTTTTACTGGCAGTCTGCGTTATTCGACATCGTCGATCGAGCGGGGCCAGCTTTTCTTGAGGAGCTTTGACAGGGCGCGGTCCGCGAGCACCTTGCCGCCGGTCTGGCAGCGGGCGCAGTAGTTGGTTTCGTGGTCGCCGTGAACGATGCGCTGCACCGGTGAGCCGCAGACCGGGCAGGGCTTGCCAAAGCGTCCGTGCACCGCCATCTCCTCGCGAAACGCCGTGACTTTCTCGGGGAATTTTCCGTCGGTTTGTTTTCTCAAGCGGTCGGTCCATTCCTTCAACGTCGAGCGGATCGCATCGAATAGCATTGCGATTTTTGCATCGTCGAGTTTCTGGGTCATCATGATCGGAGAGAGCCTGGCACGATGCAGGATCTCGTCCGAATAGGCGTTGCCGATTCCGCTGAAAATATGAGGGTTGGTCAGTGCCCGTTTCAGCGTATGGTTGTGCGCCTTCAACTGCCGGGAAAACGACGCGAGGTCCACGTCCAGGACTTCCATCCCCGCCACATGCAGCGCATCGAGTGCCGGTTCGCCTTCCACCAGGTGCAGTGACGCGAACCTCTTGGTACCGGCTTCGGTGAACAGCAGCGTGCCGGTGTCGAATTCGAACAAGGCCAGGCCCATGCGGCCCGGAACCCTGGGTTTGGCCTGACCCTCGGCCCAGCGCAGCCGCCCGGCGATCATCAGGTGAATGACCAGGAACAGATCGCCCTCCAGTTCGAACACGATGCGCTTGCCGAGGCGGCGCACAGCAAGAACGGACTTTCCCTCGACGGCGGAAACCGGGGGCACTGCCGTACGCAGGATGAAGGGATTGAGCAGCCGCACGCGTTGCAAGACTTTTCCCTGGACCCGTGCTTCCAGGCTTTCTATATAGACGACGATATCCGGCAATTCGGGCATTGGGGGCACCAGATCCGTTAATACGGGGCTTCGACCCTTGCACCATCAGGGTCGTTCACAACCCCGATGATGTTAATCGGGAACGCCGTTCGCAGCAGCGTCATCCAATGCCGTAATGAATGCGAAGGAATGTCATGCCTGCCAACACGTTGGTATCGAGCGCGCCCGGCGGCGGATCGTCCGATCTGGAGCTGGCGCAAGGCGTCGCGGCGGGAAATCAAGCTGCCTTCGAACCGGGTTGCGAGGGCCATCCCCAAGAACGACGCGGATGCCGAGGACGCGCTGCAACTGGCCTACCTGCTCGCCTACCAGGGAATCGCCGGGTTCCGCGGCCAGTCGAAACTATCGAGGCAATGCATTGAGCAATCCTGCGCAATGCGCTGGGAGAGGATCCGGTTCCGGCCGCCTTCGTCGGCTGGGACGCCTCCCGGATAAGGTAGACTCCGGTTCAACTGTGTTGAATCGGAGTTTCGCATGGCGGTGATGGAGTGGAACGATGCCCTGGTGCTCGACCGGGGCGTCATGGACGAGACGCATCGCGAGTTCATCGGATTGCTGAACCGCCTGGCCGAAGCGCCGGAGTCGGAGATGCTCGCCGTGCTCGACGATTTCATCGCACACACGGAGGCGCACTTCGGTCAGGAGCAGCGCTGGATGGAGCAGATGGCCTTCACGGCCACTGAATGCCATGTGAACGACCATCAGGGTGTCCTGCAGGTCGCGCTCGAAGTGCGCAAGCGCGCCGCGGCAGGCGAGACCCGGTTCGGTCCGGTGCTGGCGCGCGCCGTGGCGGAATGGTTTGCGACACACGCGACCAGCATGGATCATGTTCTCGCGCTCTACATGAAGGAAGTCGGCTTCAAGCCCGACGCTTCCGCGGCCTGAGCCGTCAGGCCAGCCCCTCACCGTCCTCCGTTTTGCAGGCAGAATGTCTGCAGCCGCCTGTCGCGTCGCAACATTGCGAGGGCGCAAAACCATAAGAACAGAAGGAGGAGCGTCATGTCCAGGTTGTCCGCCAGTGTCATCGCATCCCTGATATTCGCGTTTTCCCCGGCGGCGCCCGCCGCCGATCCCATCGTCATCGGACTCGTCGACGAAGTGACCGGTCCCCAGGCCGAGGCCGGCGTGCTCACGGCGAACGGCGCCAAGCTTGCCGTGGAGGAAATCAACGCCGCCGGCGGCATACTCGGCCGCCCGGTGCAGTTGCAGATCGAGGACAACCAGAGCACGAATCCAGGGACGGTACTGGCGTATTCCAAGCTGGTCTCGCAAAAGGTGGTCGCGGTACTGGGGCCGCTGCGCAGTACCCAGGTCCAGGCGGCCTCGCCGACGATTGCGAAGGCAAAAATTCCCGCGGTGATCGGCGGCAGCGATCCCAGCCTGACACGGGTCAACAATCCGTGGATTTTCCGTGTCCGGCCCAACGATCTTTATTCCTCCAAGGTCATGGCGGAGTTCGGCATCAAGGAACTCAAGGGTCGCAAATGGGCCATCATCCACTCCACCGATACTTTCGGATCCGGCGGCAAGAACGCGCTGGTCGATGCGCTCAAGGCCCATGGGGTCGAACCGGTGCTGGTCCAGGGCTACACCAACAACCAGCAGGATTTCACGCCGATCGTCCTGGCGGTCAAGAAGTCGGGCGCCGACGTGATCGGGAGCTACATGACGAATTCGCCCGACGTCGCCATTTTCGCGCGGCAGCTGCGCCAGCTCGGTGTGAACCTCCCCTGGGTCGGATCGACGTCCATTGTCACCGAAACGGCGATCCGGCTCGCTGAAGAAGCGCTCTGGGGCACCTATGGCGTTTCCGATTTCGTCGTCGAAGCCAACGACGAAAGCCGCAGATTCGCTGCGGCTTACCGCAAGAAGTACGGCATGGAGCCGGACCTGTTCTCGGCCTGGTGCTACGGCGGCATGTACCTGCTGAAGCACGCGATGGAGACGGCGAAGACCACGGAGGCGGAGGCGGTGCGAACGGCGATGCTGGGCATCCGCGGCCTCAAGGGCGTGGAGGGAACCTACAACTTCAATCCCAACGGCGATGGCGTGCATGCCTACAACATCGTGAAGAACGAGAAAGGCAAGGTCGTCTTCATCAAGCACATCGAATTCGACGATTGAATCCGGCGCAGGAAAAAAAGCCGCAGCCAGCGCTGGCTGCGGCTTTTGTTTTACAGCTTCCGGGCGATCAGGCGGCCTCTGCGAGCGCGCCTTCCGAGATGGCTGCTTCGGCTTCAAGCGTCACCGATACGGCATGCACCACTGCGGCAATTCGTACCGCGGCCTGAACTTGCTCGGTCGTGATTCCCGCGGCGCGCACCACCTTGTCGTGCGAGCTTATGCACAGCCCGCAGCCGTTGATCGCCGATACCGCCAACGACCAGAGCTCGAAGTTCTCCTTGGCAGTTCCCGGCACGCCGATGACGTTCATGCGCAGCTTGGCGGGCAGGCGCGTGTACTCCTCGTTTTCCGCAAGGTGCAGGAAGCGGTAATAAACGTTGTTCATGCCCATGATGGCGGCGGCCGCTTTCGCTGCCGTCAGGTCCGCCGGAGCCAGCAGCGGACCGAATTCCGCCAATATGGCGGCAATTACCTTCGGATTGCGTGACGCGATGGCCGATGCCACGAAAGTGCCGGCCTTCAGGGTATCGTTCAGCACCGTCTCGGCGGCCAGTGAACCCAGATTCAGCTTCAGGTCCTTGGCATATTCCGGCAGGCTGTCTTTCAATGTCTGGATGGACATGTTCGTCTCCTGGTATGTAGGGGTAGCGGCGGCGCGGCGGCGAGTGTGCCGTCGCGCCCCTGGGTCCGCTGTCAGGCGGCCTTCAGGAACTCGTCGCCCTTCTTCCAGTTGCACGGGCAGAGTTCGTCCGTTTGCAGAGCATCCAGCACGCGCAGCACTTCCGCCGGATTGCGTCCCACGCTCATGTCGTTGACCGACACGAAACGGATCACGCCTTCGGGGTCCACGACAAAGGTGGCGCGCAGCGCCACTCCGGAAGCCTTGTCGAGCACGCCCAGCGCCTGCGAAAGTTCGCGCTTGATGTCCGCCAGCATCGGGAACGGCAGGTTGCGCAGGTCCTCGTGGTCGCGGCGCCATGCCAGGTGCACGAATTCGCTGTCGATCGAAACCCCGTAAATCACGGCATCGCGGTCATTGAACTCGGTGTTCAGCTTGCCGAACGCGGCAATTTCGGTCGGACATACGAAAGTGAAATCCTTGGGCCAGAAGAAGATGACCTTCCACTTGCCGGGATCCGACGCTTGCGTGATCTGGGTAAACGCCTTGTCCTGCTCGAGCGAAACGACGGAAGTCAGGTCGAAATCGGGCAGGCGGTCGCCAATGGTCAGCATTTTTCAGGTCTCCTATTAACTGTGAATTTGCTTACGGGACGTACTTTGCCGGATCCTTTCCGATCGATCCAACAGAAAAATACTGTTATACTGATCGGAAATATCGATCATAAGGACAATGCGATGTCGGTCATGCCTTCTTTGCGCCAGCTGCGTTATCTGGTGGAGGTCGGAGAGAAACTCAACTTCCGCGCCGCTGCCGAAGCCTGTTTCATCACCCAGTCCACCTTGTCTTCCGGCATCAAGGAACTTGAAACCCAGCTGGGAGTGGAACTGGTCGAGCGCGATCCTCGCGGCGTTCGCCTGACTGCCGCGGGAGAGGACGTCGTCCGGCGCGCAAAGCTGATGCTCGCCGCCGCCCGGGACCTGGTGGAAACCGCAAGGGGTTCCGGAGCGCCGTTGTCGGGATCCTTCCGGCTCGGGGTCATTCCCACGGTCGCACCGTTCGTATTGCCGGTAGCCCTGCCGGAACTGCGCGAAGCCTATCCCGAGCTCAAGCTTTATTTGCGCGAAGACCTGACCGAGCGCCTGTTGGAGAAGCTGCGCAGCGGCGACCTCGATGCGGCGTTGATCGCATTGCCATTCGACACCGGCGAACTCACCGTCATGCCGTTATTCAAGGATGAATTCTGGTTCGTGGCGCGCGAAGATGACCCGCATGCGAAGAAGAAGGAGGTCATGGTGCGGGAACTGGAACCCGGGAGCGTTCTGCTGCTGGAGGAGGGGCATTGCCTGCGCGATCACGCCATTGCCGCCTGTGGCGCCCGCGGCGCAAAGTCCCAGTCGATGGTGGAGGCGACCAGCCTGAATACGCTGATCCAGATGGTGGAGGGTGGCCTCGGGGTGACGCTCTTGCCGGAGATCACGCTGAAGGCCGGCATCCTCAACGGAACCCGGCTCATCGCCCGTCCCTTTGCGACGAACGCGCCTTCGCGAACGATTGCGCTGGTGGCCCGGCCCTCGGGATCGCGCCGCGGCGATGTCGATTTGCTGGCGAAGTTCTTCGAAGGCCATGCGCGAAAGGCAGGGCGCACCAAGGTGCCTTCGCGCAGCAGGAGTCGTTAGGTCTGCAGTTCCCTCTCCACTGTTGGCGAGAGGGCTAGGGTGAGGCGAGCAGGCTCAGCACATTCTCCGGCGGACGTCCGATCACGGCTTTGCTGCCCTTCACCACGATCGGCCGCTCGATCAGGATGGGATTCTTCTCGAGGGCGTCGAGCCACTGGTCGTCGCTCAGTGGTTTGCCGGAGAATTTCTGCTTGTAGACGTCCTCGCCCTTGCGCACGATCTGCTCCGGCTTCATGCCGAGTTTCTTCAGGATGCCGCGCAATTCTGCTGCGGTGGGAGGGGTCTTCAGGTATTCAACGATGTCCGGCTCGACGCCTTTGTCTTGCAGGATCGCCAGCGTGTCGCGGCTCTTGCCGCAGCGCGGATTGTGATAGATGGTGACGCCGGTCTTCATGCGGCTGCTTGCTGTCCGGCCAATGCCTTGGTGACGACTTCCATCGTGTCCTTCGACAGCGCCGCCGTGGCGCGAATGCGTTCCAACGCGCTTCTGGAGTGCTGCTGGCGGGCAGGCTCGAATTTGCGCCAGCGGTCGAAACTGCGAGCCAGGCGCGCCGCGACCTGCGGATTGAGCGCGTCGAGCGCGATCACCTGATCCGCGGCGAACGCATAACCCGATCCGTCGGCGGCATGAAAGCGCACGTGATTGCCGCTGCAGAAGCTGCCGATCACTGAGCGGGCGCGATTCGGGTTCTTGATGGTGAATGCCGGGTGCTGCATCAGTTTCTTCACTTCGCCGAGCGTTCCGGGCAGACGTGAAGCGGCCTGCACCGCGAACCATTTATCCACCACCAGCGGCTCGTCCTTCCATTTTGCGTAGAATTTTTCCAGCACCGTGGCGCGTTCCACACAATCGGTATTGGCGAACGCGGTGAGCGCGGCCATGGCATCCGTCATGTTGCCGGCGGATACGAACTGCTTCAGGCACAGGGAACGGATTGCGCCATCGTCGAGCTCCATGAGGTAGCCCAGGCAGAGATTGCGCAGGGAGCGACGTCCCGCGGATGCCGCATCGGGACTGTAGTCGCCGGATGTGGCGAAAATCCGATAGGCGGACAGCAACTCCGTACTGAGGGAAGCGGCGAGATGTTTGCGCAAACCGACCCGCACCGCATGGATGGCATCGGCATCCACCACATCCATCTGCTCGGCGACGTAGGCCTCCGAGGGCAGGCCCAATGCCTCGGCGGCGAATGCCGGGTCCTCCTTCGCGTTCTGCAGGGTGCGCCGGAAAGCTTCGACAAAGGATTCCGGGAATACCGGTTGTTGCCCCGCGCGAACCGCGCCGATGCCACGCAACATCAGGTCCAGCGCCAGCCTCTGGCTCGCCTCCCAGCGATTGAACGCGTCGGAATCGTGGGCCATCAGCATTGCAAGACCGGTTTCGCCGTAGTCGTAGCGCAGGTTGACCGGCGCGGAGAATCCGCGGAGCAATGACGGCAGCGGGACCTGCGGGACATTGACGAAGGTATATGCCTGCTCCGCCTTCGTGAAAGACAGAACGCGGGTGCCCGCGGCCGGGCTGCTTTCGCCCTCCAGTTGCAGCGGCATGTCCCGGCCGCTCGCATCGAGCAGTCCGACCGCCACGGGAATATGGAAGGGCAGCTTGTCAGGCTGCCCCGGCGTCGGCGGACAGGTCTGGCGCAGCGTCAGGGTGTAGCGCCGCCGCCCCGCATCGTAGCTGCCGGTCGCATCGACCACCGGCGTGCCGGCCTGGTCGTACCACCGCCGGAACTGCGTGAGGTCCACACCCGAGGCAT
>DASVNF010000239.1:0-15749 GCA_036384015.1 Burkholderiales bacterium
ATATGACCTGAATCCGATCGCGGGGACCGGGAGCGCGCGCCTCGCCAACGCCGTGCCGGACGAACTGGTAGTCCATGCGGATGCAGCCTTGTTGACGCGGATCTTTCAGAACCTGATCGCCAACGCGATCGTGCACGCGCCGCAGGGCGAGATCGAGATCGGCGCGGAGGAAGCGGCGGACGGAACGGTGACATGCCGGGTCACGGACAACGGGACCGGGATCGAGCCGGAGCGCCTCGAAAGCATATTCGAGAAGTTTGAAACCGACGGCAAGGGCGAGGACGCATCCGGCCTCGGCCTCGCCATCGTCAAGACCTTCGTGGAGGCGCACGGCGGAACCATCAGCGTGGAGAGCCAGGTCGGAGCGGGCTCGACGTTCCGGTTCACGTTGCCGGCGAGAAAGACGTGAAAGGCCGTGATGTCACGTCCGTCACGGGTTTCCCGGTAATCCTTTCCCCCCTCCCGTAACTCTTACCACTTCCGTTCGCCGTCGCGAACCGTAGTGCATTCATTCCACGTCATTTTTCATCCGGCACGTTCGTTGCTGATAAAGGTCCGAGGCTGCCGCCTCTTCGAAAGGAACCGGGTCCGCTGCGGACGTCAGCCGTTGTCTCGATGGAGATTCGGATTGGCATCTTCAGCCGCAGCGGACCGGTTTCCTGTAGAACCCGAGCCGGTAGCTTCCTTCATTTTGCTGTGCAGACAGGAGATCGCCATGCAGCTCAGGGACATCATGACCAAATCCGTCGAGACGATCGGCAACGACGCTTCGCTGCGCTTTGCCGCGACGTTGATGGAAAACGAGAACGTGGGCTTCCTGCCGGTGATGCGCGGCGGACAAATGGTGGGCGTGATCACCGACCGCGACATCACGGTGCGGGCGGTTTCCCGCGGCCTCAGTCCCGACGAGACCATCGTCGAGCAGGCGATGACCGAGGGCGTGGTTGCCCTGCCCGAAAACAGCGAGGTCGAGGATGCCGCCGACCTGATGGAGCAGCACAGGGTTCGCCGGCTGGTGGTGACCGACGAAAATGAATCGCTGGTCGGCGTCGTGTCGCTCGACAAGCTGTCTCTCTACATCGGCCGGTACGACATGCTGGAAGAGGATGAATTCGAAGGCGAGGCCCACGCCGACACCCGCGAATTTCCCGCCGGCTTCGATCCGGCCGCGCAGGCGGGCGATGACACCGATACGTCGATCGGGACCGATCCCGATCCCGCCGTGGTCGGCAACGATCCCTCGGTGACCGCCGAGGCCGAGGTGACCCCGCGCGATGCCCGCGACCAGACCGACCCGCGCAAGGGGCCGCGGAGCCTGATCGCGAAAGGGTGAGAGGCGTGAGGCGAGAGAAAAGAGAAGAGAGAAAAGAGAAGAGAGAAGAGGAAACAGCTAGAAAGCGCTGCCCCGTACCTTTTCTCTTTTCTCTCGTCTCTCTTCTCTCGCCTCTTCTCTTTTAGGGAACCTTTCTTCCTGCCGGATTTCCTACGTTCAGATGGTTCGTCACCGGCCCCTGTGCCGGCCTGGCGGAATCGTCTGCCCCTGGTCTTCATTCCCTTGAACCAGGGGCTTTTGCTTTTGTAAAGGCGTGACGAGTGACAGCAGGGCGTGACGAGTGACAGTAGGGCGCGCCGCAGACGATTTCGTGCAAGAAATATCCCCGTCACGCGTCACGCATTCCTGTCACGCCTTTCCGTCACCGCTTTCGCTTTTCTGTTTTATCTCTTCTCTTTTCTCTTCCCTTTCCTTCTCCGTTTCTGACCGCACCCTCGGCAGGCTCTGCGGATAATTGCGCTCGATGAATGCGATCATCTGTTCGCGCACGCGGCAGCGCAGATTCCAGCCGCGCCCGGCGTCGGCGGCGCTGACGAGCAGGCGCAGCTGCATGGCGCGCTCGCTGGTGTCGACGACCTGCAGGTTGCAGACCTTGCGGTCCCACTCGGGACTGTTTTCGCAGATCCGCGTCAGTTCCGCGCGCAGCGGTTCCAGCGGCATCGAATAGTCGACCCACAGGAAGGCGGTGCCGAGGATCTCGGAGGTGCTGCGCGTCCAGTTTTCGAACGGATTCTCGATGAACCATTGCAGCGGCACGATCAGCCGCCGTTCATCCCACAGCCGGCTGACTACATAGGAACCGGTGATCTCCTCGATGCGCCCGAACTCGCCGTTTACCACGACCACGTCGTCGAGGCGGATCGGCTGGGTGAGGGCGATCTGCAGTCCGGCGAGCACGTTGCCCAGCAGCGGTTTGGCGGCGAAACCCACCACGAGTCCGGCCAGGCCCGCGGAAGCGAGCAGGCCGGTGCCGATCTGGCGCACGCTGGGAAAAGTGATCAGCGCGGCCGCCACGCCGAAGATGATGATGAACAACACCAGCGTGCGGCTCAGCACCCGCGCCTGGGTCTGGATGCGCCGGGCGTAGAGGTTGTCGGCGATATCTGCAGGATGCGAAAGGATGATGATCCGGGTCACGGCGGAAACCATTCGCGCGGCCAGCCAGGACGCGGTGCCGATGATGAGCACCAGCGTCAGATGGCGTATGCCACCGATCCACATCAGGCCGCCGGGCGCGGCTTGCCAGACGCCCTGCAGGGCGAGCAGGGTGACCAGCAGCCGCAACGGTTCCGCGGCGCAGTCCACCAGCACTTCGGGAATCGGACGGCCGCGGGTCAGGCGATGGGCGATCGTCAGCGCGACCCGGCAGGCCACGGTGACGAGGACAAGCGCCGCGACAGCCCAGATTGCCGTTGTCGCCCAGGGATGAAGGTTCCGCAGCATTTCCATGTGTCGCAAGTTTCGAGAGTAGGGCCGGCGCCTGCACCGTGCTGTGTGACCGGCACGCCGGCGTACGGTTCGGCATGCCGTCGGCAAGAACGGCATTCCTTACCGGAAAATTTTTCAAGCGGTCGGTAAAAATTTCTCCTCTTCGGGTCCCGGTTTTTTCCAAGCCTTTGGCGGCGTGCCGGATTTTTTTCGGCACGAACATTGCAGCCGTCGAATGGCTGGTCAAACCTGTCTGGGAGGACAAACATGAAGAACACCGCTATCGCAGGCGCTCGCACTCTGCCGCAGCCCCACGTGCCCGGCGTACCCCGCGTAGACAGGCCTCCCCGGCGCAGCACCCCGGTTCTTCAGGCGGTCCGGCTGGAGCTTCGGCCGGCCCCGGAATTGGCGTCCCGCAACGCCAGGGCCTTCGACTCGTTCTGGATCGCGGGTTACGAAGGCGGCGATCATCTGGTCGACATGTGCCAGGTCACCCAGCACCAGTCGCAGGCGGCGGCCGACTATGCGCGGCTGGCGGACTTCGGCATCCGCACGGTCCGCGAAACCATCGGCTGGCGCCGGGTGGACCGCGGCGGACGCTACGATTTCTCGGCGCTGCGGGACCGGCTCGATGCGCTCCGTTCCCGGCAGTTGCAGGCGATCTGGACGCTTTGCCACTACGGCTGGCCGGATGATGTGGACGTGTTATCCGCCGACTTCATCGACCGGTTCGGCCGCTATGCGCGCGCGGTGGCGCGATACCTGGCGGACGCCGCGGAAGCGGCCCCGGTCTACGTTCCCATCAACGAATTGTCCTTCCTGGCGTCCGCGGCCTGCGGCAACGGGCCGTCCCACTGCCGCCGGGCCGGACTGGACCGCCGCGAAGGCGAAGTCAGGAAGCAGCTCGTCCGGGCATCGGTTGCGGCGTGCGCGGCCATCCGGGAAGTCGATCCGAAAGCCAGGTTCATGCATACCGATCCGCTGGTCCGCGTGGTCGCGCCCGCCGGGCGGCCGGAGTTGCATGCCGAGGCCTGCCGGCGCAACGAACTCCAGTTCGCGGCCTGGGACATGGTGAGCGGGCGCAGCGCACCGGAGCTCGGAGGCGATCCCTCCTACCTGGATTTCGTGGGATTGCACTACTACCGCGAAAACCAGTGGGAACTCGGTACCGGGCGCACGCTGCGCTGGCGCGTGGACGATCCCCGGCGCGTGGCGCTGTCGCGCATGCTGCAGGAAGTCCACGGTCGCTACGGCCGGCCGCTGGTCATCGCCGAGACCGGGCACTTCGGCATCGAACGATCGGCATGGCTCCGGGAAATCGGTGAGGAAACCCGCATCGCGCGCCAGCACGGCGTGCCGGTGCAGGGCGTCTGCCTGTATCCCGTGATCGATACGCCGGCCTGGGACAACATCAATCAGTGGAATCGCAGCGGCCTCTGGGATCTCGAACCCCAGCAGTCCGGCGTGCTCCAGCGCCGCCTCGATCCCGCGTACGCAGCGGCGTTGAGAGAGGTGCAGAGGAGTTGCGAGTAGAGGCGAGGGAAGAGAGACGAGAGAAAAGAGGAAAGAGAAAAGAGAAAAGAGAAGAGAGAAAAGAGGAAAGAGGAAGTCCTGAGATGTAGAAGTCGCGACTTAATCTGACAGTGACCCGTTTTGTGGTGCCTGAATGTCAAGCAGTGAGTGTCAGATCAGATCAAGACTTCTACAGGTAATTGGCAAATAGGGTGGTCCTTTTCTCTTTTCTCTCATCTCTCTTCTCTTTTCTCTGCTTCATACGTCAGGACGGCCCCCGGCAACTCCCCCCACGCCCGCGCCATCGCTATCGTCCCTTGCTCCACCGTCGTGCGGTTACCGCTGAGGGCGTCGGTGAGTTCGGTGCCGTCTTCCAGAAACGGCAGGGCGATGCGGGTATCTTTCCAGACGGCTTCGCCGCAGGGCAGGGCGGATTGCGTGATCCCCAGCGTGGCGAACAGGCGCCCGCCGATGGCGATGATGCCGCGGTCGGCGTGACGGCGGGCGTACGCAACGACGTGCGCCTTGTGCGTGCCTTCCGCTTGTATCGGCGTGTAGTCGCCGAGCAGGAACACGTCGGGCCATTCACGGCGCAGGGCGAGCAAGCGCCAGGTGTAGTAGAGCTTGGCGCGGCCGTCGGCGGGCCTGGCGAACAGGTCTGCCGCGCGCATGCCCCGGGATCCGGTCTGCATCAGGCCGGCGAGCAGCTCGCGCCGCAGTGCATAGTCGACGGGCCGGCGGTTGTCCGGATCGACGAGCGACAAATCCCACAGTTCGTTGCCCTGGTAGATATCCGGCACGCCGGGTGAGGTCAGCTTGATCAGCACCAGGGACAGGCTGTTGAGCATGCCCAGCCAGGCGATCGGCGCCAGGACTTCGCGCAGATCCTCGAGGAACAGATTGCGCCCGCTGTCGGACAGCACGGCATCCACGAACGAGCGGGTTGCGGCTTCGTAGTCCGCGTTCGGATTGATCCAGCTGCTCTCCACCTTGGCTTCCCGCAGGGCCTTGAGCATGTAGGCCTGGATGCGCTCCCGGTAGGCGGACAGGTCGTGCGGCTCGGCCGGGAAGCTGCCGACCAGGGTCTGGTACAGCAGGTATTCGTCGTTGCGGCCGGGCGCGAGCCGGTCATCCACCTTGCGCTTCTTGCTGCGGTTCATCCGCGCCCACCTGCGCAGCTGCAATTTCCACGCGGCCGTCGCTTCGCTCAAGACGTCGATGCGGGTGCGCACGTCCTCGGATCGCTTGTTGTCGTGGGTCGAGGTCGCCAGCATGGTGTGCGGCCAGGACGCCGCGCGGTCGGCGCTGGCGCCGTGAAAGGCGCTGACCCCGTAACCGAATTCCGACGGGTCGCTGCCGACGTCATTGAGGGAAAGCAGCCGGTTGTAACTGTAAAAAGCGGTGTCCTCGACGCCCTTTGCCGTCACCGGCGCGGTGAGCTGCTGGAACTTGCGGGCAAACCGGCGCACTTCCGCGGCCGGCGCGCTGCCCGCCGCCTCGCATGACAGCACGCTGCGCACGAAATCGAAAATGGAGGGATCGGCGGCAGGGCTGTGGCGCCGCGCCCGCGCCACCGCCCAGTCGATGTAGCGCCGGTCTTCCGGGGAAATGTCCTCGGCGATATAGGTGCGATAGACCGGGAACGCCGCGACGATTTCCACCAGCGCCTGGCGCAGGGTATTGAGCGTGTAGTCGCGCGACAGGCGGTCGGCCCGCGCGATGCGTTCCAGCCGGGCCGAGAGCACGGTCAGCTCGCTCGCCAGCGCGGTGCGCAGGACCAGCCGTTTCGACGCCCGCGCGATTTCGCCGAAGCTGGCGCGCTCGCCGGTGAACGCTTCGTACACACGGGTGAAGCGCCGTTCCGCGGCGCCGTCGACGAACAGGCCGTTGACCACGTTGGCGAACCGGTAGCCGGTCGTGCCGTCGACGTTCCAGTTGCCGGGCAGGTTCTCGAACGGCGCGATGATTTTCTCGGCAACGACGTACAGCCGTTCATCCGCGGCGGCGCCCGTCTGCTGCCGGAAGCGCTGCTGCAGCCGGTCGAAATACGCCGCGGGATCCAGCAGGCCGTCGGGGTGGTCGATGCGCAATGCGTGCACGGCGCCTTTGCCCACCAGCTCGAAAATGAACTCGTGGGTGGCCTCGAACACCGTTTCGTTTTCCATGCGCAGCGCGGCGAGGTCGTTGATGTCGAAGAACCGCCGGTAATTGATCTCGTCGAGGGCCACGCGCCAGTACGCCAGCCGGTAGGCCTGCCGCTCGAGCAGCTCGTGCAGGGCGTCGAAGCTTTCCGCCCGGTCCGGGCTGCCGTTGTGGAAGCGGATGGCTTCCTCCACCGCGTGGCGGGCGGCGCGATCCTCGCGGCACAGCGCGGCGAGACGCTGCTTGCAATGCGGCTGTGCCGCGCTGCGTTTGATGCTGTTTTCTCCGGAGGTGTCATCCCGGTCCGGCAGGCCGGCAAAGGCGCCGGCCAGGTCTTCCAGGCCCGCGGCCGCGCCGGCGGGCGCAAGGCTCGCCGCATGCCGCAACACCACGGCGCAGGTTTGCGGATCGATGGGAAACCGGTGCTCGTGATACTGCACGTTGAAGGCGCCGGCCGCCGCATCCAGGCCCAGCACCAGTTCTCCGCGCGCCAGCACCGCGCCGTAGTGGTCGCCCAGCACCGGCACGAGCACGCGGTTGCGCAGGTGCGACGCCGCCGGATGCCAGTCGATGTCGAAAAAATCGGCGAAAGCCGAGGACTGGCCGTTCTCCAGCACGTCCAGCCACCAGGCATTGTCCGCGCCCATGATGCCCATGTGGTTCGGCACCACGTCGAGGATCTGCCCCATCCCGTGCGCGTCGAGCTCGGCGACCAGCCGGTCGAATTCCTCGCGCGTGCCGATCTCGGGATTCAGCGACTGGTGGTCGACGATGTCGTAGCCGTGGGTGCTGCCGCTGCGGGCGCGCAGATAAGGCGAGCAGTAGAGGTGGCTGATGCCCAGGTCCGCGAGATAGGGGACCAGCGCGATGGCGTCGCGGAAGGTGAAGCCGCGGTGAAATTGCAGACGATAAGTGGCCCGCGGAATCCGCAGTTCCGGCTTCATGTCGCCGGCGTGGCGCCGAGGGTCCACAGCGCGCCATGCGGCGGGACGTGCGTGCGCGGGGCTTCCGGACTGTCGGGGAAAATGACGGTGCCGCCGGGCGGATGTTCGAGGGTCCACGCCTGCGCGGAAAAATTCGCCCGCAACGCCAGCGGCGTGCCGTCGCCGAGCAGCCAGTCGACGGTGAGCCGCGAGTCGTCGATCACCGCGAAGCGTCCCCTGTGGTGGGGGCCGGCCAGGTGGGGAACGACGGCCCGCTGCCGGATCGCCAGCAGGTTGCGGTAGAGCGCCAGCCATTCTTCGTGATCCGGGCTGCCGATTTCGTCCCAGCGCAGCTTGCAGGCCGCGAACGTGGCCGGATCGTTGGGGTCGGGGAGGTCGCCGGCGTGACCGAACTCGGCGAACTCGCGGCGGCGTCCTTCCCGGACCTTGACCGCGAGGTCGGGGCCGAAATCGCAGAAGAACAGGAAAGGCGTGGAGGCGGCGAACTCCTCGCCCATGAACAGCATGGGAATGCCGGGCGACAGCAGCAGGCTGACCACGCCCAGGCGCAGGATGCGCGCGGGCGCCAGGTGCGCAATGCGCTCGCCGAGCGCGCGGTTGCCGACCTGGTCATGGCTTTGCGTGTAATTGATGAACGCCGTCGACGGCAGTTCATTCGACTTTTCGCCGCGCGGCTGGCCGCGGCGAAAGCGCGAGGGTTCGCCCTGGTAGCCGAATCCTTCCGCCAGCGCGCGGCCGAGGTACCACAGCGGCTGCTCCGCATAGTCGGTGTAGTAGCCGGATTGCTCCCCGGTCGCGAGCACGTGCAGGGCGTGATGGAAATCGTCGTTCCACTGGGCGTTCGCATGGGCCGGATGCGAATGCGCGGGCGCGGATCCGCCGTGGCGCGAAAGAAAGGAGGCCTGGTTGCTCTCGTTCTCCAGGATCAGGTGCACGTGCCGGTCGCGCCCCGGGCCGGCGCGGATCGCGGCAGCCACGTCGGAAACGACATGCCGTCCGGAATCGTCGGCGATGGCCTGGATGGCGTCGAGGCGCAGGCCGTCGAAGTGGAACTCCTCCAGCCAGTACAGCGCGTTGTGGATGAAAAAATCGCGCACGACGGCGGAGCGGTCGCCGTCGAAGTTGATCGCGGCGCCCCACGGCGTCGCATGCGCCGGATTGAAGAAAGCCGACGCGAACTCGTGCAGGTAGGCGCCTTCCGGGCCGAAATGGTTGTACACCACGTCGAGGATCGCCATCAGGTTGCGCGCGTGCGCTTCCGCCACCAGGCGCTTGAGGTCGGCGGGCGTCCCGTAGGCGGCGTCGGGCGCGAAGGGAAGCACGCCGTCATAGCCCCAGCCGCGCCGTCCCGGAAAGTCCGCGACGGGCATGATTTCAATCGCCGTCACGCCGAGCTCGACCAGGTAGTCGAGCCGTTCCACCGCGGCTGCGAAAGTGCCTTCAGGCGTGAAGGTGCCCACGTGCAATTCGTAGATCACCGCTTCTTCCCAGGGACGGCCGCGCCAATCCGCATCCGGCCAGTCGAACGCCTCCGGGTCCACCACGGCGCTGGCGGCGTGGATGTCTTCCGGATTGTGGCGGGAGGCGGGATCGGGAACGCTGATCCGGTCGTCGATGCGGAACAGGTACCGGGCGCCCGCCGCGACGTCCGGCACCCGGATGGTGTGCCAGCCGTCCGCGTCGCGCTGCATGGGCAGGCGCGCGCGCTGGTATTGCTGGCCGAGGTCCAGGTGCACGGTTTGCGCGTCCGGCGCCCACAACCGGAAGCGCACGCCGCCATCGCCGCCGCATTCGGCCCCGAACGGCATGCGGTGTCTGCGCTTCACGAATTGGAGCCGATCTGGCGCAGCAGCGCCAGCGAACGTCCCTCGAGCGGATACTCGGTGCCCGACGCCGCGGCGCCCAGTTGCGGCGCGCCGGTGTCGAAGGCCGTATCGAGTTGCGGCATCCAGTCGCCCCCCGCGATGTCGGGCAGCCGGAACGGAATGCGATCGTGGTGCGCATTGAACAGGATCAGGAAACTGGCATCCTTGAGCGGGCGCCCGCGCCTGTCGGTCTCCAGCACGGAGTCGCCGGAAAGATAGACGCCGAGACAGCGCGCGAAATCCTTGCTCCATTCGTCGGCGGTCATTTCGGTTCCGTCCGGCTTGAGCCAGACGATGTCCTTGGTGGCATTTCCCTCCAGCGGCTTGCCCTGGAAGAAATCGCGGCGGCGGAACACCGGATGGCTGCGCCGCAGCTCGATCACCCTGGCGGTGAATTCGAGCAGGCGCTTGCGGGCGTCGTCCAGGTTCCAGTCGAGCCAGGAAATCTCGTTGTCCTGGCAATAGGCATTGTTGTTGCCGCGCTGCGTGCGGCCGATCTCGTCGCCCGCGAGCAGCATCGGCACGCCCTGCGACAGCAGCACGGTGGCCAGCATGTTGCGCTTCTGCCGCTCGCGCAGCGCGTTGATCCCGGCGTCGTCCGTCGGACCTTCCGCGCCGCAATTCCACGACAGGTTGTTGCTGGAGCCGTCGCGGTTCTCTTCGCCGTTGGCCTCGTTGTGCTTGTCGTTGTACGACACCAGGTCGTGCAGGGAGAAGCCGTCGTGCGCGGTGACGAAGTTCACGCTGGCGACGGGGCTGCGGCCGTTGCGGCCGTAGAGGTCGCTGGAGCCCGTCAGCCGCCGCGCGAAATCGCCGATGAGCCCGCCGTCGCCTTTCCAGTAGGCGCGCATGGTGTCGCGGTACTGGTCGTTCCATTCGGCCCAGCCGACCGGGAAGTTGCCGACCTGGTAGCCGCCTTCGCCCAGGTCCCAGGGTTCGGCGATCAGCTTGACCTGGGACAGGACCGGGTCCTGGCGCAGGATGTCGAAGAACGCGCCCAGGCGGTCGACCTCGTGCAGCTCGCGGGCGAGGGCGGCGGCCAGGTCGAAGCGGAAGCCGTCGACGTGCATTTCCGTCACCCAGAAGCGCAGCGAATCCATGATGAGCTGGAGCACCCGCGGATGCTGCATGTTGAGCGTGTTGCCGCAGCCGGTGTAGTCCTGGTAATAGCGCGGGTTGTCGCCCGTCAGCCGGTAGTACGATGCATTGTCCACGCCGCGGAATGACAGGGTGGGTCCGCAGTGGTTGCCTTCGGCGGTATGGTTGTAGACCACGTCGAGGATCACTTCCAGGCCGGCCGAGTGCAGCGTCTTCACCATGGTCTTGAACTCCGCCGTCTTTCCCGACGCGCTGTAGCGCATGTCGGGGGCGAAGAAGCCGATGGTGTTGTAGCCCCAGTAGTTGCGCAGTCCCTGTTCCACCAGCCGGCGGTCGTCCACGAAGGCGTGCACCGGCATCAGCTCGATGGTCGTGACGCCGAGGCGCTGCAGGTGGTCGATGACCGGCGGACAGCAAAGGCCGGCATAGGTGCCGCGCAACGGTTGTGGCACTTCCGGATGCTGGCGCGTGAAGCCGCCGACGTGCACTTCGTAAACCACCATTTCATTCCAGGGCACATCCGGGCTGCGGTCATCGCCCCAGCTGAAGGCGTTGTCGATGACCTTGCACTTGGGCATGCCGCTCGCGCTGTCGCGGCGGTCGAAGGACAGGTCTTCGCGCTTGTGCCCGATGGAGTAGCCGAAGTGCGCATCGCTCCAGCGCAGCGACCCAGAGATGTAGCGCGCATAGGGATCGAGCAGCAGCTTGTTCGGATTGAAGCGGTGTCCCTGCTCGGGCTGGTAGGGACCATGCACCCGGTAGCCATAGAGCATGCCCGGCCGCGCCTCGGGCAGGTAGCAATGCCAGACGTGATCGGACCGGTGGCGGACGTCGATGCGCTGGATTTCCCGCCTGCCGCTGTCATCGAACAAGCACAGCTCGACTTTTTCCGCGTGCTCGGAAAACAGCGCGAAATTGACGCCTTCGCCGTCCCAATGCGCGCCCTGCGGGTGGGGCCGGCCCGGCCACACCGAGGTCACCGGTTGTACTGCCTTGTGTTTCATGGAGATGAGTTCTCGGGTAAGGGTGTTACGGACGGCGTCCGGATCGGTTCGGCTCACTGCATCCGGGCGCCAGGGGTTCAGCCGGCGAGCTGCGGGCGTTCCGCAAGCATGCTGGCGGTGATGAGCGTGATGCCGCCGGGGGTCACGTGAAACCGCCGCGCATCCTCTTCGGGATCGAAACCGGCGCGCAATCCGCGCGGAATCTGCACGCCCGAATCGACGACCACCCTGCGCAGTTGCGCGCGCGCGCCGATTTCCGCATGGGGCAGGATCACGCACTCGTCCACCGAACAATAGCTGTCCACGTGCACGCTCGAGAACAGGAGCGAGCCCCTGACGATCGAGCCGCTGATGATGCAGCCGCCCGAAACCATGGAATCGTGCGCGCCGCCGCGGCGGTCGTCGCGGTCGAAGATGAATTTCGCCGGCGGCACCTGCTCCTGGTAGGTCCAGATCGGCCACGACTGGTCGTACAGGTTCAGCGCGGGAGAGACGCGGGTCAGTTCCAGGTTCGCTTCCCAATAGGCGTCGATGGTGCCGACGTCGCGCCAGTAGGGTTCGCCGTCGTTGAGCTGCGTGCAGCTGTCCTTCAGCCGGTGAGCGAAGATGCGGGCGCCCTTGCGCACCAGGTAGGGGATGAGGTCGAAGCCGAAATCGTGGGCCGACGACGCATCCGAAGCGTCGCGGGCGAGCTGCTCGTAGAGGAACGCCGCATTGAAGACATAGATGCCCATGCTGCCGAGCGCCCGGTCGGGGCGGCCGGGAATGGGGCTGGGGTGCCGGGGTTTTTCCTGGAAGCCGACGACGTTGAAGCGGTCGTCCACCGCGAGGACGCCAAGCTGCGAGGCTTCCGCGAGCGGCACTTCGACGCACCCCAGCGTCATGTCCGCGCGCCGCGAGACGTGCTCGTCCAGCATCCGCGCGTAGTCCATCTTGTAGATGTGGTCGCCGGCGAGGACCAGGATGATCTGCGCGTCCTGTCTGCGCAGGAAGTCGATGTTCTGGAAAACCGCATCCGCGGTGCCCTTGTACCAGTCCCCGCCCTCGCGCTGCTGCGCGGGCAGGGCTTCGATGAATTCGTTGAAGCGGCCGTCGAGAAACGACCAGCCCCGGTGCAGGTGGTGGTTCAGGCTGCGGCCCTGGTATTGCGTCGCCACGCCGATGCGGCGGATGCCGGAATTCAGGCAGTTCGACAGCGCGAAATCGATGATCCGGAACTTGCCGCCGAAGGGGACGGCCGGCTTCGCCCGGCGCTCCGTCAGCGCCCCGAGGCGCGTACCCCTGCCGCCGGCGAGCACGATCGCCATGGTCTGCCGGGCCAGGTGCGCCATGGTCGGAACGTCCACCCCGTGCTGCTTGTACGGGCCGTAGGCGCCGGACGAGTCGCGAACCGGGTCACGGTCTTCCACGCCTGTTTCGTCTTCGCGGATCATGGGTTCTCCTTCGCTTCGGCGGCGAAACGGATCGTTGCCGTGATCGGCAGGTGATCGGAGGCGAGCCGGGCCACGGCGCTGCGATGCGCGGCAACCTGCTGCAAGGCGCGCCGCGGCTCGACCCAGATGCGGTCGAGGGCGAACACCGGCCAGTTCGAGGGAAACGTGGCGGGTCCGGGGGTCTGGAGGAAATGCCGGTGCAGCCAGCGCAGCGGCCGGCCCCACAGGAACCATTCGTTGACGTCGCCCATCAGCACGGTCGGGATGCTGCCGGCCTGCTGCATGAGGCCGAGCAGCTTGCGGATCTGGCGGCGCCGCTCGCCCGGCCACAGTCCGAGATGGGTGGCGATCATGCGCAGGGACCAGCCGCCTTTGTGGACCATCATCGCGATCGCGCCGCGCGGCTCCCGCCGCGGCACGCTGATGTCCCAGCGCTCGATTTCCCCGGGCGCGAGGCGCGTGAGCATGGCGTTGCCGTAGTCGCCGCGCGCGGTCACCAGGGTGGGGCCGGGAATCCCATGGTAGCCGCTGGCCTGGCTCAGGTAGGCGAGCATGTCGAATCCGTCGCTGGTCCGCGCCACTTCCTGCAGGCTGATGACATCCGCATCCAGCTCCGCGATCACGCTGGCGATGCGTTCCGGCTTGAAGACGCCGTCACGCCCGATGCCGAGGTGGATGTTGTAGGAAGCGACCTTGAGGGTGCACTCGCCCATCCCCGCTTCCGGCCCGTGCGGGTGGGTGGCATGGGTCCTTCTTTCCATGCGCCGCTCCGGCGCCGGCCGCAGCACTGTATTCGCGTGTGGCAATGTGGTTTTCCCCGTTCCACCCGTGTGTTCTGACATGCCGGTCGCATGAAGGTGGGATGCGGATGCGCGGCCTTTCCTGTTCAGCAAGATCGGAGCCAGATGGATTCCGCCGCGGCGGCATCGCATAAGTCCGCGGATTCATTTCCTTAGCTTCAGACTGACGCCGCCGTCGCGGATGCCGCTCCCCGGTGGCGGGCTGTAAAACTGGCAGGGTCCCGGTAAAATTTGCAGGCGACCGGACGGCGTAATAGAAAAAGATGCCGGTTGCCGCCCGATCACGCAGGCGCCGCTTTGGCTTTCCGCGAACGTTTTCTGGGCTTCGCTGCGCCCTTGGACTTGCTGTTGAACAGCCAGCGCTTGACGAACCAGGTCCCCGCCGCCATTACCGCGACGACACCGCCGATGATCCAGTAGTTGATCTGCCCCGAATTGCGCAACGCGCTGCTGATCTGGTCGCCGAACACCGTCGTCGCGAACGTCCCCGGCAGGGTTCCGAAAAACGTTCCCAGCAGGAAATGCCACAGCTTGATGCGGATCGCGCCCGCCACCAGGCCTTCGACGGAAAAGGGCGCCAGCGGAACCAGCCTGAGCGCCGTCACGGCGAGCAGTCCGCGTTCCCGCAGGATTTCGCTGACGTGGTTCAGTTTTTCTCCGGCGATGCGCCGCACTGTCGCGGGATTCATCCAGGTGCCCATCCAGTACGTCACGGCCGCGGCGAGCAGGATGCCGCACATGGCATACGCGGCCCCCAGTGCAGGGCCGAAGGCCACGATGGCGAACAACGTGATAAGCGGTCGCGGAAACATGGTCAGGCAGGCGGGCGTGTAGGCGGCGATGAGCAGCAGGGGCACCCACCACAGGCCGGAGACGTTTTCCGCGAGGGCGGTGATGCGCTCCGCGGTGACGTACTGGGCGAGGGGGGTGTAACGCCAGATCGCCGTGAGGACGGCGAGCACCGCGATCGCGACCAGCAAGGTTCGCCAGCGCCGCGGCGCGGACTTGGTCTGCACGGGCGCGGAGATGTGTTCCATGAGCGAATCGAGGGACACCGGTTTGTCGAGATCGGCCAGGGCCGCCATTTCGACCACCGCGTCGGGCCATTCCTTCACTTCCACCAGCGATTTGAGGCTGCGCTCCCCGCCCTGCAGGGATTCCACCGCCCGGATCAGCGAGCCGGTGGTTTTCCTCGCCTCCTCGATCCGGTCCGGGGTCACATCCAGGTGTTCCGCCAGCAGGCTGTTGCGCAGGCCGCCGATGACCTTCATGATCTTCGCGTCGCCCCCGGCCTCGAGCGTCAGGTCGCATTCCGTATCGAGGCCCATCGAGCGGTTGCAGAGGTTCGCGGAGCCGACGCGCAGCCATTCGTCGTCGACCACCATCACCTTGGAATGCACGTCTACGCAGGTGCCTTCCCGCAGGCCGGGCACGTGCGGATAGAAGACGCCGAAATGCCGGTGCTTGTCGGCGTCGCGCAGTTTCCTGATCAGCTGCGTGCGCAGCACCTCCATGGTGTGCTCCTCGAGCCAGCCATGGCTGAGCAGGCGCAACACGAGAATCACTTCCGGTCCGTTTTTTTCCGCGAGCCGGGCCTCGATCGCCCGCGCCAGCTTGTGGGAAGTGAAATACTGGTTCTCGATATAGATGCAGTTGCGGGCGGAAGCGATCATGTCGAGGTACAGCGCCTCGACTTCGCGCACGCCGGAACGGGATTCGGTCGGAGGCGACGTCCGGGAGATCGCGACGGTCGTGTCCCGCAGTGCCGGTTTCAGGTCTTCCGGCCAGGCATCGGAAGTGCTGCCCAGGTAGGGAATGACTTCGCCGGTGGCGAGAAGCCAGCGTTCGCGCGCGAGTTCGCCCAGCGATTTCGCCGCCTCGCCGTCGACCGCGGCCATGACGTCATGGAACGGCGGATAGGGCTCTCCCTTGCACATGCGCCGCGGATCGACCCCGCGATGCTCGCAGGTGTCCCAGCGCCGGTTGGTGAGATCGAGGCCGCCGGAGAAGGCGACGTTGTCGTCGATGACGACGACTTTCTGGTGATGGGAGCCGGCGACCGGATGGGTATTGTCGTAGCGCAGGTGCACGCGCCGGTGCGGCATCCAGCCTAGTCCGTAGGGCGGCGGGAATTCGCGGTCGGTGCCGTAGACCAGGGGGAAATCCCAATCCAGCACGTAGATGTGCAGG